>JBOGIQ010000461.1:0-3857 GCA_050742535.1 Vicinamibacterales bacterium | reverse complement strand
CCGACGAAGGAGGCAGCGATAACCGTACGCCGAACGATAGCGACCAGCTGGCCTACGTGCTGTACACCTCCGGGTCTACGGGGCGCCCGAAGGGAGTCGCCGTGACGCACGGCGGTCTTCACAATTACCTGCACTGGGCAGCGCAGGCGTATCGGGTGACGCCGGCGTGCCGAACGATCGCCCACACGTCTGCCGCCGTTGACCTGACCGTCACGAGTCTGGTGCTGCCGCTCGTCGCCGGCGCGTCCGTGGAAGTCGTCCCGGACGCCCCCGGTGCCGAGGGGCTGCTGCAGGCGTTGCGGGACGGTGAGGGCGGTGTCCTGCTGAAGCTGACGCCGACGCATCTCCGCCTGTTGAACGAGGCGCTCCCGGCGAGCGGATTGGCCGACATCGCGACGGTGCTTGTCGTAGGCGGCGAGGCGCTCCACGGCCGCGATCTGCGGACGTGGTGCACCGCTGCCGAGGTCGTCAACGAGTACGGGCCCACGGAAACGGTGGTCGGCTGCTGCGCGTACGAAGCGACGGCCAGCGATGTTGACCGCGACGATGTGCCGATAGGCCGTCCGGTCGCCAACACTGAGGCGTTCGTGCTTGGCCGTACCGGATTGCTGGCGCCGATCGGCACGGTCGGCGAGCTGTTCGTCGGTGGTCATGGCGTCGCCCGCGGTTACTGGGGCCGCCCGGCGTTGACGGCCGAACGGTTCGTGCCGCACCCGTTTCCGAGGCGGCCCGGCGAGCGTGTGTACCGTACGGGCGATCTCGTGCAGTGGGACGAGGACACGCTCTCCTACCACGGTCGCAGCGATTGGCAAGTGAAGATTCGTGGCTATCGCGTCGAGCTGGGAGAGGTGGAGGCCGTCCTGCGCCAGCACCACGCTATCGCCGACGCCGCCGTGACCGTCCGCTCCGAGCCGTCGGGTGCGCCGCGTCTCGTCGCTCATCTCGTCTGGCGACCGGACGCGCAGCAGTCGGTGAACGAGGTCCGGCAGGCCGTCGAGGCGCGGCTGCCCGACTTCATGATTCCGACGACGTGGAACGTGCGCGACAGCTTGCCGCTGACGCCGACGGGGAAGGTGGACCACCGGACGCTCGCTGCCGCCGAGACCCCGAACACCGCCCCGGACGGCGAGTACATCGCGCCGCGTACGCAGTTCGAGAAGCTGCTCGCCGCGATCTGGGGTGACGTGCTGAACCTGGAGCGGGTCGGGATCCGCGACAACTTCTTCGGTCTCGGCGGCGATTCGATCCAGGTGCTGCAGGTGGTCGCGCGTGCGCGGCAGAGCGGGTTGGCGATCGAGCCGCGCGATCTGTTCCAGTACCAGACGATCGAAACGGTCGTGCAGGTGCTCGATCGCGGCCGCGTCGCCAAGCCCGTTGGCAACGTCCCCGCCTCGGGCGCGGTGCCACTGACGCCGATCCAGCGCTGGTTCTTCGAGCGTGACATCCCCGACAGACATCACTGGAATATGTGCGTCTGCTTCGAGGTGCCGTTCACCATCCACCTCGATGTGATGAGCGAGGTGCTCGAGGCGCTCGTCGAGCGGCACGAGGCGCTTCGTCACCGTTTCCGGCAGGGTGAGCACGGCTGGGAGCAAGTCGTGGGCGAAGGGCCCGCGCCGGCGCCCATGCGCACATACGACTTGTCGTCGTTGTCGCCGGCAGAACAGGACCACGAACTGGAGCGTCTCGCCACGGAGCTGCAGGCGTCGCTCGACCTGGAGCACGGGCCGCTGCTGCGGGGCGCGTACTTCTCGCTCGGACAGCGGCCCTCGCGGCTGCTGTTTGTCTGCCACCACTTGATCGTGGATGCCGTGTCGTGGCGCGTGGTCATGCCCGAGCTGATGCGCGGCTACCTGCAGCGTATTTCCGGCAAGCCGATCGAGCTGCCGGAGAAGACGGCGTCATTCAAGGCATGGGCAGAGCAGCTGGATGCCTATGCCCAGTCCGACGAGATGCAGAACGAGCTGTCGTATTGGCAGACCCGACCGTGGTACGTCGCATCGGACCTGCCGATCGACTTCCCGGACGGCGTTCCCACCGTCGCCTCCGCCGTCACCATCGAGCGATCGCTGTCGATCGCCGACACGCAGGAGCTGCTGGGCGACGTCGTCAAAACGCATCGCGTCCAGATCACCGACCTACTGCTGACGGCGCTGGCACGCGCCTACTGCCGATGGACCGATCAGCGCGCGCTGCTGGTTGCCGTCGAAGGCCACGGCCGCGAGCACGTGTTGTCGGACGTGGCGCTCTGGAACACGGTCGGGTGGTTCACCGCGCTGGCCCCGGTCGTCCTGCAGGTTCCGGCGGCGCCAGTCGAACAGGTGCTCCAGTCGGTGAAGGCACAGCTTCGCGCACTGCCGCACGGAGGCATTGGCTTCGGCCTGTTGCGGTATCTGCGCCGCGATCCGGACGTCGCCGAGACCATGCGCGCCATTCCGGTGCCGTCGATGGCGTTCAACTATCTCGGCAGCCTCGACGGCGTCCATCAGGAGCATTCGATCTTCAAGTTCACGGACGATGCGATCGGACCAATCTACTCGCCCGCCGGGCCGCTTCCGTTCGTCGTGGAAGTCACCGGCCTGGTGCTCGGCGGCTGCATGCGCGTGCGCATCAAGTACAGCAGCCAGGTTCACCGCCGCGAAACGATCGAGGCGCTCGCGGACGCGTACATCGACGATCTCCGGTCGATGATGGCCTCGACTCCGCCGGCGGCGGGCACGTGGGCGGGCGGCCTGCTCAGCCAGGCCGAGCTCGATGGGCTCGTTCGAGAAATCGGCGCTGAGCGCGACTAGCGATGTCAGCCGGCAACATCGAAGACGTGTACGAACTGTCCCCGATGCAGCAGGGGATGCTGTTCCATCTGTTGTACGCGCCGCACTCGGGCGTCTACAACGTCCAGAACACGTGTGTGCTGCACGGTCTGCTCGACGTCGAGCGATTCAAGCGGGTATGGCAGCGCATCGTCGATCGCCACAGCATCCTGCGTACGTCCTTCCACTGGCAATCCGTGGCGCGTCCGCTGCAGGTCGTGCATCGAACGGTGGAGGTCGTGTGGGATGAGGAGGACCTGCGGCCGTTGGCGCCCGAGGCGCGCGGCGCGCGGGTGCAGGCCGTGCTGCGCGACGGGCGATTCACCCCGTTCGACCTGTCGCGCGTGCCGTTGATGCGTCTCGCGCTGCTGCGCGTGGCCGACGATCGGTACCAGATGATGTGGAATCTGCCGCACCTGCTGGCTGACGGCTGGTCGGTGACGCTGATCCTGAAGGACGTCTTCACCTTGTACACGTTGAGTGGGGACGGCGTCGCGCACACGCTGCCGCCGACGAGCCCGTACAAGGAGTACATCGAATGGGTTGGGCGGCAGGACCCGCACGCGGCTGCACGGTTCTGGCAGGGACATCTGGCCGGCTTCGATTCGCCGACGACGATCGGCGAGATGCGTGCGGCAGGCGGGTGGGCCGACCGGCCGATTGAGGCGGACGAACGCCAGGTGATCCTGCCCGAGTCCACCTCGCGCGCCATCGAGGCGCTCGCACGGCAATACCGGGTGACGCTGAGCACGCTCTTTCACGGCGTCTGGGCCCTGCTGCTCGCGCACTACAGCGGGCGTCGCGACGTGGTGTTCGGCAGCGTCGTGTCCGGCAGACCGCCCGAGGTGCAGGGTGCCGACATGATGGTCGGCATGTTCATCAACACGCTGCCGGTGCGCGCGGTGTTCGATCCGGCAGCGTCGTTCACGCACTGGCTGGCGCGCCTCCAGCAGCAGCTGGTGGACATGCGCCAGTTCGATTACACGCCCCTTGTCGAGATCCAGAAACACGCCGACGTCGCCGCCGGTGTGCCGTTGTTCTCGACGC
>JBOGIQ010000460.1:0-3880 GCA_050742535.1 Vicinamibacterales bacterium | reverse complement strand
ATGTAGCCGCGCATCGCCGTCAATGGCGTCATCAGCTCGTGGGAGACATCCGCCATCAGCTGCCGGCGCGTACGATCCGACGCCTCCAGCGCTCGCGCCCGCGCGGCCAGTTCATCGGCCATCTGATTGAAGGACCGCGCCAGCGCCGTCACCTCGTCGCCACCCTGTTCGGGGGCACGCGCCGAGAGGTCGCCGGCGCCCAGACGTTCCGTCGCGCTTTGCACGTCCTTCAGCCGCCGGCGCACCGGCGCGATGACCACCAGGGCAATCAGTGCCGTGCCGACGGCGAGCACCGTGGCGGCGATCACGGCCATCGTCGGCCCCAGCTGCCGGACGATTCGCCAGAACGGGCGATTCCCGGCCCAGATGATCACGCGTCCCACTTGCGCATCGTTGACGAACACCGGCGCCACCTCGCCGATCGGCCGTGGCCCGGGTCCGCCGGGGCGCATTCGCCGCGGCGGAAGGTCGCCTCCGAACCGCTCGCCTTCCAGACGGCCTCCGGGTCTGAGGCCGCGCCTCCGTTCGGCGCGTTCGGCAATCAGCGCCATTTCCGCGCGCAGCTCCGCGAGGATCTCGTCGGGGACGTCATCGTGATTCGAGGCGACGCGGCCATCTCGAAGGGCGACGAAAAACGTCTGCGCCACGCCGTTGTACTGGTCGGCGAGATAGGTATCGAGATTCATCGTCGGGTCGCGGGCGAGGGCCACGCCGACGTCGCGTGCCACCAGGCCGGCGAGCTGGCGCGGCGAACGCGCCGGCATTGCGCCGGCCAGGCGTTGAGAGATCCACAGGAAGAGCGCGCCTTCCGCAACCAGCATCAAAGCGACGAACGCAAAGAGACCGAGCGCGATCCGCCAGTAGAGGCTCCGACGCCACGGTACGCCTCGCATCGAACGGCGGTCAGGCGACATCGGCAGCCTTGTACCCAGCGCCCCACACCGTGAGAATGACGGCGGGCTCGGCGGGATCGGACTCGATTTTCTTGCGCACGCGCTTCACCAGCGTGTCCACGCTGCGCACGGTGACGAACGTTGCCTCGTCCCAGACGCGTCTGAGCAGCGCTTCGCGACTGAACACGATGCCTGGGCTGCCCAGGAGCACGGAGAGCAGCTGAAACTCATTGGCCGTCAGATCGACATCGCGGCCGCCGACGCGTACACGGCGGCGGGCAGGGTCGATCTCGATGTGACGATAGACGATGGGTACGGACACCGGCGGCGCGTCTGATCGTTCTCCGGCGCCCGCGCGGCGGAGCAGGGCGCGCACGCGGGCCATCAACTCGCGCACGCCAAACGGTTTGGTCAGGTAGTCATCGGCGCCGGAATCGAGTCCCAGCACCTTGTCCGTCTCTTCGCGTCTCGCCGTCAGCATCAGAATCGGCGTCGAGCGGTTCGGCGAATCCTTGCGGATCGCGCGGCAGACGGTCAGCCCGTCCAGGCCAGGCAGCATCAGATCGAGGATGACCAGATCGAAGCGCCGCTGCCGTGCGAGGTCGAGCGCGGCCCGGCCGTCATCCGCTTCAACCGGCACGGCATGTTCCAGCCTGAGGTGCAGCGACACCAGTTCCCGGATGTGGGCTTCGTCCTCGACAACGAGCACGTGCGGGCGAGGCGGGGTCATTTGCCGAGTTAGACGAATGTAACTTTGGACGCGTGCTCACGGCCCGCTGTCACAGTTTCTTCATATCTTGCACCCCTTGAACCCTTGAACCCCTTGAACCCTCTGAACCTCCGCTGTAGAGCATATGGCCCCGCTCTTGAGTACCTCCTGAGGCGCGCGACAGCGCCACCTGAACCATGCTCGAACGCCAGATGACAACCCGCCGTCACCTTCGAATCGCCGCGATGGGCGACATCCACGTGTCGAAAACCTCGCAGGGCACGTTCCACGCCCTGTTTGCGCAAATCAGCCACACCGCTGACGTGCTGCTGATTTGCGGCGACTTCACCGATTACGGGCTTCCGGAGGAGGCGCGCATTCTCGCGCGCGAGGTCACGACGTCGATGAACATCCCGGTCATAGCCGTGCTTGGCAACCACGACTACGAAGCGGGCAAGCAGGTCGAGATCAGTCAGATCCTGACCGACGCCGGCGTGAAGGTTCTCGACGGTGAGGCCGCGGAAATCCAGGGTGTCGGTTTCGCCGGCGTGAAGGGATTCGCCGGGGGATTCGGCCGCGGAGCGCTGGGTCCCTGGGGGGAACAGACGATCAAACAGTTCGTCCAGGAAGCCATCGACGAGGCGTTGAAGCTGGAAGCCGCGCTGGCGCGTCTGCGCACGACACGGCGCGTGGCGCTGATGCACTACTCGCCGGTGCGCGCGACCGTCGAAGGAGAACCGGCGGAGATATACCCGTATCTCGGGTCGAGCCGGCTCGAGGAGCCGATTAACCGCTACCGCGTGAACGCGGTCTTTCATGGCCACGCCCATCGCGGGACGGCAGAAGGCCGGACGTCCACCGGCGTTCCCGTCTACAACGTCGCCATGCCGCTGATGGCGCGGCTGCACCCTGAACGGCCGCCCTACCTGGTCCTCGAGCTGCCGCTCGAAGACGACGCGCCGGAGACGGCGGCGCCACCGCCGCTCGGGGAACCCGTCGTGAAGACGGCCTGAAACGTGCAGCCCTTCATAGCGTCCATCGTCAGACGGACCATCTGAGGTAGACCGACGTGATCGACACCGAGGCCCCCCTGCTCACCACCCCCGAGAAAGCGGAGTTGTACCGGACCGCCCTCGATATGTTGAACCGCAGCGGCGTACCGTACATGGTGGGTGGCACCTACGCGTTCCAGTACTACGCGGGGATTGCCCGCACCACGAAGGACTTTGACATCTTCGTGCGGGCGCGCGACGTGCAGCGCGTCCTCGACGTCCTGGAACGCGCCGGCTTCAAGACCGAAATCACGTTTACCCACTGGCTCGCCAAGGCGCACCACGCCGACAAGTTCATCGACGTCATCTTCAGTTCCGGCAACGCCGTCGCGGAAGTGGACGACGAGTGGTTCGCGCACGCGGTGGACGAGGAAGTGCTGGGCGCTCCCGTCAAGCTGTGTCCGGCGGAGGAAATGATCTGGTCGAAGGCGATGATCATGGAGCGCGAACGCTACGACGGCGCCGACGTCGCCCATCTGTTCCGGCACTGCAGCGGCCTGCTCAACTGGGAGCGGCTCGTTCGCCGGTTCGGTCCGAACTGGCGCGTGCTGCTCAGTCACCTGATCCTGTTTGGGTTCATCTACCCCGGGGAGCGCGCGCTGATCCCATCCTCCGTGATCAAGGACCTGCTGAATCGCCTCGCCGCGGAGCTGGATGTGCCCACGCGCGACAGCAAAGTCTGTCAGGGCACGCTGCTGTCGCGGCAGCAGTATCTGGTTGACGTCGATGAATGGGGCTACGAGGACGCGCGCGTGCAGCCGCGCGGCGCGATGACGGAGAAGCAGGTCGAGGAGTGGACCGCCGCGATAGACAAGTAGGCCTCAGGGCCCGGTGCTGGCTCAGAGCCGAGGAACCAGGTATCAGTTCAGCGGAGTGATTCCAGTGACGACCAGCCCGCCGGTCGCAGTGCCGAGCACATCGGTCTTCGAGCGGACCTGCGCGCGAAGCGTGTATTCCCCGGCGGGCAGGCTCCTGAACTCCACCGAATGCAGCCGTTTTTCCTTTTCACCGTCGAGCTCGACCGCCGACGATCGGAAATAGTCCTCGCTGTCGACTTCGACCACGAGAATGCGGTTCTTCTCCCCTGGTTCGACGGCAACGGTAATCGGCACCGTTGCCGGCGCGGCGAAGTAATAGCCGTGCACTTTGATTTCGACGATGTCTTTTGCCGGCGATTGTGGAACCGAGAGCGCTCCGAGAACGAAGAGGCCAATGGTAACGATCGC
>JBOGIQ010000459.1:0-3908 GCA_050742535.1 Vicinamibacterales bacterium | reverse complement strand
GAGAACGAGGTCATGGCGACGTGCGGTTCACTGTTCCTGCAGGGCAGGGGTTCATTGGCGGCACATTGCTTTCAACATTCGCGCGAACGTTGAGCAGCAGTGTCGGACGGACTGTCGAAGACCGGACCGGACTGAAGGGGTACTATGCGCTGACGCTGACGACTTCGGTCAACGCGCGGCCCGGCACGGACGCGGCGCCGGCTCCGGGCGATGCGCCGTCGATCTTCATCGCACTGGAGGAGCAACTCGGCCTGAAGCTGGAACCCGCGACGAAACCGCTGCAGACGGTCGAGATCGACCACATTGAGCCGCCCACGGAAAACTCTGAGCGCGTTGCCTATCCATCGTCAGCCTTCCTTCTTCAAAACCTGACTCCTTCGCCACCTCGGGAAGACTGTGTGCGCGTCTTCTTCGATGAACGGCACGAGGTACACGTAGTCACACATTGGCGTCGGCCGAGTGTGTCCAAAGATGTGACCAAACGAGGTCCGAAACCGGTCATCTGCCAGCCAACGCCAACCAAGCTACCAATGAAAAACGGGCCTGAAACGATTCGATTTCAGGTCGGTTCCGTTATAGCCCGGGTCACTACCAGTCGCCAGGAGACCGCCGGTTGGATCGCCGGTACAGCTCGTTCAGCGAATGGCGACGGCGCATTTTGGGGCGCGAGCGCGTGGTGCAGCGCTTGCACCGTGGCTTTGTACCACGTGCAGGAGACGAGGAGCCACGCCATGACCATCAGATGCATCGCCACCGGAACGCTCGCGCTGTTCTCGACAGCCGTTCTTGCAGCATCTCAGACGCCACAGAACCCCGGTCGGCCGACGGCGGCGGCCCCGCGCCCTGCGCCGGTGCTGACTGCCACCTCGGGTCAGACGACAACCGTCGTGGTCGGGTGTCTCTACCGCGAGATTGAGGTGTCCGGCAAGCCCGGTGATTACGACGACTACATCCTTGCAGATGCCACGACGCCTCAGACTGGTCCGTCGCGGCCCGGAGCGACCCCGGGCGCCACGGGCACATCCGGCATCGTACCGGCAACGGGCAACATGTACGAGGTCGAGAATGTTCGTGACTTTCGTCTCGACGTGTACGTGGGCATGAAAGTCGAGCTCACGGGAACGATCGATCCTGAGGATTCGAGGGGTTCCGATCAGACCGACCTCCCGAATTTCGAGGCGAGAACAATCCGCGCCGTCTTCGGGACCTGTCCGCCCACCCCGGCCCCACGGAAATAAGAGCCGATCCAACCCGCACGGCGTGGGGGTGGTCTATTCCGTCGTGATCGCCCCATTCATCACACTGCGTTTTGCGGCCCTCATCGGCGTCCTGATCCTGTTGCCGCTCGGAGCAGCGCCGACCGCTCAGCAATCAGTGGAGTTCGAAGTCAGCTCCATCAAACCCAACGTGAGCGGCGCGCCGGGAGGGGACACGCGACGGCTGCCGGACGGCACCTACAGCGCCGTGAACATTTCGATTCAGAACCTGCTTCCCATGGCATGGCCCACGGAAGACTCCCAGTACCGGAATCTGCCCGACTGGGCGAGGCGCAATCGCTACGATGTCACGGTGAAGCCGCCGTCCGGCGCGTCGGCGGCGCAGATTCAGGAAATGTGGCGCGCCCTGTTCAAGAGCCGGCTGAAGCTCGAGGCGCGCAACGAAATGCAGGAGCGGCCCATCTTCGCGCTGGTCCTTGCGCGCGCGGACGGCCGGCTCGGGCCGCAGCTCAAGCCGAGCCCGCACGACTGCGCGGCACTTGCCGCGGCCTCCGCCGCGGCGCCGGTCGTCTCTCGACCCACGCCGCCATCGGAGGACGAGGTCATGGCGACGTGCGGTTCACTGTTCCTGCAGGGCCGGGTGTTCATTGGCGGCACGTTGCTTTCAACATTCGCGCGATCGTTGAGCAGCAGTGTCGGACGGATTGTCGAAGACCGGACCGGGCTGAAGGGGTACTACGCGCTGACACTGACGACTTCGAGCGCGCGGCCCGGCCCGGACGCGGCGCCGGCTCCGGGCGATGCGCCGTCGATCTTCATCGCACTGGAGGAGCAACTCGGCCTGAAGCTGGAACCCGCGACGAAACCGCTGCAGACGGTCGTGATCGACCACATTGAGCCGCCGACGGAAAACTGAGCGCTGCCCTTCATCTTGACACCCTAAATGAGCCGTGCCATCATCCGATTCATATAGATTACCTAAAGGAGCGGTGGTGGAGAAGCTAGATATTCCCCAGGGCACGCTCGACTTGATGATCCTGACCATCCTGGTCCGCCAGCCGCTGCACGGCTACGGCATCTCGCAGCGCCTCGGGGCGCTCAGTCGCGATCAATTTCACGTCAATCCGGGATCGCTGTTCCCGTCGTTGTACCGCCTGGAGCAGGACGGCAAGCTGAAGGCCGAATGGGGCGCCACCGAAAACAATCGGCGCGCGAAGTACTACCGCCTGACGGCCTCGGGCCGCCGGCAGCTCGAACGGCATCGCGAGCGCTGGAACCGCGTCGCGGTGGCCGTCACGAGCGTGCTGGAGGGCGCATGACGCTCCTCCATCGACTGGCGTCCATCGTGCGATGGATCGCGCGGCGGGATCGCGCGGAGCGTGATCTGGACGACGAGCTCCGGACGTTCGTTGAAATGGCCGTCGCCGCCGATGTCAGCAACGGCCAGACACCCGGGGAAGCGCGTCGTCAGGCCCTGCGTCGGCTCGGTGGCCTGGAACAGGCGAAGGAGCGCGTTCGCACCACCAGACACGGCGCGTGGCTCGACGAGTTCGGACGCGACCTGCGTCAGGCGATACGCCAGGCCCGGCGCAATCCGGCGTTCTCGGCCGCCGCCGTTATCACGCTGGCGCTCGGTATCGGTGTCGCTGTTGCTGTCTACAGCTTCGTCCACGCCGTGTTGCTGCGTCCCTACCCCTACGACGATCCCGATCGACTCGTGCGCATCGAAAGCCGGAACATCGGCCAGGGCGGCGTGCTTCAGGGCACGTCCCTGCCCGACCTCGAGGACTTCCGCCGGCGTGCCCGCACCGTGACCGGCATCGGCGCGTACAGGACCACGGAGTCGCAGATTCTCGGTAATGGCACCAGCACCGTGGCCATGCTGACACATCTGCATCCCGCCGCGATGAATATCCTCGAGGTCCGCGCACATCTGGGCCGGCTGCTGACGCCGGAAGAGGATCAGCCCGGCGCGGACGCGCACAAGGTGGTGATCAGCTACTCGCTGTGGGCGGGCCACTTCGGCGGAGATCCGAATGTCATCGGGCGCGTCCTGCGCACCGATGAGACCGGCTACACGGTGGTGGGTGTCATGCCGCCCGGCTTCGGGTTTCCGCATCGGACGTCGATGTGGGTGCCGATGGAGAGCCTGTTCGCGCTGTTGCCGCCGGAGCGCCGTATCAGGCGGCGCGGGGCACGCTTCAACGACGCGATCGCGCGTGTCGCGCCGGGCATCACACTCGCGCAGGCCGAGGCCGACCTCAACAGAGTCGCCGCCGCCCTCGAGAGCGAGTATCCAAACGAGAATGCGGGCGTACGGGTCAAGCTGACCGCACTGCGCGAGTTCGAGACCGGCGACCTGCGCCCGTACCTGTACATGCTGCTCGCAGGTGTCGCGATGATCACGCTGACCTGCTGCGCCAACGTCGCTGGCCTCCAGCTCGTGCGCGGGATGAACAGGCGGCGCGAAGTGGCCGTGCAGGTGGCGCTCGGCGCCGGCCGCGGCCGCATCGTGCGACAGCGGCTCGCCGAGTCCGCGATCCTCGCCGCTGCTGGTGGCGCGCTGGGCATCGGCCTGGCTGTGGCGATCGTCGATCTCATGCTCGCACTGATTCCGATCAGCCTGCCCTTCTGGATGACGATCCGCATCGACGGTCGTGTGCTCGGGTTCGCCGTCGCTCTCACCGCGGT
>JBOGIQ010000458.1:0-3960 GCA_050742535.1 Vicinamibacterales bacterium | reverse complement strand
ATCCCGCTGCGCGTGCAGCGTGCCGCGGCCGACGTGAAAGACCGGAGTGCCGATGTTCACGAGCGACATGCCGCTGGCATGCGCCTTCACGCAGAAGTTGCCGTCCATGTGGATCTTCGCGTTGCGGTAGACCTCGTTGAAGCCACGCAGCTCGTGATACGACTCACGATCGAGGAGGAGGAAATCCCCGGACGCATTGGTGAACCACGGAGGCTGGATGTGATTCACCTCTTCCCAGTTCCGTTCGTCGTGCAGGACCTCCCAGTCGAGCGATGAGGTATCGCCGGCCCAGCTGAGATCATGGCGTGGGGCCCGGTAGAGGACGCGCGGAGAGAGCGAACGTTCCGCCAGAAAGTCACGCACGCCGCGGCCGAGATAGATATCCGTATTCGTCGTCAGAACGAATTCTCCCCGCGCCCGGCGGATGCCCACGTTCTTGGCGATGAATTCCTGGAACTGGATCCGCGGGTTGAGCGAGAGCGCGTCGTGATACGCGGCATCGACGACGTAGGAGCGGAGTTCAGAATCGGCGAGTTCCGGGAACGCGCGCGCGGTCAGCGTCGCCAGGTACGGCTGCCCTGCTATCGGCCGCCATTCGACGAACACGAATTCGTGCGGGATTCCGGCCGCGCGCAGGCAATCGTGGTTGAACCGGAGGGCACCGAAGAAACGGGCGTTGAAATCGCCGCCGAAGTCGTCGTTCCGGCCGGTGACAACGATCGTCAGATACGGCGTGCTGCTCACCACGCCTCGGGACACCGTTGGCAGGCGCCAAACAGTGGGCCGTCGGCGAGCCGGTGACGGAGCTCCTGAAACGACGGTGCGTTCCAGGCGGAGACGAGGTCCACGTCCTTGAGCCGCACCTCGTCGTATCCGGGAGTGTTGATGAGGTAACAGCACGGGGAGACGCGGAAGAAGAGCTCGTTCACGTACAAGTTGTTGTACACAGCGCGACAGCGGAACGGTGCCTCCCGGCCAAGCGGGTTGTTGCCGTCGTGCAGCTTGTCGGCGAGGAGCGGATCCGTGCTCGGCTCGCCGCGCATAACGCGCCCCGCTGACAGGTAGTATTCGCCGCTGTGTGCCCGGGCTTCGCGATCCCGGATGACGTCGGACCGTGAGATGAACACCGGCGGCGCCGCCTCGAGCCGCCGCGCCACGTCGGTCGGAAAGATCGGATTTCCCCAGGTGTCGGGGTCGCCAATCACCGGCACAGCAGATGCCTTCATTGCAGCAGCAGCGTTCGCGCGCAGTCTTTCGAAATCAGGGTGCAGGTACGGCGGCAGGACGTGATAGTTGAGGCCGGCCACCGGTCCTGGCTGCGGCAGCAGCGTTCGCACGTAAATCGTCGCAGCCTTGATGTCGTTCCCAAGCTCGATGAAGGCCGGAATCTCGTGGATGTTCTGCTGCGTGACGACAAGGGTTATCGATACCGAAATGGGCTTCTTCGTCACCTGTCCGGCCGCGAGCGCGCGGAGGTGGTCAACGATCCGCGGAAACGCGCCCGCCCCGAGTCCCATCACCGCCTGATGCGTTTCGTCCGAGGCCGAGTTCAGGCTGCACGACAGCGACTTGAGCCGCAGCTGGTCCAGTCGATCGAACCACTTCGGCAGGTAGACGCCGTTGGTGATCGTGTAGGACGCCGCGCGCCGGTCGAGATATTCGGCCAGGCGGTCGGCAATGTCTCCGAGCCGTGGATGCGAGAGCGGCTCGCCGTGGCCGACCAGCCCCACATAGACTGCCGTGCGCAGCACCGGCTCGAACGACTCGAGCTGTTCGACCGTGAGCTGATGCCGCCCTTCGAACCACGACGTGCAGAAGGTGCAGCGTGCGTTGCACACGTCGGAGATGGGGAGGGACACGTTCCACGGCAGGCTCTGCAGTGTGGTCTTGCCCTGTCCCCATTCCCACAGATTGAGCACGAAATTCGACAACAGACGATCGTCGGGAAACAGACCGAGGACTTCGTCGAGCGTCGCCGACCTCAGTTCGGTCTCGACCCGGCGGAGCTGCTCCGCATTCAGGCGCGGACGCTTCGTGGTGCCGAGGAGCAGCCGGACATGCTCGATGCCGTAGGTGTCGTCGATCTCGGCCTTCGATGCCTTCACGGCGGCAGGGCGCTTCCGCAAGTCGCGGATTGTCTCCTGCAGCGTCGTGATGCGGTCGCGCAGGCGGCCGTTGGCCGTGTGCAGGCTCTCGACTCGACCTTTCAGCCGCGACACGTCGGTCTTGAGGCGTTCGACTTCCGCCGCGTGCGCCTCGGCGCTGCTCTCTTTCATCGGTCGGCGGCTGAAACGCCTCCGGTCGCGTGGGCGGTGACACACAGGTGCCACCCGAAGCTGCGCTCGAGCGCACGCATCAGCGGCGTCGGCAGCGCATTGAAAGGGAACGCCTTTGCGTAGCGGTATTGCACGTAATCAGGAATGCGATAGGGAAAGATGTGATCCGCGAACAGCTCGTCGACGGCAAAGCCTGATGTCTCGACCCACCGGCACAGCGACGATCGCGTGTAGGTATACGTCACCGGGCAGCCCGTCTGCGCTTCGGAGTTCTTCGCCACCGCCTCGTCCAGACGCCAGAAGGCGCCGTGCGCCTCGCGAAACAGGATGCCGAACACCTTCGACGACCAGCGGTGGTAGACCATCAGCTTCAGCACCGTGCGCGGTCCCGAAAAGTAGCGGCGAATCTGATCGAGCGCACGCTCGGGATGCGGCGTGTGATGAATCACGCCAAACGAGTACACGAGGTCGTACTCCGCCGGCGCGACGAACTCGCTGAGCCGCTCGGCGTTCGCTTCGACGAACGTAATTCGATCCTGAAGGCCGAACACGGCCGCCCGCCGGCGCGCGAGATCGAGCGACGCGCTCGACAGGTCCACGGCAGTGACGTGGGCACCCGCGCGCGCGAAATTCATCGTGTCGGTCCCGAGACCGCAGCCAACCTCCAGTACTCGCTTGCCACCCCAGCGCTCGAACTGCGCAAAGCCCGGAATGTGCGGCTCGACGAAGTACTTCCGCGCCTCCACCTGATCGAAATAGGCGCGCGTGCCGACTGGCTCCGTCGAATGCCTGAGGTTGCACGGCCGGCGGTTCCAGTAGTCGCGGACCTGTTCGATCGAGCGGTCGCTGAACGTCGTGTGCTCGGTAATCGCGGTACTCATGTCCTACAGGGTTGGCGACGACGCCAGAGGTTCGCGTAGTGTCCGCCTTCAGGCGGACCCGGTCGCGTAGTGTCCGCCTTCAGGCGGACCCGCTGCGTTGGAGGTGCAGTGTACTACGCGTCGCCAGCAGCAGCAGCGCCACGTGTGTCGCCAGCCCAATCTCCTCGACACGCTCCGGCTGAAGCAGTACGGCCCGATCGAGCAGCAGCACTTCGGTCTCCTCGAGGTCCCCGGACGAGGGCTCCGCGACACGGCGGCATCCGGTCGCGCGGAACAAATGAGCGGTGTTGCAACCCTGGTTGGCGTTCGTCACGAAGGCGCCGAGCGGTTCTATTTTCTGTGCCAGAAGGCCGATTTCTTCCATCAACTCACGGCGCACAGCGGCTTCAGGCGATTCGCCGTCCTCGATGGACCCGCCCGGAAACGTCAGGCACACTCGCCGCGGTCCGTGTTTGTACTGGCGCAGCATCGCCACGCGGCCATCCTCCATCTCCGCGTAGACCAGCACGTAGTCTGGAAAGCGGACGACGTAATAGTCGGGGACGAACCGGTTGTCGGGAAGGCGAACGGACTCTTTGGACACTTCGCGGACCGGACCGCCGCTGAACACGACTTCGCGACTCACGACTTGCCAGGGTCTGAGGTCTGCCATTGCGGCACGAGTATAAGCGGCTTGATCCAACCCCGGCTGAACATGCGCTGTCGCGTTGACGAGTGATCTTGAGGCCCCTATACTGGCTTGGCTTTACCCCTTCCACCATCAGCTAAATCGCACGCGACGCCCGGGCGCAACCGAGCTGAGC
>JBOGIQ010000457.1:0-3972 GCA_050742535.1 Vicinamibacterales bacterium | reverse complement strand
CGGCCAACGATCGGTTCTGGGCGCTGTCCGAAGGTCCAGCCACACGCGCTTCGGCCCGGGCCGCTGCGCGTTTCTCAGCCGCTGGAGTCAGCGGCGGGATTCTTCCGTCGGGTGGATCATTGATGAGCGACGTCCGAAGGTTCGCCTGCTTCAGATAATTCTCAGCCTGCCAAATTGCATCGTCGTAGTGAATGTTGTCCTTGGCTTGCCCAAGAAGCTGATCCTGACGCTTTTTGAAGTACGCCGCCGCTTCGGCTTCGGTGAAAAGCTCCTTCTCCCCGAGCTCCGCCGGGCGTTCCACCGGGGTGTACGCGTCGTTGGTCCAATACCCTTGGATGTCTGGTTGCCCATCCGAAGTGCGCGGTGGAGTCCAGGTTGCCTTGGACGGCTCACCCGAACGCTGGTCAGCAATGGTCGCCGTGGTCAGCGAGAGCATCGCGACGAGGACCATGAGCACCGGCATAATCATGACTCGACCGCTCATACGACCCTCCATATTTTGATCCGCGTGGGGCCCCTGTACCATTTATGACAGAGGCCGTCACGTGTTAAATACGGAAAGGCCTGTGGTAGCTGTGGAAAACTGTTCTGTAGTTTTCCAAGGAGCGGTGGGCGCGTGCTGTGCGTCCACGGCTCCGGCAGCTTCCACAGGCCCGCGACGCGCGTGCGCGCGTCGCATCACTTTACCGAACGATTCGAGCTCGGTCGACCGGTTGGGAACGCCTGCGGGGCCCTGCGCTCTGAGCGCCTGGGGTGGATCTGCGTCCCGACCGGTACGGCCGTGGTGCACCTCCAGTGGGGAATCGCGCCACGAGCGCCAGTACAGGGACGAGGACACACCACGGACGGCCGACAGCAACAGGAGACTCATGCGATGACTGACCACGGCAGCTGGTTTTTGGGGATTGATTGGGGCTACGAGACGCATCAGGTCTGTCTGGTCGATGCGACCGGCGTCGTGCACCACACACGTCGAGTTGACCATGACCGCGCGGCCCTCGAGGCGTACCTGGCGGAGCTGGTGACCCACACGGGCGTCGCGGCGGCGCAGATCCCCGTCGCCATCGAATCGCCACGCGGGGCACTCGTGGCCACCCTGCTCGAGCGCGGCTGCGCGGTGTATGCGATCAATCCCAAGCAGCTCGATCGGTTTCGTGATCGGCACACCGCGGCCGGCGCCAAGGATGATCGCCGCGATGCGCACGTGCTCGCGGATTCGCTGCGCACCGATCGACCGGCCTTTCGCCGCGTCCACGTGGAGGACCCGGTCATCCTGCAGTTGCGCGAACTCGCGCGCCTGGAAGAAGACTACGCGCGCGATCTCAGCCGGCTGACCAATCAACTGCGTGACCAGGTGTACCGCATCGCGCCGCCGCTGCTGCGCCTGTGCCCCGCGGCCGATGAGCCGTGGTTCTGGACGATCCTCGAAGCGGCACCCACCCCCGCCGAGCAACAGGGGCTGACCCGCACGGCGATTCTGACGATCCTGCGCAGGCATCGCCTTCGACGGGTGACGGCCGCTGACGTGCTCGCCGCCGTGCGGACGCCGGGCTTTGAGCTCGCGCCGGGCGTCATCGAGGCGACGCGGGACACCCTGCAGATGCTGATCGCGCATCTGCGCTTCGTGGCCGCGCAGCGGAAACACTGCGAACGCCGACAGGACGCCCTGTTGGCGGAATTGGGTGAGCGGCCAGCGTCCGAGGCGGAGCCAGGGGAACACCGTGACGTGGAGATTCTCGCGTCCTTGCCGGGAGTCGGGAGAATGACGACCGTCGCGGTGCTCACGGAGGCCACGCAGCCGCTGGCCACTCGGGATTATGACGGATTGCGGACCCACATCGGCACCGCGCCGATCACCAAGGCCAGTGGCAAGCGGCGTCTGGTCCAGATGCGACGGGCCTGCAATACCCGGTTGCGCGAGGCCGCCTACCATTGGGGTCGCGTCAGCCTCCAGCAGGACGCGACGACCGCCGCGTTCTATAAACAGCTGCGTGCCCGCGGCCAGACACACGGTCGCGCCCTCCGCAGTGTGGTCGACCGCTGGCTTCGGATTCTGGTCGCTATGCTTCGTCATCGCACGCTCTACGATCCAACTCGCTTTCTAACCTCCGTACCGGTTCCGGCCTAATCCGGAGGAGTTGACAAATGGTGGGGAATCCACCCCCACGCGTTGCCGTCGCTTACGCTCCGGATCTTGCGGCAAACGCTCGGCCGCTTAGTCATCACACATCCAAAGCTTCGGCATCCTCTGCCCGCTCCATGATGAACCTGAACCTTGCAGACGCGTCTTTCCCCATGAGCTCGTTGATCACGCGGTCGGTGACGATCTGATCCGCAACCGCGACTCGCAGCAAGCGGCGGGTCTTGGGATTGAGGGTGGTCTCCCAGAGGACTTTCGGCATCATCTCGCCCAATCCCTTGAAACGCGTGATCTCCGGTGTCACCCGGCCGTTCCCGCCCCGCTGCTTCTTGACGATCTCGTCTCGCTGCGTGTCGTCGAGGGCCCAGAACGTTTCTTTGCCGACATCGATACGATAGAGGGGCGGCTGCGCCAGGAACACCCGCCCGTTTGCAATGAGCTGGGGCATGTGGCGGTAGATGAACGTCAGCAGCAATGTCGCAATGTGATTACCGTCGGAATCGGCATCGGCAAGGATGATGACGCGCTCATAGCGAAGGCCGCGAAGATCGAAGTTCTTGCCCACGCCGCACCCGAGCGCCGTCACCAGGTCTGCCAGTTCTTTGTTCTCGAGCACCTTCGCAAGAGACACGCTCTCGGTGTTGAGCACTTTGCCGCGAAGCGGCAGGATTGCCTGTCGTCCCCGATCGCGTCCCTGTTTGGCCGACCCGCCGGCCGAATCGCCCTCCACGATGAAGAGTTCGGTGTTGTCGCGGCTCGACGCTGTACAGTCGCTCAACTTCCCCGGCAGATTGAGGCGCGCGCCCGTCCCGCCACGTCGGGTGACTTCCTGCTGCGCCGCACGGCTCGCTTCGCGCGCCCGCGCCGCCAGAATAATTCGGCCGACGATCGCTTCGGCGACGGTGTTGTTGTGGTTGAGCCAGTGCTCCAGCGCCGGCCGTACCACTGAGTCGACAGCGGACAGAACTTCAGGATTGTTCAGGCGGTCCTTCGTCTGTCCCTGAAACTGCGGATCGGAGAGGAACACGCTAATCACACCGGTCAGGCCTTCTCGAATGTCCTCCGCAACGAGCGTCACGCCTTTCGGCGAGAGATTGTGCGTGTCGATGAAGTTTCGGATGGCCTTGCCAAGCCCGGCACGCAAACCATTTTCGTGCGTGCCGCCCGACCCGGTTGGGATCCCGTTGACGTAGCTGCGAACGTGCTCGTCGGTCGCCTCAGTCCACTGCAGCACGAGGTCTACACGCATTCCCTCGTCCTTACCGGACGTGGTGTGCGTGAAGGGCGCGTCGTGAACGGGCTTGGCCCCTCGTTCGGCGAGAATCTTGCGCAGATACTCGTTCAAGCCATCCGAATGCTCGAAAACCTGCTTTTCCTTCGTCTCTTCGTTCTCGAAGGCGATCTTGAGACCTTTGTGCAGGTAGCCGGCGACATCCAGACGGTCCTGAATCAGTGCTGGATCGAACTCGACCTTGGGAAAGATGGTCGGATCCGGGTGGAAGTACACAGTCGTGCCGGTGCCGCGCGCGGGTCCCACTTTCTTCAACGGACCAACGGGCTTCCCCTGTTTGAACCGCTGCTCCCACTGGGCCCCGTCCCGCCGGGACGATGCAATAAGCTCCTTCGAGAGCGCATTGACGACGCTCGCGCCGACGCCGTGCAGGCCACCCGCGGTCTTATAGCTGCCGTGCTCGAACTTCCCACCCGCGTGCAGCGTCGTAAAGATCACCTCGAGCGCGCTCTTCTTGCTTCGCGAGTGCTTGTCCACGGGAATGCCCCGCCCATCGTCTTCAATCGTGAGCGAAGAGCCATCCTTGTGGAGCGTGACCCAG
>JBOGIQ010000456.1:0-3979 GCA_050742535.1 Vicinamibacterales bacterium | reverse complement strand
TGGCGATTGCCTTTGACCCGGCCGTCCGCCTTGCCGAGCAGCACGTGCGGCAGCGGTCCCCCGGTGTGCCCATTGCCGTCGCTCATGCCGCTGCCGTACACGATCAACGAATGATCGAGCAGCGAGGCGTCGCCCTCGCGCGTGGTCCTGAGGCGCTCGATGAACGTCGCAAAGAGGCCGACGTGATGCGTGTTCAGCTTCGCGTGGGCGGCGATAGCCCCGGGGCGGTTGCCGTGATGCGAGATCGTGTGGTGCGGTTCGGTCACGCCGATTTCGGGGTACGTCCGCTGGCTGACCTCGCGCGCCATCATGAACGTAAACACGCGCGTCAGGTCGGTCTGCCAGGCGAGCGCCAGCAGGTCGAACATCAGCCCGACGTGCTCCTCGTACGACTCCGGAACGCCGACGGGCGCGTCCGGCACCTCGGGGGTATTGTGCGCCCGCTCCTCCGCCCGCTGGATGCGGCGCTCGATCTCCCGCACGTATCCCAGGTACTCGCCGAGCCGCGCCTTGTCGGCGGCGCCAAGACCGCGTTCGAGCTGCCGCAGATCGCCGGCCACGAAGTCGAGCAGGCTGCGATCGGTCTCCCGTCGCGCCGTACGATCCGCGGCCGTCCGCCCGCTGCCAAACAAGCGGTCGAAGACCACACGCGGATTAATTTCCATCGGCAGCGGCGTTGTCGGTGTCTGCCAGTTCAGCGTGTTGATGTAGGCGCAGCTGTAGCCTGGATCGCACGCGCCGACCAGGCCCGTGAAATCCTCGGTGGCCAGCTCGAGTGTCGGGAACGTCGTGTCCTGGCCGATCTGGCGGGCGATCACCTGATCGATCGACTCGCCGTTGCGGAAATCAGGACCATCGGTCCGCTTGGCTGCGACGCCGGTGAGCCAGGCCGACGCCGAACACGCGTGATTGTCCACGGCCGCCGCGCGGGTCAGGTTGCTGACCACGATCAGATCGTTGCGGAACGGTTCGAGCGGCTGGAGGATCGGCGTGAACTCGAACGCGGCCCCCGCGGCCGCCGGCGTCCACTGGTTCATGATGACGCCGTGCGGGATGTAGACGAAGCCAAGACGGCGCGGCGCAGCCACCGCGGCGCGCTGCCTCGCCATCAACGGCGGCGTCATCGCCTCCAGCCAGGGCAAGGCCAGCGCCGCCCCTGCTCCGCGCAGGAACGTCCGCCGATGCATCCGTCGCCTCAGAACAAACGTCACGACTCTCCCTTGATGCGCATTTGAAACGGCACGCTGCGGACAATCGCCAGCACCAGCGGTGCGAACCGGTAATCGTCTCGCTCGGCCGCCCGCAGAATCTGCCGTACCGCCGGCATGTCGTAGTGGTCCAGACCACGCCCGAGTGCGTAGGTGAGCAGCTTCTCGGTGAAGGTGCCCGCCAGCACGGCCGGACGCGCCAGTAAAGCGTCGCGCAGAGCGACCGCTCCGTCAACGCGTGTTCCATCACCCAGTTGCCCGGACGCGTCGATGGGGACGCCGGCTTCCTGGGCGCGCCATGTCCCGACCGCGTCGAAGTTTTCGAGCGCCAGCCCGAGCGGATCCATCACGCGGTGACAGCCGGCGCAGGCCGGGCTCGCGCGATGGCGCTCCATCCGCGCGCGCACCGTCTGTGGGGCGCGTGGATCGCTCTCCGGGAATGCCGGAACCTCGGCGGGCGGCGGCGGGGGCGGCGTGCCGAGCAGGTTCTCGAGGATCCACTTGCCGCGGACCACGGGGGACGTCCGGTCGGCGTGCGAGGTGACGAGCAGAATTCCACCCTTGCCGAGCAGCCCTTTCCTCGCGTTCTCCGCCACGGTGACGCGGCGGAAACGCGCGCCGTAGACGTGGCTCATTCCGTAGTGCCGCGCCAGCCGCTCATTGACGAACGTGTGATCCGCCGTCATCAGGTCGAGCACACTGCGGTTCTCGTCCAGGATGCTGCCCACGAACAACTCGAGCTCTCGTTCGAACGACTGACGCAGGTTGTCGTCGAAGTCCGGGAAGAGATTCTTGTCGGGGGTCGTACTCCGCAGGTTGCGGAAGTGCAGCCACTGGGCAGCGAAGTTGGCGACGAGCGCCCGCGATCGCGAATCCGCGAGCATCCGTCGAACCTGCTGCTCCAGCACCGCCGGCTGACGGAGCCGTCCGCTCGCGGCCACGTTCAGCAGCTCCTCGTCCGGAATGCTGCTCCAGAGGAAGAACGACAGCCGCGATGCAAGCTCGCTGTCGCTCACGCGGTACGCCTGACCGTCGGCCACGGCTGGTGGATCCTGCTCGCTGCGGAAGACGAACTTCGGGCTGACGAGCACCGCCCGCAGCGCCAGCTCGATGCCTCGCTCGAATCCGGACTCGCTCCTGCCCTGTTCGTAGAACACCATCAACGGCGCAATATCGGCGGCCGTGACCTCGCGGCGGTACGCCCGTCTTGCCAGGGAACGGACGATTCTCTCCGCACAGGCGCGTTCCTCGGGTCCGCTGTAGTGTCCGCCTTGAGGCGGACCCACAGGAGCCCGACAGACGAACACACGCTTTCGGCTTGGCGTCTCAGATGCACCTGTCGGCCCGAACGGCCCGGTGACCGTCATGCTCTCGACGTGGGGCAACCCCAGATGATCCGTCGCGATCAGCGTCGTCCGCAGGAACGGCTGGAGCCGCGAGCCGCCGTACGCCGGTGGACGACGCAGGAACGCCGCCCCAACCGCGCGCTGCCCCGCCTTCGCACGCACACGAACCTGCAGCTTCCGGTCGTGCGCGTTGACGACGTCGGTGGCGTTCAGCGACGACTGGACGTACTCCTCCGGGCCGCCAACCGGAGCGAGCAGCACGCGCTCGCCGTCGAGCGTGATCTCGAGCTGGTGCTCGTATTCCAGCCCTCGTACCGATCCAAGGTTGGTCTGCAGCAGCCGGACCTTGATCACGTATTCGCCGTCGAGGGGGAAGGTGTGCGTGGCCATCAGGCCGCCGCGCGTGCCGGGCGAGAGGTCCTCGTTCTGCTCGACCTGCGACGCGTCACCGCGGATCCGATACGTCTCCGATCCGGCCATGATGCGGGGGCTGCCGATCGCCAGTTCGCTGATCGTGGCCGCCGCGGACAGATAGCGTTCCAGCAGCGCCGGCGACACGCCAAGCAGGCTCGCGTTGTTATCGAAGCCATCCGCGGAATCGTCCGGCGGCAGCAATGTGGCCGTATCCACCTCGAGCGCCAGCAGGTCGCGGATCGCGTTCGCGTATTCGCTGCGGTTCAGCCGGTGAAGGGCATGACGTCCGGGGTTCGGCCGTGCCGCAGCCGCCCGGTCCAATGCCGTCTCGAGATGCGAAGCAAGCGCTTCGGAGGTCGCCGCAGCCGGACGCGGCATTCCTGGTGGCGGCATCGAGCCGGTGCGCAGCCGGCGCACCACCTTCTCCCACATCTCTGCCTGTTCGGGAATCCGGGTGAGGTCGGGCGCGTCGAGCACGACACCGGTGGCAGTGGCCTCGGACTCTGCCTGCGAGCTGTGACAGTTCCCGCAGTACTGGCGGATCGTTTGCTCGCTCGTGGGGCGGGGCTTATCAGAGTCGGTCGTGGGGCGAGCCTTGTTAGGCTCGCCTTGAGGATGCCTGCCGGGGGCAGCCGCTTCCGGCAGGCTCGCGACCGCGAACGCCCAGAGCGCGCAGACCGCGAGGCAGAGGCGAACGAAATTCGACAACACGCGTTCAGTCCATCAGCCGCTGTTGAAGATAGGTGAACTCCAGCGCGGATCGCATCGCACGCTCGTTCAGATTGGCGGCTGCCGCGTGCCCGCCGTCGATGTTCTCGTAATACAGGAAGTCGTACCCATATTCCTTCAGGCGTGCGCCCGCCTTCCGCGCGTGCGCCGGATGGACGCGATCGTCCTTCGTCGACGTCTCGATGAAGACCTTCGGATACTTCTGACCGGGCTTGAGGTTCTGATAGGGCGAGTACGACATCAACATGGCGCGCTCGGCCGGAATCTTGGGATCGCCGTATT
>JBOGIQ010000455.1:0-3998 GCA_050742535.1 Vicinamibacterales bacterium | reverse complement strand
GCCCAGACCGCCTCAATGATAGCGGCGGTGCGTCAGGTGTGGACGCCCGCGGCAAGCCCTTCGACTCTGCTCAGGGCAGGCCCGCAGGCCGTCACGCTGATCAACACGCACTGGCACCTCGAGCACACCGGCGGCAACGAGGCGATCCGCCAAATGGGCGCGAACGCAGGCACGACCATCGTCGCGCACGAGAACACCAGGCTGTGGATGGCGACGCCGGTGTGGAGCCCCGCCGAGGACCGCTACCGGCAGCCGCGTCCGGCGGCGGCGCGGCCCGACAAGACGTTCTACGACACCGGTTCGATGACAACGGCCAACGAGCGGATCGAGTACGGCTACTTGATCGCGGCGCATACCAGCGGCGACATTTACGTCCGCTTCCGCGACGCCAACGTCCTCGCGGTCGGCGACGTCGCGTCGCCCGCGCGCGACCCCGAACTCGACTGGTTCACCGGGGCGTGGATCGGCGGCCGCGTCGATGCGATGGCCCGCCTGCTGACGATGTGCGACGACCGGACGCGGATCGTGCCCGGATACGGGCCCGTGATGACGAAGGCGCAGCTGCAGGCCGAGCACGACGTCATGAAGACGATCTACGACCGGGTGTTCGATCTCGTGCGGAAGGGTGACGAGTCCACGGACATGCTGAAGGCCGGCGTCCTCAACGGCCTGCCGCGCACATGGAAGGATCCGCAGCGGTTCCTCTACGACGTGCAGAAAGGGTTGTGGGCACACCACAACAAGCTGTCGCCTGATGTGGTCTAAATCGTTCGGGCCGTTCGCGTTCGTCGCCGCGCTCGCGCTGGCATCGCCTGTCCATGCCCAAAGTGTGCTGGCGGATCGGATCCAGGCCGGGGATCGACGCGCGGCGCTTGAAATGATTGCGAAGGGCGCCGACGTCAACACGGCGCAGGCTGACGGCACGACACCGCTGCACTGGGCCACCTACAAGGTCGATCGCGAGCTGGTCGAGGCGCTGATCAAGAAGGGCGCGCGCGCCGACGTTGTCAATCGCTACGGAGCCAGCCCGTTGGCCGAGGCGATCAAAGTGGCCCACATGCCGCTGGTCGAGCTCCTCCTCGAAGTGGGGGCGAACGCCAACGTCGCGAACGAGGACGGGCAGACGGCGTTGATGCTGGCGGCACGGACGGGCAACGTCGCGCTGGCGGAGGCGCTGGTGCGCGAGGGTGCCGACGTCAACCGCCGCGAGCGCATGCGCGGCCAGTCGGCCGTGATGTGGGCGGCGGCGCAGAACCACCCGGACATGGTGAGGTTCCTGGTGTCGAAGGGCGCCGACCTGTCGATTCGCGCCGACGCCACCGACTGGGGTTCGCAGATCACCAATGAGCCGCGGGTGATGTATCGCCCCGCCGGCGGCCTGACGCCGCTGCTTTACGCCGCGCGCGCCGGCTGTCTCGACTGCGTGAAGACGATGATCGCGGCGGGCGCGGACAAGGACCGGCCGAACCCCGACGGGATGACGCCGATGATCATGGCACTCGACAACGGCTTCCCGGAGGTCGCCCGCTTCCTGCTCGAACAGGGCGCCGATGCGCACGTGTGGGACTGGTGGGGTCGGACACCGCTCTACGTGGCGGTGACCATGCGTGGCGGGCGGGACAGCCGGGCCGGCCGCCGGTCATCCGAATCGCTGGCGTTCATCACCGCGGTGCTTGCCGCCGGCGTCAACCCGAACGCGCAGCTCGCGTTCAAGGAGCCGAGCCGCGGCGGCCGCGACAACCGCTTCGCCGACGACCTGCTCACCACCGGCGCCACGCCGCTCATCCGCGCCGCACAGACGTTCGACAACGAGGTCGTCCGCCTGCTGCTGGCGCACGGCGCGCTCGTCGATCTGCCGAATGCCTCCGGCGTCACGCCGTTCATGGCGGCCGCCGGCATCGGCACGCGAGGTGGCGGCGCCGGCGTTCTCGGCCCGGGCACGCCAGACAACGTCGTCTCGCTGTCGCTGGAGACGATGGAGATCCTGCGGCAGGCTGGCGCCGACGTGAACGCGCGCATCGCGGACGTCACCAGCCTGACCGGCCGCATTGCGCGCAACAACTCGATGACCGGCAAGCAGGGGCAGACGGCGCTCTTCCAGGCCGCAGAAGCCGGCCGGACCGACGTGGTCCGCTACCTCCTGCAGCACGGCGCGCGCGCCGACGTCAGGGACGACGCCGGCCGCACCCCGAGCGCCGTGGCGCGATCGAAGGAGATCGCCGCGCTGTTGCCGCCGGCCGGGGGAATCTCGAGGTAGATCCGCGATTCGTGTCGAGATCGGCCTGGAGCTCGTCCCGGTTCGGTAACAGACCGGTAACAAGCCGCACATACTCTTCACCGATGCGAACCCCCATGCGTATCGTTGCGGTCGCGGTCGCCGCCGCGGTGGTGGCGGCTGTATCGCCACGGCTCGCTGCGCAGCAAATTCCGCTGACCGACAAGATCACCCGGCTCGAGGGGACGTGGGGGCGCGTGCCGGAGAAGGGCTGGGGTGGAATCTGCGGTGTGCCCGCGAGCAACGGGATGAGGCTGAGCGTCTCAGCAGAGGAGATCTGGATCCACGCGGACACGTTCTCCCAGGGCGTCTCGAGTCAGACGCTCACGCCAATCGGCGAGGTCAAACTGGATGGCAGCCAAACAGTGTTGTTCACCGGCCGTACCGCCACCGCGTCCACTGACGCCGGGTGGCTCGCTATCACCACGATCCAACAACGTCCCGGCGGATTCGCCAACGTGATGCGCGAGGTCTACATCCTCAATAAGAACGGCGACGAGCTGACGGTCTGGCGCACGCTCAACGTCAGAAGGCCGGACGGTCTGCCCGACAAGATCGACTGCGGCAACCACCACGCGATCGTCTATTCGAGAAAGCCCCTGAGCAAATAGATCTCCCGGGTTCGTCCCCACGGGGGCTCGCGCCCGAACGCTTACGGATTGTGCTGACCAGCCGCGCTGATTCGTCTCGGGGCCTGACGTAACTTCCGGGGGGCGGGCGAGACGAAGCTGTTCTTGCAGTTGTAGCAGTGCCACGTGGTTGTGCGTCCGGCCTTCGTGCGAATGGTGTCGGTCGACTCGCACCGCGGACAGGCTCGTACGGGCCCCTCCAACGTCTGTCGCGCGACATCGTTCAACTCAGCGACGTTGATAGCAAGTCCAAATCCCCGGCCCGGCTGCACCCGCACGACGCGGCCAGGAAACGTGACTTCTGCGCCGGATATCGTCGCCCGGAGGGTTATGCCGGATCCCGCAGCAACCTCGTGATTCGTCGTAACGAAGCAGCCGCCGGGGCTCACGTCGGTCAGATGCATCACCGCCGAGGAGCCCTCGATTCGACACGGGATGAAGACTGCCCGACGCACGTGCTTTCGACGTTCCGCGCTCTGTGACATCGCTATATCCTCGACCTCGGTATCGGCGAGAACAGATCGGCCAACAGGATGTGACGCCATGCGGATCATCGTGATGGGACTCTATGTGACTCGAAGCGACAATGAGCGAGCCCGATCCAAGGTTCGTTGTGCGCCCAGCTCAGCCGTGGCTACGATTCCTGGAACGAGAGGCACGTAATGGTCAGGTTTCTCACCGCGGTCGTTGCCGCACCGTTGCTCGCGCTCCACATCGTCAATGGGAGTCCGCTCAACGGAACTGCGGTAGTGGAGACGGCGCCACCACGACCACAAGTTCGTCCCGGCGGGTGGTCTCCCGCGACGCACGGCAATCAGGCGAAGCCCGACTACGCACGGCTGTTCGCCCTCAACCGCGTCCACGAACTCAGAATCTCGATCGACGCCGCCACGTTCCGCGCGATGCGTGAGGATCTGAAGGCCGTGCTGCCGATCGGCGGCTTCGCCGCCGGCCTCGCCGGAGCACCGGCGGCACCGGCGGGCCAAGCCGATGGCCGACCGTCCGGCAAAGGAGGAGGGCTCACCGCCCGCGATCCCTCCTACTTTCCAGTCACGGTCACGCATGACGGTCACGCATGGACGCAGGTCGGCATG
>JBOGIQ010000454.1:0-4000 GCA_050742535.1 Vicinamibacterales bacterium | reverse complement strand
GTCCTGATGTCGTTGGCCCGGACGGTCATCGCGAACGAGGAATTGAAGAACTTCGGTTCGCCGATCCGGCCGCGCCGTACGAGATCGACAGCCTTCAGGTTGATCTCCTCGAAGTGGAGGCGGTAGGCAACCATCAGCTTGACGCGATTCCTGCGGCACGCATCGATCATGCGCCGGCACTCACCCGCCGTCACCGCCATCGGCTTCTCGCACAGTACGTGAACGCCGGCCCGTGCGGCCCTGATGGTGTACTCGGCATGGAGATGATTCGGCAGCGCAATATAGACGGCGTCCACCTGCTCGAGGCACTTCTCGTACTCGGCGTATGAGAACACCGCCGGCACACGGTACCGCTTCGACAGCAGCCGCCGCTTGGTCGCATCGTCGCTGACCAAAGCCGTGAGGCGCGAGTTCCGGCGTGCGTGCGCGAAGGCTGGCAGCACCGCCACCTGGGCAATGTGACCGAGCCCCACGATGGCGTATCGGATGGGAGTCCTGCGTCGAGCCAACGACAACCTCCTTCACAAACCCTAACTCTGCCGTGCGATCGCCGGAATCAGGCAGATGGATTACGCATCGAAGTACATCGTGACGTGGGCAAGGAACGGCTTCGCGGTCTTGCCAGTGTCCAGGCATGCCCACTCCTGACGGCTGAGCGCCATGACAACGTTCGGCTCCGTCAGGTCGAAGTACCACTCCGCTCGACGCAAGGCGCGGGCCATCAGCGCATCAACCTCAATCCCTTCGCGTTCGAAGACGTACTCGCCGTACGAGACCGTCAGCTGCGATGCGTCATCGACCGACGTCCGCATGTCGAAATCGTTGTAGAACTCATCCCACTCCACCTCACGCAGGCCGGCTATCTCCGATGTGTATGGCGAACAGAGTGCCTCGCTCGTCGGCTCTTCACGGCCTGGCGGCGGCGCCATCCCGCACGCCGCGCCAATTACCACGACCGCACCGGCCAGTGCTGCGTCAGGTATATCCATCCGGAACCAGCCATGTGACGCGACCCAGATGCGAGGAGCGTTGGACGCGTCCTGACAGGTCAGTTCGTCCGCACGCCGGCGCGACAGGAGCCGGGCACGCCGATAGAGCGGCTCGTAGGACGGCAACTGCGCGTGCCGGGCGAGCCGAATCCGGGTGCTCGCCAGAATTCGGTACTCCTCGCCGGGGACGAGCGGCACGAGGAGCCGCGGATGAACGGTGTAGATCAGCCCGCGCTGGAGGTCAGGTGAAACGAGACCGTTCACGCGGATGTCTTACCACGAATATCTCCAGGAAGCGGTCGGTGCACCATCCAGTCAGCGTGTCGGTGGTTCTTCTCTGCTCGAACGCCAACACCGTCATCACCGGCGAGGCGCTCCGGCCGACCGGCGGACGCTGAACATCACACGGCCGACGACGCGATGGTTGCGAACGGATCAGGTTGATCGACGTCGGAGCATCTGGCGCAGGAGCCGACGTGACCGCAGGACGTGTCAGCCGCGGCCACCGGTGTCATGAACCGTTCGCATTCCGACACTCGCCAATCGGGCCTGTCAACCAGCTCCTTCACGATATCCCGCATGCTGGCCAGCAGTGCGGCAACCCCGTCGCCGCGATAACGGTTGCCGTTGAACGAGGCGATGAGAACGAATCCCTCCCAGTCTTCCCATTGTCGGATGTCCAGATCGAGGTCACGCGGCGCCACCGGGCTGGCGATGATCTCGACCGGCCGCGGCACCGGCTGTCTCCGCGGCATCGGGAGGATGTCGAAATTCGTTCTCGTGTGGTGGAAGTCGAGACTTCGCCCAAGCCGTTGCCAGAGGGCGGCCAATGGCAAGGCCTCGTGTGCCTGCGCCTCGTTCAGTTCTCTTGCCACCCGATTGCGCGCTCGGAATCTACGGCGTACTCGACTGCGGCGGCTTCATCGCGAACTTCACCGTTGGTATGGACTGGACCGGAAGGCGCACTGGGGGAAGTCGCAGGCGCGCCATGGAATCCCGAGCGCTTCGGGATCGAAACGGTCCGTCAACAACTGCGAATGTACTTGATTGCTTTCCTGCTGACGGTTCCGCCTGACTGCCGCCTCACCGCGAAGTCTGTCGATCGATTGATGAGCGTGCATCTGGATAGTCCGTGTGGAAACCGCGACGTTGCATTCGATGAGAATCACCGCATCGTCGGAATGTCGAATCCAGGAGCGGTCGTTGAAGGTGCGGCACTCGCCGCGGATCCACGTGCCAAAGGTGAGCCGATACGCGTGGAGACCCGGTTCGCCGATTATCGACCTGTCAACGGCTGGCACATCCCGCACGTGATAGTCACGACATGGGAGTCCAGAGGCAGCATGACGTTCTCGGTTGACCAGGCGACAGTTGACGGTGATGATCGAACAATCGACGCCTACAGGAATTACTTGCCTGACGAGCTCAGACAATGGCTACTGGACATAGATTGATCGGACTTAAAGTTGCCGCGATCATCCTGGGATCCGCCGTCGTCATCGCGGAGCAGGACGTCCGCAGCCTTCCTTCATTTGAAGTCACGTCCGTGAGATCCAACGTAAATCGCGATGCCTTTCCATTTGGTGGTCCGCGGCCCGATGGCTTCCTGATGGTCAACGGATCAGTGACCTTGTTGATAGGCTTCGCTTACGTGCCTGGGCAGAGCGAAATACTCGGGCTGCCAGACTGGACCAAAGACGCCCGCTTCGACGTGGTCGCTAAGGCCAACGGAAACGTGACTGTGCCGGAGCTGCGGTTGATGGTCCAGACGCTGCTCGCAGACCGTTTTCGATTCCGGATGCACTACGAGACTCGAGAGCGTTCGGTCTACCGCCTCACGTTCGCGCGTCCTGATCAGGCGCTAGGACCACGCTTGCGTCGGATCAACGCGGATTGCGAGTCGGTTGGCACAGCGGTAAACAATGGAGCGATCAAAGCGGAAGACGTTCCCACTGCTCCCAATGGCGTTCGTCACTGCCGCACCACGTCGGCCATCTCATATCAGGGCGGGGTGCCTGTCACTACCCTAAAATCCGGGGGAACACCTCTCGCGTTTTTGATGGGCTCGCTGAAGAGCGCCGCCGCGAGACCGATCATCGACGAGACAGGCCTCACCGGTCTTTACGAATACACCCTCGAATACGCGTCAACCGATTCCCTGACCGACACCGGTAATCGGGACGTCCCCTCGGTCTTTACCGCACTTGAAGAACAACTTGGACTCAAACTGGAGCCCGCGCAGCGCCCGTTCAGAGTTTTCGTTGTTGATTCAATCGAACGGCCTACGCCTGACTGAGACGAGCTCTACCTGAGCGTCAACGTGCCGCAGTCGAGCACCGGCAGGCCGCGACCGTCGGTGACGACGAAGCGGCACTGGTCAGACTCGACCTATCCGTTCAGTCGAAGCGTCTCCCCTCGGATGACCGGACGCCGGAATCCTCTGGCGAGTGCAGCTGAATCCGCGAGCGCCCCGGGCCGGCCCGGAGCGAAGACAAGCTCGAAATCGAAAGACCCGGTCAATCCCGTGCGATCCTGCACTGGAGCTCCTACCAGCGGAAGCCGCGCGAAGAAGCTTGCGAGATCTGTCATCGTCCGCGCGCCTGCGAAAATGCGCGCGGAACGGCTGAAAGATCATGTCGCATGTCGCGCGCCCCGACAACACCGACTCCAGCGGCGGCGTCTCGGCCTGCTTGGCGCGCGACGCCTCGCAGTCCATCGTCGACGGCTTGAGCCCGGGCCCGAGCCGCTTGTCGCGGCGAGCGACGACGAGCGCGTAGACCGGCTGCTCCTGCGTCGGCCATCGAACACGGAGCCCGAAGCGTTCGGCCAGTAGCGTTTGCAGCATCAGGCGCGGTCCTTCGACGGAGGAGACGGACCGCGGTATCACCGCGTTGATGTCGAAGCGATCCTCGAACCATCGCGGACTGCCCTGCATCTGCTGAAACGGTTCGAGCTGGTAGGCGTACCGAATGATGTCGCGGAGAGGAAGATTGACGGCGTCAGCAGCTGAC
>JBOGIQ010000453.1:0-4002 GCA_050742535.1 Vicinamibacterales bacterium | reverse complement strand
GCGGCGGCACCGGCGAGCGCGGCGGACACCACCGAGGACGTGACCTGGGGGCGTCGCCTCCGGTGGATCGCGCTGTCGTTCGTGCCTTCGAGCCTCATGCTCGCCGTCACGGCCTATCTGACAACGGACGTCGCCGCGGTTCCGTTGCTCTGGGTGATTCCGCTCGCGCTGTATCTGATCACCTTCGTGGTGACGTTCAGCACGTACGCGACACGGTTCGTTGCGGTGTGTAATCGCTTCTTCCCGCTGGTCCTGCTGTATCTGGTCTGGCTGCTCGCCAGCGAGGCACGGCTGCCGCTGCCACCGATGGCGGCTTCACACCTTATTGCGTTCTTCGTGATCGCCACGCTCTGCCACGGCGCCCTCGCCAGCGATCGTCCGGCCACGTCGCGCCTGACAGACTTCTACCTCTCGCTGGCGATCGGCGGAGCGCTCGGCGGCGTGTTCAACACGCTGGTCGCGCCGGTGCTGTTCGACAGAGTCATCGAGTACCCGCTGGTACTCGCGTGCGGGATACTGCTGTTGACGTTCCGCGACGGAGTGCAGCCGCTGCTGGGCAGATGGCGGTGGTGGATTCATCCCACGCTCGTGGCAGTGATGACCATCGTCGCGCTCACATGGCCGGCCGGCGACGGCAGGCGCCTGGCAATGGTGACCTGGGGCTTCCTGCTGGGCGCCGTGCTCGTGAGCTTCAGTATTTCGCGCGAACGCCGCCGGTTCGGCATCTGCGTGCTGCTGATGCTGGGGCTTTACGGCGTCATCGGCGGCCGCGGCCACGGGGACGTCGCCTATGCGTCGCGCACGTTTTTCGGGACCTACAGGGTCATGGCGGAAGATGACCCCCGCGCCTACACCCTTCTTCATGGAACGACGGTTCATGGCAGGCAGCACATCGGGTCGCCCGAACCGCTGACGTACTACTACCGCAACAGTCCGATCGGCCAGCTCCTGGAATCCCGGTCCGGCAAACGGGATCAATCCGTCGGCGCCGTCGGCCTCGGCACGGGAACGCTTGCCTGGTATGCGCGATCAGACCAACGATGGACCTTCTATGAGATCGATCCCGAGGTCGAACGGATCGCTCGCGATCGCCGGTACTTCACCCATCTTGCGGCGTGTGGCGCGACGTGTCAGGTCATCATCGGCGATGCGCGGCTGACGCTGCAGCAGCGCTCCGACATGCACGACGTCATCGTGCTCGACGCGTTCAGCTCGGATGCGATCCCCATCCATCTGCTGACCCGTGAAGCCGTCGAGGTCTACCTCTCGCGCCTCGAGCCGGACGGCGTCCTCGCGATTCACATCTCGAACAATCACCTGAATCTGCAGTCGGTGGTCGCGCGCGTGATGCGCGAGCTCGGGCTGGTCGGCCGTGTCCAGCTCCAGCAGGAAACCAGGCAAGAAAAGGGAGAGTTCGCATCGCACTGGGCGGTGCTCGCGCGATCCGAAACGGCGCTCGGAACGGTGGCCGCCGACAAGCGATGGGCGACCCTGCGCGCGGACGACGGGCGGGCGTGGACCGATGACTTCTCCAACATCTGGAGCGTCATCTACTGGCGCCGTTGATCCGCTGGCTGGGAGTTCTTACCTCCTATCTCCTACCTCCTACCTCCTGTCTCCCATATACTTCCGCCAGGCTCAGCTGACCCGGAGGATGCGTATGCGGAGTTCCAGCGTGCGGACGGCGGTCGGCGTGGTGGTGCTGACGGTGTGTGCCGGCGCGGCGTCGGCGCAGACCATGGAGAAGGTGGACTACTTCCCCGACTCGATTGCCGAGAAGGATGAACACGTTCTCCGGTTGAATGGCGGTTCGAGCTGGCTGCTCGCCAACCGCACATCGGCCCTCGTTGCGGCGGACGTGCTCGTGGTGATGCGGGACGTCGACGTCAACGGTCAGCGGGTTTCCGCCGCATGGTTGTTCGTGGGCGGTGAAGAGATTCCAGTCAAGCACGTCGAAGGCGTCTATCCGAGGAACCCGGCGTACCTGACGCGGGTCGTCGCCGCAGAGGGGGGCACCAACCTGCGTCTCGCCGACGGGTCGACGGTTGTCGTTCCGAAATACGATCGGTTTTCCATCAGCCGATGGACGCCGCCATACAAGGCGCTGCTGACCAGCAACCGCACGTACTTGTACAACCTGAAGCAGGGCCGGCGCGTCTGGGTGCAGCCCGCGAAGAAGTAAATCGAATCAGGATCCGGCGAGGCCACACACCGACGGCAGGGCCGCAATGTGCGGGATCGTGTACGCCGGGTGCAGTGCGCGGCAGCTTGCATGGTGACCGTAGCCATACTGCGCCCAGCAACTGCGCGCGCCGATGTTGACCGCAAACCGCAGATCGATGTCGGTATCACCTACCACGAGCACACGGTCGCGGGCGGGATCTCCGCACACCGGGATGATGTGGCGCTCGTACATCGCCCCATGCGGCTTCGCCGCCGTCACGTCGTCTGATCCGAGCACAACGTTGAAGCACTGCTCGATGGCGAACTGGGCGAGCACCTGCGCCAGCGTTCGTCTCGCCTTCTGACTCACGAGTGCCAGCGTGATGCCAGCGCCCTCGAGCGCCGAGAGCATCTCCCGTGTGCCCGGAAACAGGGTCGTCGCGGGCGCCGCAACCGTCGGATGCAGTTCCCGGTAACGGACCGCAACGGCGTCGATGTCGACGTCGCGGCGATCGCGGATCAACTGGCGAATCGCTTCCTCCAGGCTCAACCCTATTCGCCGGCGCACCTCGTCGGGCGGCGGCGGCTGGAGGTCATAGGATTCGAACGCCGCGCTCAGACAGGCGGCGATGCCGCTGGCCGAATCAGCCAGCGTGCCATCGAAGTCGAAGACCACCAGGTCGAACGCGCTCATTCTTCGGGCGGCACGGGCAACCCGGGCGGCCCCTCCTGGCAGTCCGGGCAGCGGCGGATGTCGGCGTCGATGCCGTATGCGCCGTACTGATGCCCGCAGACGGTGCACCGCAGCACGAAGATGCGCTGCCCGCGCGGCCCGCCGACGTCTGTCTTGCGCACGATCTCCTGACCGTCTGGATTGCGATAGCCGATCCGCGTGATGTGTTCCCAGGACGTCGGCTTCGACGTCATGACCGCGTACTTGCGGCGCGCCGCCGCCAGCTGGTCGTCGATCTCGCGCGACGAAAATCCACGATGAAGCAGCGCCTCGCGCACCCCTGCCTCGTCGAGCTGCGGCTGCTGCAGCAGCTGCGCGAAGTTCTCCATCCACCGCTCGCGCGAGACGGTGCCAAGCGTCTGAAACAGCTCGTGACGATCCATCATCACGAACCGCTCCGCCTTCGCGGCTTCGCCGCTTCGCGACAAGTCCTGATCCTGTTCGGGCAGCTTGAGGAGCACGATCTCCGAGGGCCGATCGGTCATGTGGTGGTCAGGATGCGCTGAACGAAGACGAGATCGAGCCACCGGCCGAACTTGAACCCGACCTGCCGCAGGTGCGCGGCGCGGACGAATCCCAGCCGCTCGTGAAATCGCAGCGACGGCTCGTTATCGGCATCCACGCCGCCGATCATGACGTGCTTGTCCTGTTCGACCGCGCGCCGGATCAACGCCTGCATCAACGTCGTTCCCACACCGCGTCCGCGCTCGTCGACCCGGATATGGACGGTATGTTCGACGCTGAAGCGATACCCCGGCCAGCTCCGAAAGTCTCCGTAGGAGGCAAACCCGAGAATGCCGGCATCACCGGCAGCAACGAGGATGGGATACGCCTGCTCGCGACGGGCGTTGAACCACTGCAGGCGATCGTCGAGGGATGCCGGATCGTCGCGGTACACGGCGGTCGATGTCGCGATGACATCGTTATAGATGGCCAGGATTCCTGGAACGTCCTGTTCGAGGGCCTCCCGAATGATGAGGCTAGGCGCCGCCATGGAACGATGGTAATCGCATATCGCGCATCGTTCTGAAACCCGGCGGCGCCGCCATCACCGCCGGAATCGAATTCACCGCCATCGACGCGGTGGCGATGTCGCCGTGCACGCC
>JBOGIQ010000452.1:0-4008 GCA_050742535.1 Vicinamibacterales bacterium | reverse complement strand
AACTGGTGAAGCGTATCTCTCCGTGATCGCCGGCCGGCGAATCGTCGAGTTGAACGAACGCGCGCGGGACACGGCGCGCGCCCACTACGAATATGCCAACCAGCGGTTTCAGGGCGGGCTCGGCAGCCGGCTGAACGCGCTCCGCGCGCAGGAGGATCTCTCGGCCGCGGAAGCGCGCGTGGAGGAGGCGCGCCTGGCAGTGCGGCGCGCTCAGGAGTCGCTCGGCGTGTTGATCGCCACCGACGGACCGGTGGACGCCGCCAACGAACCAGTGTTCGAGCTTCCGCCGGATGGCGTGCCCGATGTGCAACTCGTTCGCGCCCGTCAGGACGTGCAGGTCACCGCATCGCGCGAGGCCGCGGCCCTCAGGGTCGCCACTGACGCCTGGAAGGATCGCCTGCCCGAGGCGACGGCGGTCGTCACGCCGCAGCTGGTGACGCCGGCGGGCCTTTTCGCCGATCGACGATCGTGGCGCGCCACCTTTCTCGTCACGGTCCCGCTCTTCGACGCCGGCGAGAGGCAGGGACGCGCCCGCGAGCGGCAGGCGCTCGTCGATGTCGCGCGCGCCGATCGCGAGAATGTCGAACGGCAGGCCACGTCGGAAATCCGCGCCGCGCGTGAGGCCGTTCAGGCCACCGAGCGCGCCAGGGACTACGCGCGGCAGGCCGCCCAGCAGGCGAACGAGGTCGTTCAGATTACGGACGTGGCGTTCCGCGAAGGCGCGACCACCAATATCGAGGTGATCGACGCGCAGCGCCGCGCGCGCGACGCGGAAACATCCGCGGCGATCGCCGATGATGCCGTGCGAAGGGCGCGCCTGGAGCTGCTGCTGGCGGCGGGAAGATTTCCCTAACGTCTATAACTCAAGCGTTCTGCGCGCGCCAAGCGCCCGCTGCAGTCGCGTGTCGCCCGTGGCCAGGCGCCAGCCGCGCAGCTGTGCGTGCGCCGCAATCAATCGATCGAATGGATCGCGCGTCCAGGTCAGGTCGATGGCTTCGGCAAACCACGCGGCGGCTGGCGGGTCGTCGACCAGCCAGCGGTCGTCGCTGGCGAGAGCCTGCGCATCATCGCGGGTCAGCCTGATGCGGCCCGCCTCCATCAGAAACTGGATTTCGAGGAGCGTCGCCGGCGACACGTAGAGAGCGGCCGTGGCGCGCGTCAGCGGCCGACTGCGCGGATGCGCCACATCGAGCCAGATCACGGCATTGGTATCGAGCAGAATCACCGTTGTCGTCGTGGGCGAAACGTCAGCGCCCGGCCGCTCCAGTTCCACGACCACTCGCCGGCATCAATCGACGGATCGACGACCTCGATACGGGCGATTCTTTTCCCACGACGCGGTTTCGCCTCGGACACGAGTGATAGCCGATAGCGGACACCGCGGCGTTCGATGATGACCGGAACGCCGCGTTCTGCCTCATCGAGCGCACTCGCCAGTCGCTCGCGCGCCTGCGCCACGGTGTAGCGCTTCTTCATTTCATGTACATTGTACATCATCACTGATCCATCGTGATGACGACCTTGCCCTGGTGATTGCCGCTCCCGAACCGACGGAACGCGTCGGCGCCCTGATCCAGCGCGTACGGTCCATCGATGACGGGCACCAGGCGGCCGGCTTCGAACTGCTCGTTCAGATACGGCAGGTCTCTGTTCGTCTTGAGCCCGACAAGCCGCAGGCGTTTGCCGGTGACGAGCCCTCTCGCCCAGCCGGCCAGCATGATGCCGAACAGAACTTTCATTTCCGGTCCACCGACGGTCGCATACGTGCCGCCGGGATTCAGTGATCGCTCGTACTCCGCCGGCGTGCGGTTCGTTTTGGTGTCGACGATCAGGTCGTAACACTTCCCGTTCTTCGTGAAGTCCTCTTTCTCGTAATCGATGACGTGGTCGAAGCCGATCGATCGCATCATCTCGAGCTTCATCGCGCTGTCGACGCCGGTCACCTCGGCGCCTTGCGCCTTCGCGATCTGCACGCCGATCGTGCCCACGCCGCCGCCAGCTCCATTGATCAGGATCTTCTGACCCGGCTTGAGCGGTCCGGCCGCAAAGAGACCCTGCACTGCGAGCTGGCCGGCCTGGGGTAGCGCCGCAGCCTGCTCAAAGGTCATGCGAGCCGGCTTCGGGACCAGCGAGCGTTCGCGAGCGCAGACATACTCGGCAAAGCCGCCCCAGCCGTGAGGCCCCATGCGAGACAAGTCCCCATAAACGGCGTCGCCAACTCGAAAGCGCCGTACGCCGCTGCCCAGCCCTACGACCCGACCGGCCACGTCAGAGCCAAGAATGGGCTTTGGCGGAGTGCGCATGAACGGAAGCGTTGGGCCCTGAAGCAGCCCCCAGTCCCAGTCGTTGATCGAAGCGGCGTGCACCTGAACCAGGACTTCGTCCGGCCGCGGGACAGGACGCTCGATCTCGCGGACCTCCAGGACGTCGGTCAGACCGTAGCGGTCGCGAATCAGCGCTCTCATCTCTGCCGTTTCAGGATGATCCGGCTTCAGTTCCCGAGTTCTCTAGCGCACGACGGTTCGGGTAGTAAAGCTCATCGTCTGCTGCACATTCCCCCCGACGATGTCCCAGACGATGTACTCGCCTGATGGTGGAGGTGGCGATGGAGGCGGTGGAGGTGGAGCCGCAGCGGGCCGGGCGGTCCCCCGGACGTCGAACGGAGGAGACTCTATCCGCCCCTCGCTCGAGGTGGCCGTCCCTTCGAAAATGACGACGCCGGCGGCATCGACCGCGGCGGATTCGATCCGGATGCTGAACGATTCCGCGTCGGGGTCGGACTGAGGCATCGGCCCATCGGTGGCCGAGACCACCAGGATGGCTCCGTCACCGATGGGAGCGTCCTCCGTCCCGGCGGTCAGTTGGGCCGAGACCCAGGCGCGAGCGATCGAACCATCGCCAAACTGGATTGAGACCAGCTGTCCAGGAACTGTCAGCGACAGTGCGATCCCTTCCCTGTCGCCGCTTCCCTCCGCCGCGGCGCCCCGGAGTCCGGTCAAGCCCGGGACCGGAGCCGTGGGGCTCCCGCCACAGCCAACCAGCAACGCCGCCAATACCACCGGTTTCCATGCCGTCATAGCGAGCCTCCGCGCTGTCCGGACGCAGCGGACAAGTGTAGGACAATCCGCATACAATCCGTGGGCACGAAAACAGGATTTTGTTCATGCCTCGTCTGAAGGGGGACTGGCCGTGTTGAAGAAACTGACGCTCGTCGCCATCTGCCTGGCCTATCCGTGGGCGGCAATGGCGCAGGATGCCAAGACCGTCGTCGCCAGCGCGCAGAAGGCGCTGGGCGATGTGAAAGCGATCACCTATTCGGGATCGGCGAAGGATGTCTCGTTCCAGCAGTGCGGCGCCAACGCCAAAGCGATGGTCTGCCAGGGGACGCACGATCCGATGCGGCCGATCGACAACTACGTCCGTGTCGTCGATCTCTCGGCGCCGGCAACGCGACATACCGGAGCGACCAATAACATCGGGGCCGGCGGCTCGACTGCCGTGGCGCCGGGAACGTTCTTCCAGCAGGTCACGCCGCAGCAGGCGGACGTCTCCTCACCGTGGGCACAGGCGCTCGACTTCTACCTCACGCCGTGGGGGTTCCTGAAGGGCGCCGCCGAGAACAACGCGACGGCCAGACGTCAGGGAAACATGACCGTGCTGACCTGGAGTCCGAAAGTCATGGCGGCGTCGGGCAAGGCCTACACGATCAACGGCTACGTGAATAACCGCAACCAGGTCGAGCGCGTCGAGACCTGGCTCGGCGAAAACATCATGGGCGACATGCACATCGTCGCCACCTACTCGGGGTGGAAGGACTTCGGCGGCGCGATGGCGCCGGCGAAGGTCGTGCAGACGCGCGGCGGCTGGCCGTTCTTCGAAGTGGATGTCACGGCGGCGCGCGCGAACCCGTCGGATCTGGCGACGATCGCTCCCGCACCCCCACCGCGCGGCGGCGGTCCCGGCGGCGGCGCACCAGGTGGCGGTGCGCCTGGCGGCGCAGGCCGCGGC
>JBOGIQ010000451.1:0-4009 GCA_050742535.1 Vicinamibacterales bacterium | reverse complement strand
GGCGTGGCGCGCCCCACGTCGGACAGCCGATCACGAACTGCGCCAATCAACAACGGATGCCGCGCGCCGATGAGCTCGAAGCTTCCGTCCGTGGCGATGACCGGCTCCACTGCGTCGGTCATCAACGAGAACCGCGCCCGTGCCTGGATCACATCCAGCTCGGTGGCGACGTCCAGCGTGCGCGTCAGATCGTCCGGGCGTCCGCGGAAGTGATCGGTCAGCTCGAGCAGGATGCGCCGAATCTCCTCTGTTTCCTGTTCCTCGAGCGCGACGATCTCGTTGTTGATTTCAACCGTTTCCATCGGCTCGACGAACAGGCTGGCGCCGCTGGCCGAGCCGCCGTGCACGATGCCGGGAATGGCGCTGCGATGCTCGGCGCGCAGCATCAGGACGTAGCGTCCGTTCCGATCGGTGACAACCTGCTCCTGCAGGTATTTCGAGGTCTCGCGCCCCCGCAGGAAGGAGTCGAGCGTGCTCCGCAGCCGCGACTTCTGTTTGCGCAGGCGCTCGCGGATCGAGGCCAGTGCCGGGCTGGCGTGATCGGCGACCTCGCCGGATGGCTCGATCTTCCGCCGGACCTCGGCGATCTCACCCTTGAACGACGCGACGGCTTCGACCAGGCCGCTCAGCAGCGGGAACGAGTCGCCGACCTTGCGAACGGCGCCGCGGGTCTGCTCGATCGATTCGAGATAATCCGCCACCCCGAACAGCCGCAGCGGCTCCAGCGCGCGTCCCTCGACGGCAAGCGCGGAAACGATCGCGTCGAGGTCCGAGGGCGGACGAAGAGGGAAGCCCGGATGATCGGCGAGGAACCGCGTCCCTTCGCTTGTCGCGCGCTGCGCGCGCGCGACCGCCGTGGCATCGGTCATCGGCTGCAGCTCCGCCAGCCGTTCCTGGCCTGTGGACGTGACGGCCAGGCCGGCGACAACAGCGGCGATCCGATCGAATTCAAGGGCCCGAAGGGCGCCTGGGTGCATTGGAGAAACCAGAAGCGCGAGCGGCGACCGTCCAGTTTAACAAACCGCCAGACTACGGCTGAGTGTTGACGCGCGACACGAAACGCCAGATCTCTTCGGCGGCGTTGATCACGGTCGTTGGCGCGCCGCTGATCTCGTCGCGCCCCCGCGATGGGGCGCCGGGCCAGAGGTGGCCCACGCCGGTCAGCTTCCAGTGCGCGACGCGGGCGCCGGCGGCGCAGCCGTCCCACTCCAGCAGCGTTGCGGTCTGGGCCGTCGCTCCCGATCGGCCTGCGCGATGTTCGATGACGCGAGTCGTTGCCGCACAGCCGTTGTGACGGCGCCACTTTTCCGGGCCTTCCAGTGCGGGACGATGCGACGATCGCACGTCGGTGCCGGGAAATGGCGGGCCGAGCCCACCGTCGTACAGCGCACGCGGATCGTCCACGCTGTGGATCGCGAGCACCGCGACGCGCCGGCCCGGAGTGAATCGCTCCTGGCTGATTCCGCCGGCGACCGGAACGATTGCCGCGATGCGGTCGGCGCGTTCGGCGCCGAGGCGGTACGCCATCATGGCGCCGTTCGAGTGGCCTGTGGCGTACACACGCCGCGGATCAACCGCCGTGCGGCGCGCGAGATCGTCCAGCACGGCGATGGCGAACCCGGCATCGTCAACCCGCTGGTTCAGCGCGTAGCCGCAGCATTCGCCTGCGTTCCAGGTGAGCAGGCGGCGCGGCAGAACGCCGGACCCGTTGGGATACACGACGATGAATCCTTCGCGATCGGCCACCGAGTCCAGCCCGGCGTAATCCTTGAAGCCGTCGGCTTCGCCCCCGCCGCCGTGGAACGCGATCACGACCGGCAGCGCGCCATCGCGACCCGCTTGGCCGTCCAGGCCCTGGCGGAGCCGCATTCGCGGCATGTGCACCAGGTACGAACGTCGCCGCCCGCTGTGCTGCAGCGTGAAGGAGTGGTCACCAGCCGGAAGCGCCCGCGCTGTCTGCGCGGGAGAAGCGGAGATCGCCGTCGAGGGGGCGATTGTCGTGGACGAGGTGACCACCAGAATCAGCGTACACCGTGCGAAACGCCGAAGATTGAGCGGTTTCGGCGCTTCGACGCCAATCATGACCAGGTCAGATTGTGCTGGCCGAAGGGGAGATCGCGGAAGCGTTTGCCGGTGATCTGGAAAATCGCGTCGCCGATCGCCGACTGCACCGAGGTGGCGCGATCGTGCCCCATGCCGATCAGCCAGTGTTCTGTCGGGAAGAAGCGGATATTGATCACCGGCGGATCTTCGTTGATGCGCGACACCGGGAACGTATTGAAGTTGTTCTCGGCGATACGGCCGTCCTTGATCGTGCACGCCTGGTGCATCGCGTCGTTGTAGAACCAGGTGATCTGACCCTCAATCTGTTTCCGGACCGACAGCGGATTGACCAGGCCGAAGCCGGTGTCATGGGCGACGTCCACGCGCTCGAGCCTGACCTTGCCCTCGCGGCTCACGGAGACGGTGTGGACCATGGCGCTGATTGTCGCCATGCCGTTGGTTTCCGCGCCGCGCTCCTCCAGCGCGATGGCGCGCGCCGTGCCCCGCGGCAGCGGCGTGCCCCAGCCCGACATCTCGGCGGCCAGATCGAGCGCCGTGATCATGTCCGCCTTGTAGGGGAGGGTCGTGCGCGCGATGAGCTCGCGTCGGTAGAGATACGGGTCCTTGCCCGCTGCCCGCGCCAGTTCGTCCATGAAGCTCTCGCGATAGAACTCGTGCGCGGCCTGGCCAATCCCGCGGCGCGTGCCGACCGGCACGTGGAACTTCGTCGTGTGGTTCGAGTAGCGATAGTTCGGCACGTAGTAGCGCGAGACCTCGTTGAAGGACGCGTCGGGACCGAAGCCGCCCTCCTGCATGGCCGTGCGCACGTCGATGGCGAGCGGCCAGCCGTCGCGGTCGAGCGCGGCCTTGAGGCGCGCCACACCCATGGCGCGATACGTCGTGCCGATGAAGTCCTCCTCACGCGTCCACAGCATGTGAATCGGCGTGCCGCGGTGCGCGTTGGCAATCATGATCGCGTGCTCGGCCTGCGGGCCGTTTCCGTTCCTGCCGAATCCGCCGCCCAGGTGACAGAGATGCAGGTGGACGTTGGCCTCGGGAATCCCGGTAATCGTCGCGGCGCTGAACCGTGTTTCCTGCGGGCTCTGATCGCCGATCCAGATGTCGATGCGATCGTCGGTGACGAGCACCGTCGCGTTGCCCGGCTCCATGCGCGCGCGCGGCAGAAACGGCGTCGAGTAGGTTGCCTCGACGATCGTCGCGGCGTCCGAAAATGCCCGCCCGACGTTGCCCTGATTGGCCCGGACGGTGCCGGGTTGATCGAGCGCCGCGATCAGCGACGCGCGCATGTTGGCCGTCGTGAACGCCGCATGCGCCGGCGGAATATCCCATTCGATCGGCATCTTGTCGATGGCCGTCTTCGCCTGGTACCAACTGTCGGCGACGACCGCGACGCCGCCGCTGAAGATGCGACCGCGGGTGAGTGCGGGATCAGGGACCGGGAATTGAACGGCCGAGCGCACGCCCGGCAGGCGGCGGATCGCCTCGAAGTCGTACCGCCGCACGTCACCGCCGTACACCGGACACGTCCTGACGGTCGCCCACTTCATCCCGGGAAGCCGCACGTCGATGCCATAGACTGCGCTGCCGGTGACCTTTGACGGGACGTCGAGGTTCCTCTGCTCGGTGCCCATCAACGTCCACTGGTCGGGCGGCTTGATCGCGATCCCTTCAGGGTTCGGGTGCGGGGTCTCGGCTGCCCGCTGCGCGATTCGGCCATACGTCGTGGACCGGCCGCTCGGCGTGTGGGTGATGACGCTGTTCCTGGCGGTCAGTTCGGCGACGCGCACGTTCCACGAGGCCGCCGCCGCCAGCAGCAGCCGCTCGCGCGCTTCGGCGCCGGCGAGCTGCAGATAGTAGCGTCCATCTTTCACGGATGATGCCGCGTTCGTCCGCATCCGCCTGTACAGGCTGTCGGGAATACCAGAGACCCCCGTCCGATCGCGAT
>JBOGIQ010000450.1:0-4011 GCA_050742535.1 Vicinamibacterales bacterium | reverse complement strand
CGTTCGTTCAGCGGAATGCGCACGCCGCCGCTGACGAGGATGTGCTGGCGTTTGCTGAGCGATACCTGAAGCTGCGGAACGAGATCCCATTCGAAAGGGCGGCCGCGTTCGAGCTCGCGCAGCGCGGTCAGCTCGACGATCGGCGTCCAGCTCCGTCCGAATTCACCCTGCACGAATGTCGTTCCGACCGCTCCACGCCAGAACGCCTCTGTCTCGGCCTGGTCCCGCACCCGCGGGATCTCGGCACCCGCCTGCGTCTGGACAAAGGAACTGCTGCCAAGCATCTGCCCGGCCGCGATGAACGGCTCGAACTTCATGACGCCTGAGCCGAGCCCTTCGCTCTCCTTGCCAGTGGGCAACACGACTTCTCCCGCTGCACTGACGATCGTGCCGCTGTTCATGCTGTGGAAAAGGACGTGTTTGAACGCCACCGCGACATCGCCAAGACCGCGGCGCCATTGGCTCCCTTCCGCTGCCTGCACGGTCAACGGGACCTGGACCTCCCACTGGCTGCGCGCCCCCAGCCGCCGCTCGTAAATCACCGCGTTGGTCACCTCGCGAGATGAGCCTGTCTGAATCGCGGTCGTGACGAGCGCCTCGTTCTCGGGAAAGGCCTTCTCCGTCACCAGCGCCCGAGGGAAATTGAGATCGCCGCGCGGCCATGCCCCGTCTTCGCAGAACCCGCGTACGTAGTTGACGGTCCGCTCGAGTTCGGCGGCAGTGAGCGCCCCGCCAAACGCGGGCATTCGCCGGCTGAACGCGCGAGCGGGGCCGCCGTCATGGGCGACGGCAAACCAGTCGGCGGCCGCTTCCGGCGAATTGAACGAACAATCGGTGAAGTCCGGCAGCGGGTCGTCGAAGCCGACCTGCGATTGCGGGGCGCCGGTCCCATCCGCGCCGTGGCAGGCGGCACAGGCAAAGCGGTACAGTTCCTCGCCGGAGCGTTCCGGCTTCGTCGTCTGTGCATCCGCGGCTGTCCCGAGCAACAGCAACAGCGCGCCGGCATACACGATGACCGAGAACCGAGGGCGTGGCATCGACTGCGCACGCTAGCACGCGCGATCCGCAAGCACGAAGCTTGAGACTTGAACTGAGACTCCGTCTCTAGTTGGTGGTTGGTGGTTGGTAGTTGGTAGTCGGTGGTTCGTAGGCGGGTGCTTGACACATTCGGGAACGCTGGCGTCAGACTAGACGGGATGCGCGTGCCGCCGCTGGTCCTGGCGACGATCTCCTTCACCGTGTCGTTTGCGGCGTGGGGACTCGTCGGCGGATTGGCGTCGACGTTCGCCGGGCTCTACGGCCTGAGCGCCTCGCAGACGGCGCTGCTGGTAGCCATTCCGGTGCTCCTCGGATCGCTGGCGCGCCTGCCGATGGGGATGCTGACGGATCGGTTCGGTGGCCGTCTTGTCTTCGGCGCGCTGCTCGCGTTCTCCGGCCTCGCCGCGTTCGCCGTCGCCTCGACCCGCAGCTACGGCGCACTGCTCGTTGCCGCCTTCCTGATCGGCATGGCCGGATCGTCGTTTGCCGTCGGCGCGGCGTTCGTCTCGCGCTGGACGGCTCCGGCACGGCAGGGCACCGCGCTCGGAATCTACGGCCTCGGGACGATGGGTCAGTCGCTGGCCGTTTTCGTTGGGCCCGTCGTTGCCGCGAGCGTGGGCTGGGAGCGCGTCTTTCAAGGCACCGGCGCAATTCTTCTCGCGTGGGCCATCGTCTATTCCTGGCTGGCGCGCAACCCCGTCGGCACGGGGCGACCCGCGACGGCGGCAGCGATGGTCGCGGTCCTGCGGCGCGCGCCGTCCGCATGGCTCCTCGGCGCCTTCTATTTCCTGACCTTCGGCGGCTTCGTCGCGTTCTCGATCTACCTGCCGACGCTGCTGCGCGCGCAATTCGGCCTGGTGCCCGCCGATGCCGGCCTCCGGGCCGCGGGGTTCGTGGTGCTGGCCACGCTGATGCGCCCGGTTGGCGGGTGGCTCGCCGATCGCATCGGCGGCGCCCAGGTCCTGTCATGGGTGTTCGGCGGGGTCACCGTCTTCTCGCTTCTCCTCACCTGGCCGTCGATCGTGCCGTTCACGGTGGGCGCGCTCGCCTGCGCGCTGCTGTTCGGGCTGGGCAACGGCGCGGTGTTCAAGCTCGTGCCGGAACGCTTCCCGAAAGACACCGGCACCGTGACCGGGCTGGTCGGTGCGCTCGGCGGCCTTGGCGGCTTCTTCCCGCCGCTGTTGCTGGGCGTCTTCCGCGATCGGCTCGGCCTGATCTGGCCCGGCTTCGTGCTGCTGTCCGCGGTGGCGCTCGCGCTTCGATTCGCGAACCAGCGGGCATTCCATCCGGGGGACGTCGAATGGACGCGCACGCTCGCGCCGGCGGCGCGTCAGGCGCTCGAGCGCGTACGCGCCGGCGCCTGGGCGACCCTCGTCACCGCCGGCCTCGCCGCGGCGATCGTCGTCGGCTCGCGCAGGCTGCAGCACTTTGACGCAGCGCTCGTCAGCTACACGTTCGCCACCCTGTTCGCCGCCTTCGGTATCAGCTATCGCTATGCGATGTGGCTGCGCCGGCCGCCGACGCGTCTGTATTGGCGAAGGGGATGGCAAGCCTTCTTCGCCCGTGCATCAGTGGGGCGCAACATCCTGAGTCTGGCGCGGCGGGCGGCCGTCGAGTTCGCGGCCAATGCCTACATCTTCAGACGCGGCCGGCTGCGCGGTCTCGCCCACTGGCTGATCATGTGGGGCTGTGTTCTCGCGGCGGCAATCACCTTCCCGCTCGTCTGGGGATGGATCCACTTCGAAACGGTGCCCGGCGATCTCGAGACCTATCGCACATTTGTATTTGGCCTCCCCGCGGGCGACTTTCCGGTCGACTCCGTCGCCGCCTTCGTGCTGTTCCACGGACTGGTGTGGTCATCGTTTCTCGTCATCGCCGGTGTGATGCTCGCCTTCCGGCGCCGCATGACGGATCACGGCGCGGTGGCGGTCCAGCAATTCGGGCAGGACGTCCTTCCCCTGCTGCTGCTGTTTGCGATCAGCGTCACCGGTCTCATGCTGACGGCGAGTTACACGTGGATGCGTGGATACGCGTACGAATTTCTGGCGATTCTCCACGCCGTGGCGGTGATGGTCACGCTGCTGTGGCTGCCGTTCGGCAAGCTGTTTCACGTCTTCCAGCGGCCCGCGCAGCTTGGTGTCGGGTTCTACAAGGACGCCGGCAACCGCGAACGACAGGCTCTGTGCCGCCGATGCGGCCAGCCGTTCGCCTCGCTGATGATGATCCGCGACCTCACGGCGGTCGAGCAGGAACTGGGATTCAGGTACGAGCTGCCGGATGGCCACTATCAGGAGATCTGTCCCAGATGCCGACGCGCGCTGTTCGGACTGGCACAGGGCGCGTTGTGGCGTGAGTACCTGAACAGCCGTGCGGAGCCGAGGTAACGTGGCAGAACTCCCTGCTGAACCACTGCGCATCATCGAACGCTTTGGCCCGCATCTCTCGTCGATGACCGGCGCGCGGCTGTCCACCAGCGTCGAGCCGGACCGGCTGGTGAAGACGCATTGCTGCTTCTGCGGACAGCAATGCGGCATCCAGCTCAAGGTTCGCGGCAACGAGGTGATCGGGTTCGAGCCGTGGGAGGAGTTCCCGTTCAATCGCGGGATGCTGTGCCCGAAGGGCGTCAAGCGATATCTCCAGGGATCGCATCCCGATCGGCTCGTCACGGCGCTGCGGCGCGACCCGGCATCGACGTCGGGCTTCAGCCCCCTTCCGTACGATGAGGCGATCGCGCGCGTCGCTGGGGAGATCGCGCGTATTCAGCAGGCCTACGGCCGGGAGGCGATTGGCATCCTGGGCGGCGCGAGCCTGACGACGGAAAAGACGTATCTGCTCGGCAAGTTCGCACGCGTCTGCCTGAGGACGCCGTTCATCGATTACAACGGCCGCCTGTGCATGGTCAGCGCCGGTGCCGCCAACAAGAAGGCCTTCGGCATCGACCGCACGACGAATCCGTGGTCCGACATGGTCGGC
>JBOGIQ010000449.1:0-4011 GCA_050742535.1 Vicinamibacterales bacterium | reverse complement strand
GTCGATGCGATTCTCGCGCACGGCGAAGTACAGCGGCTTGCGATAGTCGTAGTGCGACCGGGCCAGCGACGGATCTCGTGCGATGAGCGCTCGTACGGCTTCGAGATCGCCTGACGCACAGGCCTGAATGAGCGCCCACACATCGGTGCCGCGTCCTTGCGACCACAGAAGCTTGTGATCGGATTTCAGCTCGGCTGGTTGCAGCATGCGGTTGGCCGGCTTCAGGTGGGCTCAGCCCTTCCCGCGGACGGGATGCGTCCCCTGACGCGAGCCTATTCTACGCACGATTCGACGGACGGAGCCATGCACGGATTTGATGGCACCCGGGCGCGTCGACTGCGGCCGCGATTGTGGCCGAACGGATCGTGATCGCTGGAGATTGAGCCCCCGCAGGCGCGTTAACCGCCCGGATATCTCGGCGTCTAATTGACGAGGAATGCCCGACGGCGATGTAGACGTCTTCCTGGCGCTCGTCGAGCGTCACCGCACCTATATGTACAACCTCGCCCTTCGGTTGACCGGCCGCGAGCAGGATGCGAAGGATGTCGTCCAGGAAAGCCTGCTCAACGCGTTTCTGCATCTCGATCGTTTCGAAGGGCGAGCCGACCTGCGCACCTGGCTCAATCGGATCGTCGTCAACTGCGCCCTCGATCATCTGCGCGGCCTGCGCCGCCGGCCAGACGCTCATGCACCCACACCCTTGTCCGACGTCGTAGAGACTGCCGCATCGAAGACGCCAGACCCCGAGCGCCTGGCCGCGAGCGCGGACTGGCGGAGGCTGGTGGCGGCCGCGATGGAGGGGATGAGCCCGCTCGAGCGCGTGACGTTTGCGCTGCGGCACTTCGAAGGGCGATCGATCGCCGAGATCGCCGAGGCGGTCGGCATCGGGAACAACGCGGCCAAGCAGCACATCTTCCGCGCCGTCCGGAAGCTGCGCCTCGCGCTCGCCGCGCATGGGGTCAGCCAGTGAACCACCTCACCGACGACGAGCTGGTCCTGCATTACTACGATGAGGATGGCCCCGACCTCGTGCGGGCGGAGCGTCATCTCGAAACCTGTGTGGACTGCGCGCGGGCGTACGAAGGGCTGGCGCGGACCCTGCGCGCCGTCACGCCCCCCGACATCGTCGAGGCGCCGGACGACACGATCGCGATCCGGCGGATGCTCCTGGAGCGCGCTGGCGATCGGGAATCCGCGCTGATGGCGCGTGTCCATGCCTGGCTGACCGAGCCGCGAGCGATCGCGCTCGGGTGGTTGGTGCCGGTGCTGTATCCGTTGGCGGTGCCGGCGGTCTTCGCTGGCGCACAGTCCGGCGAGCCGCTGATTCGCGGCGTGCTGGTGGTGCTGGCGCTGTTGTGGGCGTGTGCCGGTCCGGCGGTGGCGGTCCTGGTGATGAACGGCGCGGACGATCGCTTCGATCGGCTGTTCTCACGCGTGCGCGTGCTTGGCGCGATCCTCGCCACGATCAGCCCGTCGCTGTTCATGGTGGTGGCGCGTGGGGGGCGGCGCCTGGACTGGTGGTACGGCGCGATCGCGGCGGCGGCGCTCCTCACGCTGGTGCGGTGGCCGGCACCCAGCGGCTCGACGCTGCGCCTGCGCCGCCTGCACCGGCTGTCGTCCGTCCTGCTCGGTGTCTTCATCCTCGGTCACATCGTCAACCAGTCGCTGGGGTTCGTCAGTGTGCCGTCGTACGCGGCGATGCGCGGCGTGATGCAGCTGGCGTCGGAGCAGTCGGTCAGCTACGTCGTGATCGTCACGATGGTGGTGATGCAGATCCTCACCGGCGCCGCGATGGGGGTGAAGAAACTCCCGGCCGGCGCGGTCGCCAGGCATCTGCAGGCCGTGTCCGGCTGGTATCTGGCCGTGTTCCTGTTCGCCCACGTGTTTAGCCCGTACCTCGCGGCCCGGTCGGCAACGGCCGCGCCAGTGGCCCAAGTGCTCACGCCGCCGCAGTTGCTGGCAACAGCCACGTCGGTGGCCTCGCTGCCGTTCTACCTGCTGGGGGTGTCGGCGTTCCTGCTGCACGTTGGACTGTATGCCCGGCTCGCGGCGCTCGGGTGGTTCGCAGAATCGTCTGTCCGGCGTTGGTCATACGCCGCGGCGGTGGCTGGGGCGACGGTCGTGGCGACCGCCGGCCTGTCGTTGTGTGGAATTCACATTCTTCAATAGAGGTCTGAAATGGACGATCGACGCACATTCCTGGCGCTGGTGGCGGCGCTCTTTCCTGCAAGCCTGATCACCCTCTCGGCGCAGGCACAGTCGGCGGCGCCGGCGGCCGGGGCGCCACGTGAGCTGGCGCGTCACGGCTTGACCGGCCCCCTTGCCGACTTCGACGCGCTACTGCTCGAGCTGCGTCCCCCCGTGGGCGAGGGGCGGGAGCACAGGCACAACGGACCGGTGCTGGGGTACGTGCTCGAGGGCAACGTGCGCTTTGGCGTGAACCACGAGCCCGCGCGGATCGTCGGCGTGGGCGAGACCTTCTTCGAGGAGACCGGCGCCCTGCACTCCACGTTCGGCTCGGTCGAGGGAGCGCCGGCGCGACTGATCGTGTTCATGGTGGTGCCGAAAAAGAGCGACGGCCCCCCGACCGCGCCTTTCCCCGCAAGCTCGGCGGCTCCGCCGGCGGCGCTTCGTGAGGGTGAGCTGGCGCGTCACACGTTGACCGGCCCGCTTGCCCCCTTCGACGTGCTGCTGCTCGAGCTGAATCCCCGCGTGGGCGATGGGCGGGAGCACAGGCACAGTGGACCTGTGCTGGGGTACGTGCTGGGGGGCAAGTTGCGCTTTGCCGTGAACCACGACCCCGTGCGGATCGTCGGCGTGGGCGAGACCTTCTTCGAGGAGACCGGCGCCCTGCACTCCACGCACGGCTCGGTCGAGGGCTCGCCGGCGCGAGCGATCGTGTTCATGGTGGTGCCGAAGGGGTCCAACGGCGCCGCGCCGAGGCCTTGATATGCCTGGGCGAGCAGCGCTAGCAGCACTGGCAGTCGCGCTGATGGGGGCAGGCGTCGCGGCGCAGTCCGCGGCGCCTGGTCCGCCGAGGATGCCGTACGTTGCGGTGCGCGATCCGCTGTTCGTGCCCGCATCGGCGGCGTCATTCGCCCAGGACGGCGATCTCGTCATTGGTGTCGCCAAGGGCAGGGTCGCCAAGGCGTACCACACGCTCGACCTGCAGCAGCACGGGTCCGTGGACGATGAGATGCCGGACGGGCCGATCGAGGTCACCTGGTGCAGCACCTGCGGTACCGGGGCCGTCTTCCGCGCCGAGCTCAAGGGGCGGCGCCTGCACTTCGAATACGACAGCATGATGAACGGGAACGAGGTGCACAAGGACGTCGAGACCGGCAGCCGCTGGCAGCAGTCCACCGGCAAGGCGATCGACGGCCCGCTGAAAGGGAGCACGCTCACGCTCTACGACTTCGTGCTGACGACGTGGAAGGAATGGCGCACGCGCTATCCGAACACGCAGCTGATGAAGCCGATGCCGGGATACCTGGAGCGGTTCGATCAGCTGCGGTCCCGCGTGACGCGGTCCCGAAGCGGCGAGGGCGCGGCGCCGGATGGGTCGTTCAACAAGGACGATCGGCTGCGTCCGCGCGAACTCGTGGCGGGCCTCGCCGTCGGTAACGAGACGATGGCGTTCCAGATCGCCGCCCTCCGCGCGGCACCCGTCGTCAACGAACGCCTCGGCGGGGTGCCCATCGTCGTGATTCACCAGTCGGCGTCCGAGACGACGACCGCCTACGACACGCGCGTCAAGGATCGTGGCTTGCGGTTCGACGCGGCCACTGCGGGCGCCACGTTCGTCACGGATCGCGAGACCCACTCGACGTGGAACGCGTACGGCCTGGCGGTGAAAGGGCCGCTGAAGGGGACGCAGTTGAAGCCGCTGATCCTGATCCCGTCGTTCTGGTTCGCGTGGTCGCAGTTCCGGGACGGTACGCGGCTGTTCAGCACATCGACTGCAGAGCCTCCCCGGCGCGAGTGAGGATCCGATGGATGGGACTGCGGATA
>JBOGIQ010000448.1:0-4019 GCA_050742535.1 Vicinamibacterales bacterium | reverse complement strand
GTCTCGGCCTTGCCTTCGAACAGGTTGCCGGCGCGCTGCGCGATTTTCCCGGAGCGGAGCGCCGGTTCGAACGGCATGGCGAGCCAGGCGGTGTTCTTGTCGTGGACGACTACGGTCACCACCCGACCGAGATTGCGGCCGTTCTGTCGGCCGCCCGCGCAACGTTGAACCGCCGCGTGATCGTCGCGTTCCAGCCGCACCGCTACTCGCGGACGGCGCAACTGCTCGAGGAATTCGGCCCCGCCCTGAAGGATGCGGACGAGATCGTGCTCACCGGCGTCTACGGCGCCGGTGAAGAGCCGATTCCCGGAATCACGCTCGACGCGGTCGCGGAGTCGGTTCGCCGTGGCTCCGGCAGGCCCGTGCACACGGCCGCCACTCTTGACGATGTGGTTGCCGCGATTCTGCGGCTGGCGCGTGCGGGCGACGCGGTGATCACGCTTGGGGCCGGCTCGATTGGCCTGGTGCCGCGAATGCTCGTGGACGCGCTGACGCGCCAGGGGACGCGCCACTGATGCCGGTTGCTGCGCCAGCGGACAAGCGCTTCCGGCGTTCGCACGTCCATCCGGGCAAGAAGCGCCGATGGATCCCGTCGTGGCGAACGCTCGCCATCGGGCTCGCTGCGTCGGTGGTCGTGATCTACGCCCTCGCGCGCGCCGCCGGCCTGGTGATCAGCGCCGACGCGCTGACCGTCTCGAAGATCGCGCTCACCGGGACCCACCGCATGGCGCCCGGTGAAGCGCTGGCCCTGCTCGACGGCCTGCGCGGTTCGAGCATGGTGACGGCCGGTCTCGAACCGTGGCGTCAGAAACTGCTCGCCGCCCCGTGGGTCGCGGATGTGGCCATGCGCAAGATCTTTCCCGGCACGGTGACCGTGGTGATCACGGAACGTGAGCCGTTAGGGATCGGGAGGATCAGGAACTCGCTCTTTCTGATCGATCGTGAGGGCAGCATCATCGACGAATTCGGGCCGAAGTACGCCGACTTCGATCTGCCGATCATCGACGGGCTCTCCGCAGGGTCCGGCGCTCCGGACGACGCGGATGACGCGGCGCGGGCGGCACTGGCGGGCCGCGTGCTCGAGGACTTCCAGCGACGGCCGGACCTGGCCCGCCTCGTCTCGCAGGTGGATGTCTCGAACCTGCGCGACGCCGTCGTCATCCTCAAGGACGACGCGGCGCTGATTCACACGGGCGACGACCACTTCGTGGAGCGTGTCCAGTCCTACCTCGACCTTGCTCCGCGGCTGCGTGAGGAGGTTCCGCTGATCGACTCCGTCGATCTGCGGTTCGGGGAGAGGGTGTTCGTGAAGCCGCAGGGCACGGCAGGCAAGTAGCAGGAGGCGCATGGCACGCAGAGAGCGATACCTGGTAGGACTCGACGTCGGCACCTCCGCGGTCGTCTGCATCGTCGGCGAGGCACTCGACGACGGCAGCCTCGACATCGTCGGCATCGGCGCCGCGGAGTCGCGTGGCATCAAGCGCGGCGTGGTCGTCAACCTCGAGGGCGCGGTCGACTCGATCAAGAAGGCGATCGAGGAGGCCGAGCTGATGGCGGGCATCGAGATCGATTCGGTGCACCTGGCGCTGTCGGGCCCGCACGTCAAGGGCTTCAACAGCCGCGGCGTCATTGCCGTCGCCGGAAAGAACCGCGAGATCACCCGCGACGATGTGCGGCGCGCCATCGACGCGGCAAAAGCCGTCGCCTTGCCGACCGGCCGGGAGATCCTGCACGTGCTGCCGCAGGACTTCGTCGTCGACGAGCAGGACGGCATCGGTGCACCGGTCGGGATGACCGGCGCCAGGCTCGAGGTCAACGTGCACGTCGTCACCGGCTCGGTGTCGTCGACGCAGAACATCGTGGCGTGCGTCAATCGCGCCGGCGTGGCGGTTGCGGAAACGGTGATCGAGCAGCTCGCGGCGGCGGAAGCGGTTCTGACGCCAGACGAGAAGGAGCTGGGCGTCGCGCTGGTCGATATTGGCGGCGGCACCGCCGACCTGGCGATCTTCGAGCGCGGCAGCCTGTGGCATACCGGCGTCGTCGCGATCGGCGGGGATCATTTCACCAACGACATTGCCGTCGGTCTGCGGACGCCGATTCCCGACGCGGAGAAGGTGAAGCGCAAGAACGGCTGCGCGCTGTCGTCGATGGTGGACGAGGACGAGACGATCGAGGTGGCCAGCGTCGGCGGGCGCAAGCCGCGAGTGATGGCGAGGCGGATCCTCTCGGAGATCCTGCAGCCGCGCGCCGAGGAGACGTTTCACCTCGTGTGGGACGAAATCAGGCGGGCCGGCTACGAGAAGTCGCTGAACTCCGGAATCGTGCTGACCGGCGGCGGCTCGATTCTCGAGGGCATGCCGGAGATCGCCGAGCAGATCTTCGACCTGCCGATTCGCCGCGGCAGTCCGGCCGGTGTCGGCGGGCTCGCGGATCACGTGAACAGCCCGGTATTCGCCACCGCGGTTGGCGTGGTGCTGTATGCGCATCGCAATCGCGTGCCGGAGGCCGCGCGCGGCGGCGCCGGCGCGTTCAGCCGCGTGGCCGGCCGGCTGCGCGGGATTTTCAAGGAGTTCTTCTGATGTACACGAAGGCGCGAAGGAATCGAAGGCCACGAAGGGCGGTGTTGTCTTCGTGTGCTTCGATCTCGTCGTGGCCTTCGTGTTTGGACGGTTGTCACGAGGTCATCACACGGAGGCTCACATGAAAGAGGCGGACAAGCTGCGACTGACGCTGGATCCGGACGGCCGGAGGGCGGCCAACATCAAGGTGGTTGGCGTCGGTGGGGGCGGCAGCAACGCCGTGAACCGGATGGTGGAAGTGGGCCTCGGCGGCGTGGAGTTCATCGTCGCCAACACCGACGTGCAGGCGCTCGACCACAACAAGGCCGGCGTCAAAGTGCAGATCGGCCACAAGCTGACGAAAGGGCTCGGCGCCGGAGCCGACCCGAACATCGGGCGGCAGGCGGCGCTCGAGGACACCGACTCGATCATCCACGCGCTGTCGGGCGCGGACATGATCTTCGTGACGACCGGTCTGGGCGGCGGAACGGGTACGGGCGCCGCTCCCGTGATCGCCAGTCTGGCCAGCGAGCTCGGCGCGCTGACCATCGCCGTGGTGACGAAGCCGTTTCGCTTCGAGGGCAGGAAGCGGGCGATGCAGGCGGAGGCCGGCCTCGAGGCGCTGCGCGAATGCGTCGATACCGTGATCACCATTCCGAACGAACGGCTGCTCTCGATCATCGATCGCCGGACGTCGCTGACCGAGGCGTTCACGCTGGCGGACGATGTGCTGCGGCAGGCGATACAGGGAATCTCTGACCTGATTCTGGTGCCCGGCCTCATCAACCTCGATTTCGCCGACGTGAAGACCATCATGTCGGGGATGGGCGTGGCGATGATGGGCACCGGCGTCGCCGAAGGCGACGGCCGCGCGATGCTCGCCGCGCAGAAAGCGGTGTCGAGTCCGCTGCTCGAGGACGGGTCGGTGACCGGAGCGCGCGGGGTGATCATCAACGTGACCGGTGGCCCGGACATGTCGCTGATGGAGGTGAACGAAGCCTCGTGCGTGATCCAGGAAGCGGCGCACGAGGACGCCAACATCATCTTCGGCGCGGTGGTGGATCCGCACCTGGATGGCCGGGTGAAGATCACGGTCATCGCCACCGGCTTCGACAAGGGGCCGCGAACGGTGCAGAAGACACCAACCGATATGACCAACTACACGGAGCACCTCGCCGTGACGGCGCGGGCGGCAATCGAACGGGCGGCGGAGGCGCCGCCACCGCCGCAGGCCTCCGTGAGCGCGCCGACGGTGACCGTCAACCGGCGTCAACCGATCGAGCTGAACCTGCCGCTGAGCGCATCGGGTAACGGCAACGCCCCCGCGGGCGATGCCCTCCAGCTCGATTCGCCGCTCGACTATCCGGCTTTCCTGCGCCGGCAGAGCTGAGCTGTCACTGATTCCGTGGCGCGAACCCTGTCGGGTTCGCGTGGCGAGCCTGAAAGGCTCGCCCCACGGGA
>JBOGIQ010000447.1:0-4109 GCA_050742535.1 Vicinamibacterales bacterium | reverse complement strand
CGACATCTGGGACACGGATATGCCGACCGCGGGCGCGCTGTTCGATTTCGTCCAGGGCGGGCGGCGCATTCCAGCGATCGCGCACGTCGGGAAGTCGAGCTACGTCTATGTGCTGGATCGCGTGACGGGCAAACCGCTCATCGAGGTGAAAGAGACGCCCGTCCCGGCCGGGGACGTGCCGACGGAGTGGTACTCGCCAACGCAGCCGATTCCCGTTCGTCCGCGGCCGCTGAGCCGTGTGAGCTTCAAGGAAGAAACTGACCTCGTGCGTCCTGAAGACACGACGCCGGAACATGTCGAGGCGTGCCGCGCGATGATGAAGCGTGCCGGCGGCTACTACAACGCCGGTCCGTTCACGCCGTTCATGTTCCGGGATCTCGATGCGCCGCCGAAGTCGACCATCCAGTCGCCTGGCGGAACAGGGGGCGTGAACTGGGGCGGCATGTCCATGGACCCCGTGAATGGAGTCTTCTACGTGAACGCGCAGAACACCACGCTCGTCGGGTGGACGCAGCCGCGGCCCCTTGCGCGGCCCAATCCGCAGACAGGCGTACCAGAACGGGTGAACTTTGCGGGGGAATCCAACGGTTCGTCGCATCCGTACGACCGCGGCAGCGTCCAGGGCGTCGCGCCGGATGGGTCCATCACGCTCGGGCTCGGTCCGTTCTTCACGTTCTCCGCGCCGCTGTACGGCGTGGACGAAAAGGGGAGACCGCGCCCGAATCCGAACGGTGGCAACAGTCCGAACGCCTCCTGCGTGAGGCCGCCATGGTCGAAGCTGTATGCGGTGAATGCGAACACCGGGCAGATTCTCTGGGAATCGACGCTGGGCCTGAATGAGAACCTTCCGGCAGGCAAGCAGCTCGCCGGCAGCGGCGGCAGTGCGGGTCCGACGGCTACCGCCGGCGGCCTGGTCTTCGTCGGCGCAACCAGCGACGGGCGTTTCCGCGCGTTCGACGCAAAAACCGGCAAGGAGCTCTGGGTCACCAGGAATCCGCCGAACCCCCAGGGCAATTCGCCGGCGGCCAACGCCAATCCGATGAGCTATCTGGGCAGGAACGGCAAGCAGTACGTGGCGGTTGTCGCGGGGACAACGCTGGTAGCGTATTCCTTGCCGTAAGCGCTGGAGGATGAACATGCGCATCTTGATGGCCGTCGTTGCTGCGGCCGCGCTCGCGTCGATCACGGTAGCCGGACAGTCGAGCACGTACAAAGTCCCGAAGACTCCATGGGGTGAGCCTGACCTCCAGGGCACGTATAACGGCAACGACCTGCAGGGCATCCCGCTTCAGCGCGCGCAAACGGTCGGCACGCGCACGCTCCTGAACGACGATGAGTTCAAGCAGCGCGTCGCGCAGCGCGATCAGCAGCTGGCCAACGACAACAGCGACGAGTTCACGCTGGAGCGGGCGGAGGAATTCGAGAAGCGGTTCGGGACCGTCGGCGGGGCGGTCTCGCCGCCGCCGCACTGGCTGGAGCGGGCGAAGAACGTCAGCCGCGTCGCGTCGTTTCTCATCGATCCTCCAGACGGCCGCATGCCGCCGATGACGCCCGACGCGCAGAAGGCGATGCAGGAACGGCAGCAGGCGCAGGCCGCCCGCCGCAAACAGCTCAACGGCATCGAGGCGGACTGGACGACCGATCGCAGCAACTACGACCGCTGCATCAGCCTGGGCGTGCAGGGTTCGCTGACGCCGAAGATCTACAACTCGGGCAACCGCATCGTGCAGGGACCAGGCTGGCTGGCCTTCCAGAACGAAATGATCCACGAGACGCGCGTCATCCCGACCGACGGCCGCAAGAATGTCGGCGCCGGCATCCAGTCGTGGATGGGAAATTCGGTTGGCCGCTGGGAAGGCGACACGCTCGTGGTGGAGACGCGCAATCTCTCCGCAAAGTCGCTCATTCAGAATGGGGTGCTCTCGGACGTCGGCGTCATCATCGAGCGGTTCACGCTCGCCGACGCCAACACGCTCGACTACCGCATGACGGTGAACGATCCGAAGAACTGGACCGCGCCGTGGACGTTGCGCATGCCGATTCCGCGGGAAGACAGTTACGGCTTCTACGAGTACGCGTGCCACGAGGGCAACTACGCGATGACGAACCTGCTCTCGGGCTCGCGGGCGGAGGAGCGGCGGCGCGCCGAGGCTGCGCTGAGGCCGAAGGCCGAAGGGCAAAGGCCGAAGTGAAGAACGAAGCCTGAGGCCTCGACCAGCCCTTAGGCCCTAGGCCTTCGGCCTTGGGCCTACAGGATCACGAACCTCGGCGTCAGTTCATACGACGGTACGTTCGCTTCTTCGAGCGAGGGGCTGTTTTTAATCTCGTCCCGCGTCAGCCCAAGCGTTACGCTTCGCTCGGCCCACTCCACGCCCGTCACAGACGCGGGTGACACCGCCACCCACTTCCCGCCGAGCCAGTTGCTGGTATCGATCACCAAATACCGTATCGCCCAGGTCGCCTCGTCGACGATGAAGTCGTCAACGTGTCCCAGCGGGCCATCCGTCGCGCCAACGTGGAACCCGCTAATCCGGCTCAATCTGTGTAGCATCGCCATTCCTCAGCTGAGTGAGGATGCACAACGTGGGCCTGCTCCTGCTCGAGCTGGCGGACCAGCCCAACCATTTGCAGGAGCAGGTCGTCGATCCGATAATCCGCCATGATGCGAAGCGCTTTGGCGCTTGTCGCCGTGCTCACCGTGCCCACTGCCGCGCAGCAGCTGGAAACGCCGAGTGCCGTCTTCGAAGTCGCATCGATCAAGCCTGCGAGCTTTCCAAACGAGTTCTACTTTGAGGGCGTTCTCGCCGCCGGCGGCCTCTGCAGCCCGTCACGGATGGAGATCGCCGGCCAGCGATTCCTGATGCGGGTCGTGACGCTGTGCGGCCTGATTCGCAGCGCCTACGAGCTTCGCGAGTATCAAGTCCTCGGACTGCCTGCGTGGGCGACCAGGCGCGAGATGTCGGCGTTCTTCGAGGTTGACGCACGGCCGGCCGCAGGCACGACGCTGAATCCCGAACGCGCTCGGGAGATGCTTCGCTCGCTGCTGCGGGATCGGTTTCAGCTGACGTCGCACCGCGAGCCGCGGAAGGCACCGGTCTACGCGCTCGTTGTGGAAAAAGGCGGACACAAGCTGAGTAGTGGGGATCTGCCCTGTGCGAAACCGGGCCCTGCGTTCGTCTCGTACTCGACCGTCGGCAGCATCGAGAGCTGCAAGCCGAGCATGACGATGGGGCAGCTCGCGCAGGCGCTCAACAACCGCCAGCTGGATCGCCCTGTCGTCGATCGCACCGGGCTGTCCGGTGGTTACGCGTTCAGGCTGCAGTGGGCCGGCCGCGAGCCGCTCGCGGGGAATGACAACGCGCCCTCGCTGTTCACCGCGGTTCAGGATCAGCTCGGTTTGCGCCTCGAGCCGGGCATCGACATGGTCGATGCGCTGGTCATCGATCGTGTCGAGCCGCCATCTCCGAACTGATCCTCCGTGGTTCAGTTCTCGGTCGGCTGTTCGGCCGACTTGATGACCAAGACTTCGAAGCTGCCGCGCCCTTGGCGGCGTTCCAACTTCAATCCGAGTTGCTCCTGCACGGCGACATGGATTGACGGTCGTTCCTCCATTCCATTCGGTCCACGCACGATTCCGGATTGCAGGCCCGCATGCGAAATCACAAAGTCCCATCGTCCCGACAACCCAGTCTCGTCGATCACCGTCGCGTTTACGATCGCTGCGATCGCCGCCGCGATCGATTCCGTCGTCGCGCATGCTGTGGCGAACGAAGGACCAGCGCCGTTCGACGGGTGCGGCAGGAGCTTCATGCGATCGAACGGATCTTTCGGTCGAGTGACACTGCAGTCGTCGGCGACTCTATGCAAATCGGGACCGAGTCGGCCGTCAGCGCGCGCGAGCCGTAGGGCGTAGGCGTCGCTCTTCCGCTGCTCCCGGACGACGACCAGTTTGAAGCGTTCTGCGAGGAGCGTTCGCAGCATCTCGTGTGCTTCGTCGCGGGAGATTTCCCGGCCGGCGCTGGCGACGATATCGAAACGTTGGGTCTGCATCCAGCCTGGCGCGCCAAGAACGCGATCATCAGGCTGAAAAGGATTGGGCATGCCCGCCT
>JBOGIQ010000446.1:0-4111 GCA_050742535.1 Vicinamibacterales bacterium | reverse complement strand
CGGTCGATAAGCTGTGAGTCGTCAGTTGTCAGGTGTCAGTCGTCAGTTCTGAGTTGTTAGTTCTGAGTTGTTAGTCTTGCTTCGCAGTTCAGACGCGCGGCGGTGTCGGTTCCATTGAACATCGCGGTGGGGCTGGCTGCAGCACGGACAACGAATTTGCGCGCTTCCTCGGGTACGCCTATCGGTCGGTTAAGGAACTCGTCCGTCGCGCAGCTAGTCGACGAAGGCGATCAGATCGCTCGCATGACCGACGCCCTCATGCGCCGATTGTCCAGCGAAAGCTGAGAACTGAAAGCTGAAGACTGAAGACTGAAAACTGAAGACTGATGAAAATTCTGTTCTCCATGCGCCATCCGGGCGCGCTGCGGAATTACACGTCGACGCTGAAGGAGCTGGCGCGCCGCGGCCACCACATCCACCTCGCCTTCATGATGCAGGACAAGCTCGGCGACGGGCGGATGCTGTGGGAGCTCACCAACGACCACCCGGAGATCACGTCGCACGAGCTCGGCAAGAAGACGCCGTGGCGGTTCTGGCTTGGTCTGGCCCGTGCGCTGCGATTCACGACCGACTACGTCCGCTACCTGACGCCCGAGTACGCGGACGCGACCGCGCTCAAGGCGCGCGCGGGCCTGCGCATTCCGGGGCCGCTGCGGACGTTTTTCCGCCTGCCGATCTTCCGCACGCGTGCCGGCGTTGCCGCCGCCGCGGCCACGCTGCGCACCATCGAGCGCGCCCTGCCGCTCGACGTCTGGATCCGCGAGATCGTCAAGTCGCAGAACCCTGATGTCGTGCTGATTACTCCGCTCGTCGATCTCGGCTCGGATCAGGTGGAGTACGTGAAGGCGGCGCGCAGCCTCGGCATCCGCAGCGCGCTGTGCGTGCACAGCTGGGACAACCTGACGAACAAGGGATTGATTCGCGTGCTGCCGGACCGCGTGTTCGTCTGGAACGAAGCGCAGAAGCGCGAAGCGGTGTCGATGCATCGCGTGAAGGCGGAACACGTCGGAGTCACTGGCGCGCCCGTGTACGACCAGTGGTTCGAGCGGCGTCCGAGCACCAGCCGGCAGGAGTTCTGCGCCAAGATCGGCCTCTCGCCGGACAGGCCGTTCTTCCTCTACCTCTGTTCCTCGCAGTTCATCGCGCCCGACGAGGCCGAGTTCGTCGCCGACTGGATCCGCGCCGTGCGATCGGCGCCCGATCCGCGCGTCCGCGAGGCGGGCATCCTGATTCGCCCGCATCCGGAAAACCTGCAGCCGTGGCAGCGGTTCGACTTCGATGAGTTCCAGGGCCCAAGGAACGCCGCCACAGGCGTTCCGGCAGACCCAAGGAACGCCGCCACAGGCGTTCCGGCAGACCCAAGGAACGCCGCCACAGGCGTTCCGGCAGACCCAAGGAACGCCGCTACAGGCGTTCCGGCAGACATCGCGCTGTGGCCGCGCGGCGGCGCGAATCCGATCGACGCCTCGTCGAAGAACGACTACTTCGACTCGATGTATCACGCCGTCGCCGCCGTCGGCGTCAATACCAGCGCACAGATCGAGGCCGGCATCGTCGGCCGCCCGGTCTACTCGGTGCGCGTGCCGAAATACGAAGGCACGCAGGAGGGCACCCTCCATTTCCACTACCTGTTGAACGAGGGCGGCGGCCTGCTGCACATGGCGGACACGCTCGACGAGCATGCCCGCGCATTGTCGGCCGCGCTCGACCGCACCGAAGAGGACGTCCGCAGGCTCCGCTCGTTCGTCGAAGCGTTCGTCCGGCCACGGGGCATCGACGTGCCGGCGACGCCCATCCTTGCCGACGCGGTCGAAGAGCTCGCCCGCCTGCCGAGACGCGCGCCTGAACACCTGGCGCCGTGGCTCTATCCGGTGCGCGCGGCCCTCTATCCCATCGCCTGGACGATGAAGATGGTGAGGGCGACGACGCGGTTGTCGCGCAAACGGCAGGCGCAGCTGCGGCCGCTGTCGGTCGGCAACTGGTTCTGGAAGCGCGCGTTCGGGCTGCTCGACTTCCTCTTCCGGTTCGCGCCGATGAAGCGCTTCGCCAAGCGCTACATCGTCCCGCGCGTGGTGCCGCATACGGCGGGCAGCGATACGCCCACGGAAGAGATGGTGGCGATCCCGCGGACGCTGCAGAAGATTGCGCGCAGCGACAAGCCGATCATCGTTGGTCCCTGGCTCAGCGAAGTCGGATTCGAGCTGCTCTACTGGATTCCGTTCCTGAACTGGGTAAAAACCTACCGGTACTTCGATCCCGAGCGGCTCGTGGTCATATCGCGCGGGGGCGTCGCTCCCTGGTATCGAGACATCGGCGGCAGGTATTTCGACCTGTTCGACTTCTACCCGCCGAAGGACTTCCGCGCGAGGAACGAGCAGCGGCTCGCCGAGAACAAGCAGAAGCACCTGCTGATGTCGCAGTTCGATCGCGAGATCCTGAAAGTCGTGCACCAGCACCTCGGGGCACGAGGGCTCGAAACCCTGCACCCGATGTACATGTACCGGCTGTTCTATCCGTTCTGGAAACAGCAGATGTCGATCGGGCTGGTCGACGAGTTCGCGTCGTTCCAGCGGCTGCCGGCGATCGATGCGTCCGATGTGGTCGGCGGGCTGCCGCGCGACTACATCGCCGTCCGCTTCTACTTCAACGAGTCGTTCCCGGACACCGAAGAGAACAAGCTGTTCGTCACCAGCCTTCTCGATACGCTCACCGAGACGAACGACGTCGTGCTGCTCAACCCGGATCTGCACATCGACGACCACTGGGACATGCGGCCGGGGCGCAATCCACGGATCCACACCGTGGATCACCTGATGACGCCCCAGAACAATCTCGCCGTGCAGACCAAGGTGATCAGCCGGGCGCGTGCGTTCGTCGGCACCTATGGCGGGTTGTCGTACCTGGCGCCGCTCTACGGTGTGACGTCGCTGGCGTTCTACTCGCACCGCGAGCGGTTCAACGTGCAGCATCTCGAGCTGGCGCGCCGGGTATTCGGCCGCTTCAGGCGGGGGTCCTACGTCGTACTGGACACCAGCGATTTGAGCGTGCTCGGGCTCGCGCTCGGAGAGAAACGCGGTCCGCTCGCGCGGCTGCTCGAGCGAAGCCAGCTTGATTCGGAACAAGTGCCGGTTCTTTAGGAGAACTCGCGTAATGCAAAATGCAAAATTCAAAATGCAAACGGCATCACCGGCTGGGTTTGCATTTTGCATTTTGAATCTTGCATTGCGAGCCTGAATGGTTACGAGGCTCGCCGCGCGTCTGATACCACCGCTCCGCCGCCTGCGGCACGCGCTCATCGAGCAGGGCGAACGGATCGCCGCGCTGGCGCAGCGCGTGCGCGATCTCATGGGACGGCTGAAAGAGCAGGAGCGGCTGCTGTCGCTGGCCACCGACGCGTCGACCCAGCTGCGCGAGCACGCGCGGCATCACCGGGCGGCGACGCGGAGGGCGGCGCTGCTCGGGCGTTCCGAAGGGCCGATCGTCGTCGGACCGTGGTGCGGCGAGGTCGGCTTCGAGCTCCTGTACTGGGTGCCCTTCGTGCGCTGGATGGTCGAGCGGGCACGCATCGACGGCGACCGGCTCATCGTCGTGACGCGCGGCGGCGCCAGCGGCTGGTACCGCGATCTGACGACGCATGGCGTCGAGATTCTCGATTTGATTGACGCCGCGGCGTTCCGGAACCACGCCGAGACGTGGAAGCAACATCGGGTGTCGACCTTCGATCGACAGATGATCGCCGGCGCCATGGCGAGTGCCGGCGTCCGGCGGGTCCGCCTGCTGCATCCGCAGGTCATGTATCGGCTGTTGACCGCCTATTGGAAGGAAGAAGCGGTTCTCGAACCGATTGCGTCGTTCCTGCGATACGCGCCGTTGCCTCAGCCGCCGAAACATCCACTGACGGACACCCTGCCTGCCGAGTACGTGGCCGCGAAGTTCTATTTCAGCCAGTCGTTTCCCGATACGACGGCGAATCGCGCGTTCGTGCAGCGCACCATTACCGAGGCTGCCGAACAGATGCCGGTGGTGCTGCTGAGCGCGGGCGCGCAGCTCGACGATCATCACGACGCCACGGTTGCGGCTGCCGCGGGCGTCTGCACCGTTCGCACGGATG
>JBOGIQ010000445.1:0-4114 GCA_050742535.1 Vicinamibacterales bacterium | reverse complement strand
CCTCAGGACCACGCGCGAGGGCGACGGCTCGCTGCTCGATCATTCGTTGATCGTGTACGGCAGCGGCATGAGCGACGGCAATGGGCACACCGGGGGACCGCTGCCGCACGTGCTGCTCGGCAAGGCGGACGGCCGGGTCAAAGGCAATCGCCACCTGGCCACGCCCGAAGGGACGCCAATGGCAAACCTGCTGCTCACGCTGGCGCAGATCAACGGCGTGCAGCAGGACCGCTTCGGCGTCAGTCGAGGCACGATCGATCTGTGAGCCGGAACTTCTGCATTCTGAATTCTGCATTCTGCATTGCAGCGCTGACTGCAGCTCTCAGCGGAGCCAACGACTCACCGCTCATCGCCGCGGCCAAACGTGGCGACGAAGCGGCCGTACGCGCGCTCCTTCGGCAGGTCCGCCTGAAGGCGGACACTACGAACCCGAAGGCGGACACTACGAACCCGAAGGCGGACACTACGAACCCGAAGGCGGACACTACGAACCCGAAGGCGGACACTACGAACTCGAAAGCGGCCACGACAAATCCCGTCAACGCCACAAACGCCGACGGCACGACTGCTGTGTATTGGGCCGCGCGCGGTGACCATGCGTCCATCGTCCGGCTGCTGCTCGGTGCCGGCGCCCGGGTGAAGGACGCGGATCGCTACGGCATCACGCCGCTTGCGCTGGCGGCGGTCAACGGATCCGCGGCTGTTATCAGCGCACTGCTCGATGCCGGCGCGGACGCAAAGGGCCGCGTCGGCGACGGTGAAACGGTCCTGATGGCGGCGGCGCGGACGGGCCGCACGGACGCCGCGACGCTGCTGCTCGATCGCGGTGCCGACCCGAACGCCCGCGAGCCCTGGCAGGGTGAAACGGCGGTGATGTGGGCGGCGGGCGAGAACCACCCTGCAATGGTGCGTCTCCTTGCCAGCCGTGGCGCTCAACTCGACCTCCGCTCCACGATTCCGGAGTTTCCGAAAGTCAAAGTCGATCTCGCCACGATGGTGACGACCGCACTTCCGCGCGGCGGGCTGACGGCGCTGATGTTCGCCGCCCGGCAGGGTGCCAGCCAGGGCGCGAAAGCGCTGATTGATGCACGCGCACCGCTGAACACGACTGATCCCGACGGCACAACAGCGCTGAATGTCGCCATCATCAACGCGCATTTCGACGTCGCCGCCGTGCTCGTCGAAGGCGGCGCGGACCTCAACCACGCCGACGCGGCGGGGATGACGCCGCTCTATGCCGCGGTGGACATGAAGCATCAGGAGCCGATGATCAACCGGCCGCTGCAGAAGGCGACCGGCCGCCTGAGCGCGCAGGACGTGATCTCGCTGCTTCTGGCCAAGGGCGCGAACCCGAACCTGACGCTGCGCGCGCCGCTGCTGATGCGGCAGCACAGCACCGGCGACCCGCAGCTCGGCGAGGGGGCGACGCCATTGATGCGTGCCGCGAAGGTCACCGACCTCGAGTTGATGAGGGAGCTGCTGCAGCGCGGCGCCAATCCCAACCTCGCCCTGCGGAACGGCACGACGGTACTGATGAACATTGCGGCCCGCGGCGGCCGGCCCGTGCCCTCCGAGGAGACGACGATCGACGCGATCGCGGCGCTGCTCACGCACGGCGCCGACATCAGGGCCGCCAATAGCAGCGGACAGACGCCACTGCACCTGGCGATCGGCCGCGGCGATCGCGTCGTCCGATACCTGGCCGAACACGGCGCATCGCTGGATGCAAAGGATTCATCCGGCCGTACGCCGCTCGACGTGGCGATGGGGGTCCAGCCGGCCGCTGGCGGCGGTGCCGGCCGCGGTGGCCGAGGCGGCGGGCGCGGAGGACCGGCGGCGGCGCCTCAGGTCTTCGAGAGCACCGCGGCGTTGTTGAAGGAACTCGGTCAACTTACAAGCGTCAAGTAATAAGCAACAAGTGAAGTGACAAGTGACTGGCAAGTACCAAGTCGCGCCCGGCAAGCAGCACCTTGCTCCTTACTTGTTACTTGCCACTTGTTACTTCCCGCCTGCAGCCTTGTCATCAAGGATCCGATTGCCACCCTTGGGATGGAGCATAGCGCGTCGGCAACCGCCGCGTTCTCTCGCGCCGAAGCGATTGAGGATCTCGACGCTCTCGCGCGCCTGATCGATCGCGTCCATCCCGCCCCGTACCGCTTCCAGTCGCGCGACATAGTCGATGCTGAGCGCAAGCGCCTGGCCGGCACAATGCCAGAGTCGATCACCAGCATCGAGTTGTGTCTGCGCCTGAGCAGGCTGCTGGCAGCGATGGACGACGGCCACAGCGGCATGTCCTGCGAGAACCTCATTCGCCAGGAGTGGCAGAAGGCCGCGGAGGCGTCGCCGCCCGCGACGCAGTCTGTCCGGATGTTTTCGCCGGCGATGCGCCTGGATGACCAGCAGCATCTGATCGTGAGATGGCCGGACTATGTGCCGGGCCTCCAGCAGGGAGACCGGTTGCTGCGCGTGAACGGTCAGGACGCCGACACGTTGCTTGCCATGTGGGCGCGCGAAACGAGCCACGACACCGAGGCCGGGCGTCTCGCACACGTCGCTCGCACCTTCCGGCTGCAGTTGGCGCTTCACGGCATCACGGCTCCCTACCGTGTCACCGTTGCCGCGCCTGGCGGCGCCAATCGGGAGGTGACGATTCAGGGAGAACCGGTGAATTACTTGTGGGAGGCCCGGCCCACGCCGAACCCGCCTCCCGCGAGCGCAGTTGCCCAGCCGGGGCCTGCGAAACCGGTGGAAGTGAGGACAGGCTTCTTCAACTACCGGATGATGCGGCCGGGCATTGGGTACATGGACTTCTTCAGCCTGGTAGGCGGCGATCTGCTCAGCACGAGCTCGAACTTCAAGAAGGCCGTTGACGCAATGTTCCGTCAGGTGGCGGTGGATAAGCCGCGTGTGTTCATCATCGATGTTCGCGAAAACGGGGGTGGGGACGACGCGATTGCGGTTGAGTTGTTCCGTCACCTGACGGAGAAGCCGTTCCGGCTGCTCGCGTCCTGGCGGGTCAAGCGCAGCAAGGAGATCAGAGACGCCGGCAAGTCGATGATCCGGATTCCGTTTCGATGGATGGGACTGCCGCTGCTTATCGCTGAAGGACGTCAGTACTATCTCGGCGCTGAAGGTTCGATTTCGCCGCCGCTCGACCGGCCGGTTCGTACGTACGCGCGCGCCGAGCCGTTCTTCGACGGTCCGGTCTGCGTGCTCACCGGCCCGCACACTTACTCGGCGGGTGCCGAGTTCGCGGAAGCGGTCAAAGCCTTCGATCTCGCGACAATCGTCGGCGAATCAACCGGAGGACAGCCGAATTCATTCGGCAACGCCTTCAGGTTTCCGCTGCGGCGATCGGGGCTGGTGGCGCAGATTGCGACAGGGATGTCGATCCGCGCGAGCGGCGACCCCGCCGATTTCAAGCCGGTGACTCCGGACATCGTCGTCCGCGCGACGGCGGCGGATATCCGCACGGGATTCGACCCGGCTCTCGAGCGGGCAGTGAACTGCCCGCCGAGAACGGTCAGGTGAGTCTCATCTTCCAGGTGGCGCGGTAGCCGGGCACTTTCCGGCAACCTCCCGAATTGCCGACGCTTCGATTTCGGGAAGGCTGATCGCATCCGGTCCCGGTCCACGGTCCGGTCTGGGTCCGCCGCCGACGCCGAGCTGAGGACGTCCTTCCGGGTCGATGCGGCCGGTGACCTCGACCCGCTTGCCGACGAGGCTCTTCAACCGCTCATCCGGAATGTTTTCGACCTTGTAGATCGTTCCCGTCGCGGCGACGGTGCCGGCCGTTCCCGTCGCTCCACCAGCCGCCGGTTTCGGCTGCTGTTGCGGGTCGGAAATCGTGGCCTCTGTGAGGATGTAGTCTTCGAGGATTCCAGCCCGCTCGGCGATATTCGGTTTTCTCCCGGGCACCTGATCCTCGCGATACAGGCAGCCGGTGAGTGTCGTCGTCGGCTTGACGGTCGTTGCGGTCTGCGGCTGAGTCTTCGACTGATCCTGCGTGGGCGCCTGGGCCGCCCCCAGGGGAACTACCAGCAGAGCAGCCAACGCTCCGATAACAATCGATCTATTGATCACGTGTCACCTCTGTGCCAGCTCGGTGTTGCAA
>JBOGIQ010000444.1:0-4142 GCA_050742535.1 Vicinamibacterales bacterium | reverse complement strand
GTGATGAAGAAGCCGATCGCCTTCTGGCGACGGGTCATGCCCAGATCTTACGCGACAGCTTCCTCCGCCAGTGCCTCGTCCGGCGCTTCCTCGGGCAGCGGCTGCTTGATCTTTGCCAGCTTGATGTCCCACGCCAGCCCGAGGGCTTTCAGGGTGCTGATGCCCATCCAGTTCAGATCGACTTCGTACCAGGCCAGCCCATGTCGGGCGCTGGTCGGATGGGCGTGGTGGTTGTTGTGCCAGCCTTCGCCGAAGGTGAGGGCAGCGACCCACCAGTTGTTCGTCGAATCGTCCTTGGTGGTGAAGCGGCGGGAGCCCCACTTATGCGTCGCGGAATTCACCAGCCACGTGGCGTGAAGGCCGACGGTCGTTCTGAAGAAGATCCCCCAGAGCACGTATGGGATACCGCCGACGGCGAGCAGGACGAGGCCGACGAGCACATTGGACGTCCAGTGCCATTTCGAGAGCCAGAGGTGAACGCGGTCGCGGGATAGATCGGGCGCGTACTTGGACAGGACGTGCGCGTCGTGATGCAGGCCGCTGCCGGTGATGATCCACCCCATGTGCGCCCACCACGTCCCCTCGCGCGGCGTGTGCGGATCGCCTTCGTGATCCGATTTCTGATGATGGACGCGGTGCGTCGCGACCCAGAAGATCGGACCGCCCTCGAGCGCGAGCGTGCCGCACCAGGTCAGGAAGTATTCAACCCATTTGGTCGTCTTATAACTGCGGTGGGTGAGAAGCCGGTGATAGGCCATCCCGATCCCGAGCATGCCGGCGGCGAAATAGAGAACGACTGCGGTTGCAATCGCGCCCCAGTCGATGAAAAAGAACGCCGCCACTGCGAGCAGGTGGAACGCAGTCATCGCGACGGTGGTGATCGTGTTGACTCCCTGTTGGTACTTGCGGCCGTACATCAGCGTCGGTGTAGCCATCGGACGAACGTCCCCTCCCTGATGAGGTATCGGGAAAAAACCTAGGGGACGATATCAGGCCGCGGCGCGACGCTCTGTAATACTTCTGTACTCGTGATAACTCGTTCCGCATGAGCGGGTTGTCGGCGGCTAGCGGAACACGTGGTAGGGGTTGATTGGCGTGCCCTCCCACCACTTGCGGTCGGCGTTCAGTTGAAAAATTGCGAAGTGCAGGTGAGGTGCGTCCTCGGCGGCGTTTCCGGTGGAGCCGACGTAGCCGATGACGGCGCCGCGGCGGACGTGCTGGCCTTCGTGGAGACCGTCCGCATAGCGGTCGAGGTGGGCGTAGTAGTAGGTGAACATCTCGCCAGGATCGAACAGGTAGACCGTCAGGCCGCCGGCGACGCTCTTGAACAGCTTGGCGACCCGTCCGTCCTCCACGGCCCGCACCGGAGTGCCGCGCGCCGCCATGATGTCCAGCGCTTCATGCTTGCGAAGGCCTCCCGCCCTGCCTTCGTCGAAGGTATCGTGCAGCTGATTTCGTGAGACTCCCTGAACGGGCACTTCGAGGCGCCGCCGCTCGAGGAGTTGCACGACGTCGCCGCTCGTTTCGTTCGAGCCGGCAGTTGCAACAGGGGCTGGCGTTGCCGGCCCGACAGCCGGAGCCGTCGGGACGGCGTCCGGCTGCGCTTCGTCCGCAACGGCCGCGAGCGCAGCCAGATGATCGACGCGCCAGATCAACGCGCCGGCCGTCAAGGCTCCGAGCGTAAAGGCCAGCCCGACCGTCAGAAGCAAGCGGCGCCGTTTCTCGACGCGGACGCGGTCCACACGCCGCACGCGCCTACTCCCGGAAGACCACAGGCGTGCCCGGCTGCGCCCAGGTCATCACACGCGCCGCGTCCCAGTTGGTCAGGCGCACGCACCCGTGCGACTGCACGTGCCCGATGCGAGAGGGCTCCGGGGTGCCGTGAATGCCGTAGTGCTCCTTGCTCAAGTCAATCCACACCACGCCGACGGGGTTATTCGGGCCGGATGGAATCGTCGCCTTCGAATGCGACGGGTTCGCGTCCCAGAAGAGGTCCGGGTTGTAGTGGAACTTCGGCATCACCTGCACGGTGGTGACTTTCCAGTTTCCAATCGGCAGCGGATCGTGCTCGCTTCCGGTCGTCACCGGCGCGTGAAAGACGACGCGCCCGGTCGCGTCCTCGACGGTGAGCGCGCTGGTTGATTTCGTCACGGTGATCGTGAAGGCAGGTGCTTCGGTGGTGCCGCGGCGCCCGCGGCCGGCGGCCCTGCCGGCTGCCTGCTGATCCGCGGCGTTTCTGCCGCGTCCGCGTGCCTCGGGCGCCGGCGGCTGCGGCAGCTCGAAGGGTTCGACGTTCGGAACCATGAGTCGCGCGCCCGCCTGCGCGACCGCCGCTCCGCCGTTCAACCGCTGCAGCAGCTGGGGACTTGCGTGGAACCGTTCGGCGACCGCTTCGAGCGCGTTCTGGTAGTGGAGCCGTTCGAGCTTCGACTGTGCCACCAGGTCCGCCGGTATGTTCGGCGTGAACGGTCCGGCGAGATCCGCCTCTCGCACCACGTATTCGATCAGCGTCGGCTGGTTGCCGGTCGCCTCGGTCAGCTGCTGGCGTGTCTGCTCATCGATCTGTCCGGACTCTCCCAACCCTTTGGCGCGCTGGAATGCCGCGACGGCGCGTTTGAGATTCGCGCCGGCGCGTCCATCGATTTCACCCGGCGAGAAGCCGGCGCGGTCGAGCATGACCTGAACGGCTAACGTATCTTCCGCTGCGCCGCTGGTTGGCACCGGGCGTGCGGCTCCGCTGCGCCCTGCCGGCGTCTGCGCGAGCCCAGCCGTTCCGATGAGAAGAGACAGGATGGTCACCAGAGTTTTCATGCGCTGTTGAAGTGCAAATGCTGAACCTGTCTGCCGGAACGCCTTCACAGCGTTCCTTGATGTTCTGCTCTTCGCTATGCTGGAAGCGATGAGCTCGCCGGTCTTCTCGCTCAGCATTCACGCCGACTACAAGTGCCGTCATTCAGGCGCGTGCTGTACCGCCGACTGGGACGTGCCCGTCGAGCTCCCCGTCTATCGGTCGCTCGACGATCACATTCGCCGCGGCTCGCTTCGCGTGGCGCCGGCGGCGGAACCGTTGCGGCCGTTCGTTGTCGAGCCCGACCTGCCAGAGGGAGCGGCGGCGATGCTGGAACGGACGCACAGCGGCGACTGCGTCTTCTTCGAACGCGATTCCCACCTCTGCGTGGTCCATCGCGACGCCGGTGAGGAGTCGCTGCCGGCCACCTGCCGTCACTTTCCGCGTCTGGCGGTTGCCGACGCGCGCGGAACGTTCGTGACGCTCTCGCATTACTGCCCGACGGCCGCGGCGATGCTGTTTCGTGAGGACGTCGCGCTGGAGATTGTCGAGAGACCGTCCGCATTTCCGCCCGCTGACTACGACGGGCTCACGGTAACAGCAGACGATCTGCCGCCGCTGCTGTCGCCGTCGATGCTGATGGATCCGGACGGATACTCGGCCTGGGAGCGTCATATGGTGCGCAGGTGTGCCGCGGACACGATGCCTGAGTCCGTTGTCGCGACGCTTGCCGCCGATGCCTCGCGGCTCAGGAGCTGGCGACCGGGTGGTATCTCACTGGCTGAGGCGGTCCGTCTGGTGCCAGAAGCGTTGACGCCCGCAGCGTCCCATTCGTCGCTTGCCGGAAGTCATGACCTGCGAAGCGAAGTCGTGGATGCCATTCCCGACGATCTCAAGCCCGCGCCCGACGACGATGGCCTCGAGGACGCCTATCGCGTCCACGTGCGGCCGGCATGGAGCGCCTTTGCGCGGCCGATCAATCGCTACCTGGCGGCGAAGGCCTTCGCCTCGTGGACGGCCTATCAGGGTCGAGGCCTGGCGACGATCGTGCGCGGCCTCGATGCGGCGCTGGCGCTGCTGCGGGTTGAAAGCGCGCGCCAATGTCGTGACGCTGCCCGCGCGCTCGATCGTGATCTGCTGCTCGAGGGGTTTCGCAGCGCCGACTTTGCGCTCAACCACCTGGCGGTCGGCGAAGATCTGGCTGCCGTCTGGTCGCGAGTGGAGGGCACCCCTGAAGGGGCGCCCTACGTCACAGATGGCCCGTCGTAGGGCACTCCTTCAGGAGTGCCAACATCGAATGCCGCGATCACCGGCCCGTGGTCGCTGGTTCCCGTCTCGCGCTGCACGACGCAGG
>JBOGIQ010000443.1:0-4168 GCA_050742535.1 Vicinamibacterales bacterium | reverse complement strand
AGCGCCGGCGACACGTTGACCATCGGGACAGGTCAGCGCATGGAACGCGCGGTGGTTGCCTCGGTCGGTACCGCGGGACCGGAAGGCACCGGGGTCACGCTGACGGCGCCGCTCAAAGTGCCCCATACGTCCGGCATCGATGTGTGGGGCCGGGGCACCGGCATTTCCTTCACCCCTGCCACGCGCTTCGCCCATCGGAGCGGCGATGCGGTGCAGGCGCTGGGCGGCGGCGTGGCACTCGATCGTCCGCTGACGCGTGCGCATGCCTACGGAACGCCGGTGCGCTATCGCGGCGCGGCGAACGAGGGCTATCAGGGGCCGGCGCCGCACGCCTGGTTCGGCAGCACGCTGTTGATCACAGGCGGCGCCATTGCGTTGACCGACGCGTCCGGCGCGGTGGTGATGGACGCGATCGTCTATGGATCGCAGCAGAGTAATTCCAGCGCGAACGGCTACATCACTCGGCCGGACCTGGCGACGCTCGAAGGGGTACAACACCACGGCGGGTGCATGGCAATCGTGCCTGGCGCCGGCTCAGGGCCCGCCACCGCCAACATCGCTGCCGCCGCCGCGGCACCAGGCGCACCGAATCGCAGCATCGGCCGCTCCCCCGACGGTCATGATGACGACAGTCTCTGCACCGACTTTGTGGTGCAGCCCGCCACCACCTTGCCCGAAGGCGCCGCCGAGGGGGTGACGAACATACAAGTGGCCGGCGTGGCGGGGTTCGCGCCAGGGCAGACAGTCATCGTGGGCAGCGGCCCGGACAGCGAAACCGCTGATATCGCTTCCGTCGGCACGGCGGGCAGTACCCGGCTGAGTACGGCGACACAGATCGGAGTCACAGTTATCCCCGTCGCGGCCACCGCCGGCTTCGTCGTGGGTCAGTCGATTGCGATCGGCACCGGCGCCAACCAGGAAATCGCGACCATCGCGCAGGTGCAGGGCGGCCGCGGCGGCGCCCGCATCACCGCCACGATGCCGCTCGCAATTGCCCATCCCGCCGACGCGCCGGTGGCCGGCACTGGAATCACGCTTGCGGGGCGGCTCGCCCGCGCCCACCCTCGCGGCACGGTGGTGGCGGTGGGACTGCCGACGCCCGGCGCGGCGAACAGATTTCCCAATCCGCGCGCGCGGCGTTGACAGAGCGGGTGCCGCGTCGAAGGACTCCGCCGGAGACGGTCACACGTTCGGTGTACGGCGGCACTACCTCGCCGGCGGACCTCCCGGCCGCGCGTCGTCGCCCCACGGCAGCCGGCGTGGGCCGGTCCAGGGATCCACGTTGGCTCGCTTCGCCCAGGCATCCCATTGAGCGGCAAGCGTCTTGACCAGATCGGAGCGGCTCGCGGCCAGATTGTTCCGCTCGACGCGATCGGCCGCCATGTCGTACAGCTCCCAGTCGTTCCGGTACGTCGACACGAGCTTCCAGTTGCCCGATCGCACGGCGCGGTTGCCCTCGTGCTCCCAGAAGAGCGGCTGCGTCCGGGCGACCGTACGGCCGGCAAGCGCCGGACGCAGGCTGACGCCCTCCATCGGCTGGATCGCGATGCCTTTGTACTCCCGCGGGTACGCCGCGCCCGTTACGTCGAGGACCGTCGGCATCACGTCGATGAGATGTGCCGGCAGGGTGATGAGGGCATTGCGGCGGTTGGCGGCGATGCCTCGGGGCCAATGCACGATCAGCGGCGCCGCGATGCCGCCCTCATGCGTGAAATGCTTGAACCGGCGGAACGGAGTACCGCTGAGAGCCGCCCAGTTCATGCCGAGATACAGGTTCGAGTTCGGCCCACCGGCGGGCTCGCCGTCGAAACGACCATCGGGACCAGATTCCGCGTTGGCGCCGTTGTCGGACAGGAACAGGATCAGCGTGTTGTCGAGCGCACCGCGGGCCTGCAATCCTTTGACGAGAGTGCCCAGACTGATGTCGATGGCTTCGACCATCGCCGCGTAGACGGCCATCAGATGATCGAAGCGATCTTTCGCTTCGTCGGAGAGTGAGTCCCAGGCGGGTGAGTCCGCCTCGCGCGGAGTCAACGGCCACCTGGCGTCGATCAGGCCCATCTTGATCTGGCGGCGGTACCGCGCCTCACGCAGCTGATCCCACCCGGCCTTGTACTTGCCGCGATGCTTCGCGATCAGCTCCGCCGGCGCCATCAGCGGAAAGTGCGGCGCGTTGTGGGGCAGGTAGAGGAAGAACGGCTTGTTCGCCTTCCGCGCTTCGTCGATGAACCTCAACCCGAAGTCGGTCCACAGGTACGTGGCGTACCAGTTCTCACCGAACATCGCCGAATCGCGCGGCATCGGCGTGCCGTCCACGTACAGCGGCTCGCGCGCGCGGCGCGTGAGCGTGTCGCCGCCGCCCTGGTAGTTCTGGTTGGGGAAGAACATGCCTCCCTGCCGCAGGCTGAGCACGCGATCGAACCCGCGTTGCCACGGTGGTGTTCCGTTGTCCTGACCGAGATGCCACTTGCCGGCCATCGCCGTGAAGTAGCCCGCGTCGCGGAGCACTTCGGCGATGGTCAGGGAGCGATCGTTGAGCCGTCCGGTCGTGCCGATCGAGCCGCGCCGGACGACGTCCTCGAGATGACCCATTCCCGCCTGATGTGGGTAGACGCCGGTCAATAGACTGGCCCGCGTCGGGGAGCATCGCGGCGTGCTGTAGAACTGCGTGAAGCGCACGCCGCGCGCCGCGAGGGCGTCGAGATTCGGGGTCGGGATCTCGCCGCCGTACGGGCCGATGTCGGACCATCCCATGTCGTCCACGAGTACGACGATGATGTTTGGTCGCGCGTCGGTTTGCGCCGCAGGCGTCGCGCGCAATGCCCCGAAGATGACGGCGCCGATTGCGGTGGCCGCCGCGACGACCATCGACAGCCGGACTCGTTTAGAGCGCATCGTCAGCATCGCCTCCTCCTGAACCGTCGCGGAAGTCTACTCCGGCCCCGCCCGCCACCTTCTCATATACTCACGGCTGTTTGCCACGATTGGGTCTATTCGATGCGGCTGGCAAGGCGTCCATGCGACGAGTGTTCCCTGACTGGATGATTGTCGTGGCGCTCGCGGCGGCAGCGATCGCCTGGTTCACACTTGAGCGGGATTCTGCCGGCCGGCGGCCAGGGCGTGCCGCGGACGTCGAGGTGAGCGAATCAGCCGCCGGCTTTCAGCCGACGATCGAGCACGCGGCTCCGGCACCGGCGGCCGCGCCCGACGGTATGGTCTGGATTCCCGGAGGGGAGTTTTCGATGGGCGCCGCTCAGCCCGCCGACCCGCAGGATGTGGTTGGCATGCAGGCGACGCGGGATTCACGGCCGGTTCATCGTGTCTCGGTTGACGGCTTCTGGATGGATCGAACCGAGGTGACCAACGACCAGTTCGCGGCGTTCGTCGCAGCGACCGGTTATGTGACTGTCGCCGAACGCACACCGCGGCCCGAGGATTTTCCTGGAGCACCGCCCGAACTGCTCGTGGCCGGCTCTCTCGTCTTCTCGCCTCCCGATCGCGCGGTTCCGCTCGACGACGAACGACAATGGTGGGCGTACGCGAAGGGCGCGAGCTGGCGTCATCCGCTCGGCGCGGGGAGCACGATCGCGGGGAAGGGGCACTACCCCGTCGTGCATGTGGCCTACGAGGATGCGGAGGCGTACGCGAAATGGGCGGGCAAGCGCCTGCCCACGGAGGCGGAGTGGGAATTTGCCGCGCGCGGCGGGTTGTCAGGCATGCTCTATCCCTGGGGTGACGAATTCAGCCCGGGCGGCCGGCAGATGACGAACCGCCATCACGGCCACTTCCCGGAGCACGACGCGGGGAGCGACAGGTTCGCGGGCATCGCGCCCGTCGCACAGTTTCCGCCGAACGGCTATGGACTGGTCGACGTCGCCGGGAATGTGTGGGAGTGGGTAAGCGACTGGTATCGCGCGGACTACTACACGTCGCTGCCGCCGAACGCAATCACGCGCAATCCGCCTGGTCCCTCGTCGGCGTACGATCCGGACGAGCCTGGCATCGCCAAGCGGGTGCACCGCGGCGGATCGTTTCTGTGCACCGATCAGTACTGCTCGCGATATATGGTCGGCACGCGCGGCAAGGGCGAGGTCGCGACCGGAACGAATCACGTCGGTTTCCGGACCGTGCTCGCACCTCCAGTGCGGTAGCAGCTCCCTGTTTCCCC
>JBOGIQ010000442.1:0-4171 GCA_050742535.1 Vicinamibacterales bacterium | reverse complement strand
CAAACGGCTGTAACTGCGCCACGTCGCACACTTCCGCTGCCTTGTACAGCTTGGGTGCCATGGGTTGTCAGTATAAACCGAACTCTCGATTCTTCAACAGGTTAACAACTGAAATCGGCACCCCTGACCCTTCGACTTCACTCAGGGTCATCCCGAGCATCGTCGAGGGATGAAGGGGTGCCCTACGAATTTCTCTTCGTGGTTTTTCGGCGGCGCGGCGTTCTCGACGGCCGTCGCGACGTCTTGCCCTTCTCGTCATCCGCCGCCGTTTTGCGGCGCGCGCGGACGTGCATCCGAATCGGCGTGCCCTCGAAACCAAACTCCTCGCGAAGACGGTTTTCCAGATATCGCGTGTAGGAGAAGTGAAAGCTCGTCGCCACGTTGGTGAAGAAGACGAACGTCGGCGGCGCAACGCCTGTCTGAGTCGCGTAGAGGATTCGAACATGCTTCCGCCCCGGGCTGACTGGCGGGTGCTCGAGCGAAATCTTCTCGACCAGGCGATTCAACTCGGGCGTCCTGACCCGTTTACGCCGGGCGGCGGAAACGCGGTCAATCGTTTCGAGCAACCGCGGTGTCCGCTCCCCAGTTGCCGCTGAGATGTGAAGGACCGGCGCATAGTCGAGAAACTTCAGCTGGCGCCGCAGCTGCTCGTCGAACTCCTTCACGTACTCGGACCCGCGATCCTTCATCAGATCCCACTTGTTGGCCGCAATGATGACGCCGCGGCCCGCCCGATCGGCCGCACCAGCAATCGCAGCGTCCTGATCGGTTACGCCCACGGACGCGTCGACGACCAGCACCACGATATCGGCGGCTTCGATCGATCGCTGCGCCAGCAGCACGCTGACCGATTCCACCTGTCCGCTCCTCGCCACGCGCCCCGGCCTGCGGATGCCGGCGGTGTCGACGATGCGGAACTGGCGGCGATGCCAGGTCAGCAGCGAATCGACCGAATCGCGAGTCGTGCCTGGAACCTCGCTGACGATCATTCGTTCTTCGCGCAGCAACCGGTTCACCAGCGACGACTTACCGGCGTTCGGCCGGCCGATGATCGCCACCGACACTTCCTCGGGCAGCGCCGGGTGTTCGCGCTCGACATCGCCCTTGCCAGGCAGCCGCTCGACGATCTCGTCGAGGAGGTCTCCAATGCCCTCGCCATGCTCGGCCGAGATCTCGAGCACCGGCTCGAACCCGAGCTCGTGAAAGTCGACGGCGCCGGCACGGGCGCGGCGGTCGTCCGTCTTGTTCACGGCAAGAAGCGCCGGCGTGTCGGCGCCGCGGACGGCGCGCGCGATTTCCTGGTCACCGGGCACGATGCCCTCGCGGCCATCGACAACGAGCACAAGGAGATCGGCATCCGCGATGGCGCGCCGCCCCCGTTCGAGCACGAGCTCGTGAAGCGGATCCTGGCTGGCGCCGAACATGCCGCCGGTATCGGTCACCTCGAAGCGCGTGCCCTGCCATTCCGCTGCGTGAGCGATGACGTCGCGCGTTGTCCCGGGGATGGGCGTGACGATCGCCCGCCTGGTCCCGGTCAGCCGGTTGAAAAGCGTGGATTTTCCGACATTCGGACGCCCGACGAGCACGACCGAGGGCAGGCTTTTCACGGAATGTTGACAGTGTAAGTAGCTCTGCCTATGATAGTTATAGCCTTTTGGCAGAGGCGCTTGCCCGGAAATCTCATTGCGAAACACGCATCCAAATGATTAAGGTCGACATCGTCAACGAAGTCTCGAAGATCGCGGACATCACCAAGGTCAAGGCTGAGGTCGCGGTTGATGCCGTGTTCGACGCCATGCGCCTCTCCATGCAGCGTGGAGACCGTATCGAGCTGCGCGGATTCGGGGTATTTCAGGTGAAGCCCCGCAAGCGCGGCATCGGACGTAACCCACGGACCGGTAAGGAAGTGCGCATCCCTCCCGGCCGCACCATCCGTTTCAAACCGGGCAAGGACCTTCAGAATATCGGGTAACAGCCCGCATGGGCTACTTGTCAGCTGAATCCCCCGGACAGCGAGAGCTGTCGGCCGATCCGTCGGCTCCCGATCTGGTCTCCGTACCGGTGACGCCGCAACGCGACCGGCTCTGGCCGTACGTGTTTTTGTTCCTCGCGACGATCTACACGACGACGGCCGCCGGAGCGGGGCATTATCTCAGCTTTTACCTTGGGTTTGGCGGCGGCCTCAATCCGTTCAGTACACGGGAGTTGCTGATTTACGGATTGTGGTACAGCGTGCCGATCCTTGCGATCCTCGGCTGCCACGAGCTCGGACACTATTACGCCTGCCGGTTTTACGGCGTCGCGGCGTCGCGCCCGTACTTCCTGCCGATGCCGCTCCTGCTCACAGGAACGCTCGGGGCATTCATCCGCATACGGCAGCCGATCCCGGGCAAGCGGGAGCTCTTCGACATCGGGATCGCCGGTCCGATCGCTGGATTCGTTGTGGCGGTGCCGCTGCTGTTTGTCGGGATGTATCTGTCGCGCATCGACGCGATACCACCTGACTATCCGGAGCCGCTGCTCTGGCTTGGCGAGCCGCTGCTGTTCAAGCTGGCCGCCTGGCTGACGTTCGGTCACGTCGCGGAGGGGTTTACCGTGACCATGCACCCGATGGCGTTTGCGGCGTGGTTCGGGCTGCTGGCTACGGCGCTCAACCTGTTCCCAATCGGCCAGCTCGATGGAGGTCATATCTCCTACGCGGTGTTCGGGCGGAAGAGTTCCGCCGTCACCCTGGTGATGGTGGCCTGCCTCATCGGCCTCGCCTTCTGGTCGATGTCCTGGCTGGTGTGGGCCGGGCTGACGATCCTCATGCTGGCGGTCTTCGGACGACACCATCCGCCCACCCCTGACGAACATCTCCCGCTCGACCCGACCCGCAAGGCGGTCGCGGTGTTTGCGGTCATCATGTTCATCCTGTGTTTCACCCCCGCCCCGATCGAACCGGTGGACATCGTGCAGCCGCTGTAGCGGATCCCTGGAACTTTCCGCCCGCCGCCGGGCAATGCACTCATGACGTGGACGATGCCGGGCTGATCGCGCTGGCGCGCCGCGGCGATGCGGTCGCCTTCTCCCGGCTGTTTGCCGGGTTCGAGCGGCGCATCTTCCGCTATGCGGCGCACATGTGCGGCCGCGATGCCGCCGACGACGTCGTGCAGGAGACGTTCCTCGCCGTGCTTCGAGGACGCGTCGACTACGACGCGGGCAAGGGGACGGTCGGCAATTACCTGTTTGGCATCGCCCGTCACTTCGTGCTGAAGCGGCTGAGCGCACGCGAGGCCGCGACGTTCGATCTCGACGAGCACGACGAGCGGACGGCGTGGCCGGATGAGCGGCCCAGCGCGCTCGAGAGCCTGTCGCGCCAGGAGACGATCCAGACCGTGCGCGCGGCAATCGCCTCGCTGCCGGCTGCGTATCGCGAAGCGGTGGCGCTGTGCGAGCTGCAGGAGATGAGTTACGCGGATGCCGCAGCCATTGCACAGTGCCCGATCGGGACCGTGCGGTCGCGGCTGCACCGGGCGAAGGCGTTGCTGATGACGAAGCTCTCAGCAACACGCAGTGGCGCGGACCTCGTGAAATCCGCGACGAGATGAAGGAAGTAGCCATGAATCCACAGGACGCAGACGATTCGGTCCGCCTGAAGGCGGACACTACGTCGGCGCTGGCCGATGGTCTGCGCGCCCTCGCGGAAGACGACGAGCAGCTTGGCGCGTCGAACGCCGTCGGACTGCGGCTGCTCGCCGAAGTTCAGGCGATCGCGGATGCGCGGCGGCGCCGCACGATGCTGCTGTCCCTGGCGGCTGCGGCGACGCTCGCCACAGTGCTCGCCGTGCCGGCGTGGCGATCGCTGCAGTCCCGGCCGAACCTCCCCACGGCCACCGACGGCGCGGTGGTCACACGAGAGCTCGTGACCGAATTCTTCCCGCTGCGATACAGCAACGTGCCGGCGCGCGGCGGCTATGTGGTGCGGATGCAGGTGCCGCGTACGGCGCTGGCGTCATTCGGTGCGACAGCGCCGGCAGGCATCAGCAACGACCCGAACATCCTGGCCGACGTCGTCGTCGGCGACGACGGCCTCGCGCGCGCGGTTCGATTCGTTCAGGTTATTCACGATGATCAGCAGGAGCAGACACCATGAAGCGTTCCCTTTTAACGGGTATGGCGTGCGCGGCCG
>JBOGIQ010000441.1:0-4200 GCA_050742535.1 Vicinamibacterales bacterium | reverse complement strand
TGATCCCGCGACCAGGGCTTCGAAGGCAGCGCGGGACTACACGGCCTTTCTCAATCGCGATGCGTTGAAGGGCCAGCGCGTTGGCGTGTTCCGCACGCCCGGCATGCCCGCGGACGTTGATGCAGCGCTGACCGCTGTGCTGGGCGCGATGCAGAAAGCCGGCGCGACGATCGTCGACGTTCAGATGGGGGCGCCTGGCGGCGAGCAGCTCGAGGTGCTCCTGTACGAGTTCAAGGACGGCCTGAACAAATACCTCGCGACGAGCACGTCGGCACAGAAGTCGCTGGCGGCGCTCATTGCCTGGAATCAGGCGAACGCCGCTCGCGTGATGCCCTTGTTCGGCCAGGAGCTCTTCGAACGCGCACAAAGCAAGGGGCCGCTGACCGACAAGGCCTACGTGGATGCGCTGGCGGCAATCCGACGGGGTGTCGGCCCCGATGGTCTGCTTGGCGCGATCGAACGGGAGAAGCTGGCAGCGGTCGTGACGATTAGTACCGGGCCGGCATGGCGAGTGGACGGTCCGCGCGGCGATCGGGCGGGACTGATTGGCGGCTACGGCGCGGCAGCTATCGCGGGAACGCCGAGCATCACCATTCCGATTGGCGAGAGCCGCGCGCTGCCATTCGGGCTCACATTCATGGGCTCCGCATTCAGTGAGCCGCAACTGATCGGGCTGGCGTACGCCCTCGAACAACGACTGAACGCCCGCCGGCCGCCACGGTTCCTCCCCACGCTCCCGTAGCTTCCGCCTGTAGGCGAAGGCACCCCTGAAGGGGCGCCTTCCGCGTCTCGGTCGCGGCATATCATTGGGCCCCTATGACGCAGCCGCTTCTCGGCATCGCGGCGAGCGCGTTCGTGCTCGCCGTCTCCCTCGCGTTCCTGGCACTGTTCGACCTGCCGACGTTCCTCGGCTGGGTGTCGTTGGTGATGCTCTGCATCGTGCCCCCGCAGATCGTAGCGGCGGTGATCGCGACCCATCCGCCGTTCGCCCCGCCGGCGCAGCCAGCCCGCGGCCTGGTGCTGCTGTCGGTGAACGTCGCGACCGCCGCGGTCCTTGCGGTGATCGTGTGGCTGACCGTCGGCGAGGGCGTGAGCCCTCCGGGACCGATTCCCTCGCAGTTTGCCGTCATCGTCGTGCCCACGACGTTCTTCATGTGCATCGCGTTCGGCGGGTGGCCGTTCACGCGCCTGACCAGGAACATGGGCGTCGCAGGGTTCATGATTCTCGTGGCGTCCTACGCGCTGACCTATGCGCTCTTCCGCGTGTTCTTCAATTACGCGTTCCTGCAGGGGGCACCGGTGTATCTGCAATCTGCGCCCCATGGGTTGTTCAACGGGGTGGCAGCGCTGGTGTTTTACGTGACGATGCTGGGCGGGATGTTTCTGCTGCCGCATTTCGATTTGTGGCCGTTCACGCTCGCCGGCGGTCTGATGAAGCAGCCGGTGCTCGGCCTCGTCTGGACGATTGCCGCCGCCGCCGTGGGCGCGATCGTGATGTGGATCACGACCGGCATCCTCGCGCTCGACCCGATGTACGTGCTGACGCGCGTCACCGCGCCGTTCATCTTCGGCACGATCATCGTGCTGAACATGCTGCAGAACTCACTCTTTGCCACGCTCCGGCAGCCGTTGAAGGGTGCGGCGAACGCCGTGGGCGCGGCAGTGATCGGCGCCGTGCTGGCGCAGCTGTACGGCCGCGTCGATCGGATGATCGTTGGAGTCGAGCTGCCGTCCGGTGCGCCCGGGTATGAATACGAACTGTGGCTCGTGAATGCACTCCTCAGCGTGACGTTCCCGTTCCTCATCGTGCACGCGGCCTATTTCACCTTCTGGCCGATGGCGAAGCAGCAGTCCGGCGTCGGCTCAACGGTGCAGACCTGAGCTGGCCCACGCTGTTGAGCTTTGCAGCGTGGAAATGGCTCTATATTTTGATCAATACATGTCGTCCGCCCGGATGGTTGACCCGGCCACTCTGCGCCTGGCTGCGGTCGTCGCTTCTTCCGAAGACGCTATCGTCACCGAAACTCTCGATGGCTGCATCGAGACGTGGAACCGGTCCGCCGAACGGATGTTCGGGTATTCAGCAGCAGAAGTTATTGGCCGTCCGATCGAAATCATCGTTCCGCCAGAGGTACGTGCAACCGGAGAAAACTCGTCCCTGCGGGTGCTGACCGGTCAGACGGCCAAGCATTTCGAGACGACCGGTCTGACACGGGACGGCCAGCGCATTCCGATCTCCGTATCGCTCTCGGTTGTGATCGCGGCGGAGGGACACGTCATCGGGACGTCGCGCATCATCCGCGACATGTCGGAGCAGCGGACGCTCGAACGCGAAACGCTGCGCCTCGCCGCCATCGTGAACTCCTCCGAAGACGCCATCGTCAGCAAGGACCTCAACGGGATCGTGCAGACGTGGAATCGCGCGGCGGAACGAATGTTCGGCTACACCGCAGAGGAGATCGTCGGGCGGCCGATCCGTCTCATCATCCCGCAGGATCGGCAGACGGAAGAGGACAAGGTGCTGGCGACGATTCGCGCGGGCGGCGCGGTCGAGCATTTCGAGACGATCCGCCAGCGGAAGGACGGCACGCTGATCGAGATTTCGCTCAGCGTCTCTCCGGTCCGCGCCCGGGACGGGACCGTCGTCGGCGCCTCGAAAATTGCCAGCGACATCTCCGAGCAGCGCCGTCTCCTGCGCCAGGCGGAGGAAGCCGCGCGATCCAAGGACGAGTTTCTGGCGATGCTGTCGCATGAGCTCCGCACGCCGCTCAACGCCGTGCTCGGCTATACTCGCATGCTCCGCGACGGCCGGTATACCGACGAGCGCCGCGAGCAGGTGACGGAGATCATCGAGCGGAACGCCCGCGCCCTGTCGCAGCTGGTGTCGGACGTGCTCGACGTGTCCAGCATCGTGACCGGCAAGGTGCGGCTGACGCTCGACGCGTGCAACGTCGCCGTACCGCTGCAGGCGGCGCTGGACATCGTGCGGCCGTCCGCGGACGCCAAGGGCGTTGCGCTGCGCATCACCGTTCCGGACGAACCGGCGTCGGCGCGCTGTGACGTCGACCGCATGCAGCAGGTGTTCTGGAATCTGCTCTCGAACGCGGTCAAGTTCACGCCGCGCGGCGGCGTCGTGCAGGCGACGCTGGCGGCAGACGACAGCGTCGTGGCGGTTGTCGTCACCGACACCGGGATCGGCATCCGTCCCGAGTCGCTGCCGTTCCTCTTTCAGCGGTTCTGGCAGGCCGAAAGTGTCCACACGCGTTCAGTGGGCGGGCTGGGCCTTGGCCTCGCGTTGGTGCGGCACTTCGTAGAGCTGCACGGCGGGACCATCAGTGCCGCCAGCGAAGGCGAAGGACGCGGCTCGACGTTCACGGTGGCCCTGCCGCGCGCCCCGTCCACCTCGACCAAACAACCTTCTCCGCCGTCTTAGAGGCATGGCCCTACGGGTCGCCGCCGCCCTTGCCGCGCTCGCCGTGACGGGCGCAGTTGCTCAGCAGCCGGACAGTCTGCCGCAGCGACCGACGACCCACGTCGTCAACCTGCAGGATGCGCAGGCCGACGTGCCGGAACCGCCCGAGCCGCCGCCGGGCGCGAACTCCTGGTCGTTGCGTATCCACACGAGCGGTGGATTCACCGGCCAGGGAATCGGTTCGGTGACGATCACCTCGAACGGGCAGATGGCGTGCGGTCCGGCACCCTGCGCAACACCCCTGTTGGAGCGTTTTGCGAAAGCTATAGTGTCCGCAGTTGCCGAGCCCTGGGGAGGGCTCGGGCCGTCCACCATATGCTCGGACTGCATCCGGACCACCATCGTGCTCAAGCGACGTGACGGTGATGTCGTAAGGGTGTACCGCACAAGCTGGGACGACAGTCAGCCCGTCACACCACAGCTGCGCGAGCTCCGGCGCCTGGCGTTCGAACTGCGCGCCGCGCGGTAAGCGGTCTTACTTGGCCTGGATGTGAATCCCGCACTCGAGCTTCTCGCCCTGCCAGCGGCCGGAGCGCGGGTTGTTGGGATCGAGCGGGAGCGTCGTGCACGGCTCGCAGCCGATGCTCGTGTAGCCAAGCTCGTAGAGCGGCAGCAGCGGGATGTCGTGCTCCTTGGCGTACTTCCAGACGTCGCGTGCGTGCCAGCCCGCAATCGGCGCCACGCGTGAGATCGTCTTCGCGGGGAGCTGGAACGGCTCCACTTCCTTC
>JBOGIQ010000440.1:0-4267 GCA_050742535.1 Vicinamibacterales bacterium | reverse complement strand
GCGGTGGCCGATGCGGTGAGGGGCGAGATCGGCGCCATCTCGCTCCAGTCGGTCTACGACGCGCTCAACGTCCTCGTCACCGAAAAGCTCATCCGGCGCATTCAACCGGCGGGGTCGCCTGCGCGGTTCGAGGACCGCGTCGGCGACAACCATCACCATTTGATCTGTCGAATGTGCGGCCGACTGGTCGACGTGGACTGCGCGGCCGGCCGCGCGCCGTGTCTGAAGGCGAAGGACGACAACGGCTACGAGATCGACGAGGCCGAGGTCGTCTATTGGGGACGTTGCCCGGATTGCCAGGAACAGCCCCGGAGGCGATCCGCGGCGAAACGAAAGAAACGGCGCCCCTGAAGGGGCGCCCTACGAACTTCGAACCAACTACTAACTACCAACTACGAACTGAGTAGAGGCGACGTCAAGATGGCAAACGAAGCGAAGTGTCCGTTCTCGGCCAAAACACTCAGCGGCGGCAGGTCGAACCGCGACTGGTGGCCGAGCCAGCTGAACCTGCAACTGCTGCACCGGAACCACCCCGCGGGTGATCCGATGGGCGAGTCGTTTGATTACGCCGAAGAGTTCAAGTCGCTCGATCTGGCTGCGGTGAAGAAGGACATCGAGCAGGTGATGACGAACTCGCAGGACTGGTGGCCGGCGGACTTCGGCCACTACGGACCACTCTTCATCCGCATGGCGTGGCACGCGGCCGGCACCTACCGGATTCACGACGGCCGCGGCGGCGCCGGCTCCGGTCAGCTTCGCTTTGCGCCGCTCGGCAGCTGGCCCGACAACGCCAATCTCGATAAAGCGAAACGCCTCCTGTGGCCGATCAAGCGGAAGTACGGCAAGAAGCTCTCGTGGGCCGATCTGATGGTGCTCACGGGGAACGTCGCCCTCGAGTCGATGGGGTTCAAGACGTTCGGCTTTGCCGGCGGCCGCGCGGACGTCTGGGAACCCGAGCACGTCAACTGGGGCTCAGAGGCCACGTGGCTCGGCGACGAGCGCTACAGCGGCGAGCGGCAGCTGGCGAATCCGTTCGGCGCCGTGCAGATGGGCCTGATTTACGTGAATCCGGAAGGGCCGAACGGCAATCCCGATCCGGTCGCTGCCGCGCGGGACATCCGCGAAACATTCCGCCGTATGGCGATGAACGACGAGGAAACCGTCGCGTTGATTGCCGGCGGCCACACGTTCGGCAAGGCTCACGGCGCCGCGCCTGCGGACAAGTACGCCGGCCCGGAACCGGAAGGCGGCAACCTCGAGGAACAGGGCTTCGGCTGGAAGAGCAGCTATGAGACCGGCAGGGGAGCACACAGCACCACGAGTGGTCTCGAGGTGACCTGGACGACGACGCCGACGAAGTGGAGCCACGACTTCTTCAAGCACCTCTTCGAGTACGACTGGGAGTTGACGACAAGCCCGGCCGGCGCGAAGCAGTGGAAGCCGAAGAACGGCGCCGGTGAAGGCACCGTCCCGCATGCGCACGACAAGTCGAAGAAGATCGCGCCGTCGATGCTGACGACGGATCTGTCGCTGCGCCTCGACCCGGCCTACGAGAAGATCGCGCGCCGCTTTTACGAGAAGCCGCAGGAATTCGCCGATGCGTTCGCGAAGGCGTGGTTCAAGCTGACCCATCGCGACATGGGTCCCATTGCGCGGTATCTGGGCCCTGAGGTGCCGAAGGAGCCGCAGCTGTGGCAGGACCCGGTTCCGCCGGTCACGCACGAACTGATCGGAGCGAAGGACATCGCGGACCTCAAGGCAAAAATCCTCGCGTCGGGACAGACCCTGTCCATCTCCAACCTGGTCTCGACCGCCTGGGCGTCGGCCTCGACGTTCCGCGGCACCGACAAGCGCGGCGGCGGCAACGGGGCGCGCATCCGCCTCGCGCCGCAGAAGGACTGGGCCGTCAACAATCCGCCGGAGCTCGCGAAGGTGTTGAAGACCCTGGAGACGATCCAGAAGGAATTCAACGACGCGCAGAAGGGCTCGAAGAAGAGAGTGTCGCTGGCCGATCTGATCGTGCTCGGTGGATGTGCCGCGGTCGAGGAAGCGGCCAGGAGCGCCGGATTCAACGTCCAGGTGCCGTTCACGCCGGGACGCACCGATGCGTCGCAGGAGCAGACGGACGTCGAGTCGTTCGCCGTCCTCGAGCCGGACGCGGACGGGTTCCGCAACTTCATCGGCGAGGGACACGACGTGCCTGCCGAGCACCTGCTGATCGAGCGGGCGTTCAGGTTGACGCTGAGCGCTCCGGAGATGACCGTCCTCATCGGCGGCCTGCGCGCGCTGAACGCGAACCACAAGGGTTCGACCACCGGTGTGTTCACCAACAGGCCGGGAACGTTGACGAACGACTTCTTCGTGAATCTTCTGGACATGAACACCGGGTGGACGCCTACCTCCGACGCCGCGGCGACCTTCGAGGGCCGCGGCCGCGCGAAAGGGGACATGAAGTGGACGGCCAGCCGCGTCGACCTCGTCTTCGGCTCGAACTCCGAGCTCCGTGCGCTGGCGGAGGTCTACGCCACCGACGATGCGAAGGAGAAGTTCGTGAAGGATTTCGTGGCCGCGTGGCACAAGGTCATGAATCTCGATCGCTTCGACATCAGGCAGGCGGAGGAATCGGCGATCGCCGCGGTCGCGTAGAATTGCCCTAATGTCCCAAGTCGTCGAAGTGAGCCTCAGGCTTCCCGTCCGCGCTCAGGTGAAATCCGAGGCGTTCCCCTACGGCATTTCCGACGTCCGATTCACCAAGACCGCGGACGTCGATCCCGTGCCGAAAGTCGGCGACATCCTGACGATGTCCGCGGGGACACTGACGTTTCCATGCAAAGTGCTGCAGCGGACCTGGGACGAGGGCAAGGACATGTTCGTTCTGGCGTGCGAGTACGGGGGCACGTCAAGAATCTCGAACGAGGACTATCTGACGATCCTGGAGGCCCGGGACTGGACGGCGAAGTCTCTGCTCTGACCCTTTTGTAGGCGGCGTATCGTTCTCGTCCGCCACCAGACCGGGCCTCCTCCGGCACCCCTCATCCTGTAAGGCATTGTTCACTGAGGCATTGGCACCCGGATTGTAGGCCTCCGGCTCCATGAGAACGATGAAGGCTTTGGCCCTCGCCCTTGCGCTGGCCGCTGTGCCCCACACGGTGCGCGCAGCCGACCCGTTTGTCGGGACGTTCCGACTCAACTCCGCGAAGTCAGCGACGTCGGGAGGCAAGCTGCCCGCGGAGATGACGCTGACAATCTCGGAAGAGGGAGGCAACCTGCTGGTCGCCACGTCTGGAAAGACCGCAGCTGGCGCGCCGATCACAGCGGATGTTCTCATCCTGCCGAAAGCCGGTGGAACGGTGAAGGCCCCGCAGGGTGAACGGAACTACGACTCGACCACCGTGCGCCGTACGAACGCGAGCACCATCGACATGGTGGCCCTGCAAAAAGGCAAGGAACGCACGCGGGTGAAGTTTGCGCTGAGCCGGGACGGGAAAACCCTGACACGCTCCTTCACGTCCACGAACGCACAGGGACGTCCAGTCACTGGAAACTCCGTCCTGGAGCGTCAGTAACCGCCAGAATTCCTATCCAGTCGCCGGCCGCCGGCCGGCCAGCAGCGCCAGTTCGCGCCATTTCCAGTGGCAATCAACGTCCACGAAGCCGAGCTCGCGCAGCCACGTGAGCTGCGTCTCGACGTCGAGCAGCTTGTTCGACGGGTCATCCTCTTCGGGCGTCACGTTCAGGGCAGCCAGGAACGACTGGTGCAGCGCGCCCGTTGGCGACGCCACGTGCTCGAGATTGCAGAACACGCCCCCGGGCTCCAGCACGTCGAATATTTCCCGGAACAGCGCCTGTTTCCGTTCATGGCCGACGTGATGAATGGCAAAGCTGGAGACGACGGCGTCGAAGGCGCCGAGCGATCCGGGCAGCGGCGAATCGAGATCGTGCTCCAACGTTCGCACCGTCGGGTCGCTGCCGAAGCGCTCACGCAGGAGGCCGAGCATTGTCTCCGAGAAGTCGAGGGCCACACCGTGCGCCGCCGGCCGCGCCAGCTTGACGAGGCCAAGGAGGCGGCCGTCGCCGCTTCCGAGGTCGAGAACCCGCTCACAGCGCGCAGGCAGCCAGTCCAGTAATTCGGCCTCGCCCTCCGTCCGGTGCGGAATCGAATCGGCGCGACGCAGATACTCGAGGGCATGAGTCGCTGAACCCCAGAGGTTGATGCCGGTGGTGCTCATGAGGCAGTGTTTCGTGCCTGTCGGGCTGAAGTCCATTT
>JBOGIQ010000439.1:0-4276 GCA_050742535.1 Vicinamibacterales bacterium | reverse complement strand
TCGGCCATTGCCGCCGCCACAATGGGATTGCCGGGCCACGCCGCAAGTACCTTGCGGTACTCGGCGACCGCCTCGTCGAACCGGCCAGCGTAAACGAGAATCCACGGCAGGCCGGTCGCGTAGGCAAGGGAGGACGGCTCGATTCCAATCGCACGCCGGTTCTCGGCGATTGCTTCATCGAAGCGTCGCAGCGGCAGCAGAACGCTGTGGGCGTATTGCTGGTGCGCATCGGCGGATTGCGGGTTCGACGCAATCGCGCGGCGGAAGGTCTTTTCGGCTTCAGCCCAGTTCCAGTCGTGCCGCGCCTGCATGGTCCCGAGGGCCGCGAGCGCCTCAGGGAGATCCGGATCGATGTCGAGCGCTCGATGAATGGTCATCAACACCGACTCCGCGAGCTCGCCGGATCCCGGACCGTCGCTGATCCAGCCTCCAACTTTCATGGCCGCGATGCCGACGTATGGGAGAGCGAACTCAGGATCTTTCTTGATGGCGTCCTCGAACAACGCGACCGCCTGGCCGATGAGTGCCGGGGAGGGATAGCTGCTGGTGATGTAACGTCCCCTGAGATAGAGGTCGAACGCTTCTATGCTCTGCGTCGGGCGCCTCGTCAGCCGGCCATGCTCGGCCGGAGACAGATTCACCCGCAGTGCGCGCACGATCGCCTGCGAGATTTCGTCCTGTATCGCGAAGACGCCGCGAAATTCGCGCTCGAACGTCTGCGACCACAAGTGGTATCCATCTCCGGTCTGCACGAGCTGCGCCGTGATGCGGACGCGGTTGCCTTCCTTTCGGACACTTCCTTCGATGAACGCGCCGACGCCCAGCTTCCTGCCAATCTCGCGGGCGTCTGCCTGTTTTCCGCCGAAGGCGAACGCCGAGGTGCGCGATGCGACGCGCAAGCCTTTGATCTGGGCAAGAGTGTCGGTCAGCTGTTCGGCAAGTCCGTCGCTGAAATACCTATTCTCCGGATCGGCGCTGAGGTTGAGAAACGGAAGCACCGCCACCGACGGCACCTCCATGGCGCTGTTCCCGGCACCGCCATCGCGCGCCTTGACGATCCAGAGAGCGGCTCCGGCCAGGCTGACCGCCGCAACGATCGCCGCGGCGACCCCTACGCGCCGCCGTCCGATCGCTGCCTTGCCGGCGGTTCGATTCGCGCCGGGTTCGCGCAATGCGAACCGCGGGATATACGACCCTTTCGGAATATCGAAGACGATCTCGTCGTCCTTGCCCGATCCCTGGTAGTACGCACCCAATCGGGCTCGGAGCTTGTTCGCTTCGACGCGAACGATAGCGTCGGCGCGCGGGTCGTAGCCCGCTTCGCGCCCGAACACCTCGGAACCGATGACCGACTCCTTGATCGTGGCTTGATTGCCCGCCAGTGTCTGCTCAACGACGAACTCGAGGAAGCGGCGATGGCGCTGGGCAGAGGCGAAGGAGGGGCTCCCGAGGACGTGCGCGAGCTGGGCCCGGATGCGGGCTGGATCGAGGACGACGTCGACCATCAGGCGGCAATTCTAATTGGAACGACGTTACAATCCCCGGCACCCGTCATTTCCGGAGATCGACATATGCAGATGTCTTTACGTCGTCTCGTTGTTGTGGCCCTCGCAGGTCTCGCCGTCCCGCTGGCAGCGCAACAGGAGGTGCCGATGCGCGGCAACACGCCTGTCGCGCCGCAGGGCATCAAGATTCCGCCGCTGCCGGACGCGCCGGTTCGCTACGAGACCGCCGAAGGACAGAACATCCGCGTGTCGGTCTACGCGCGCGGCTTCCGCAACCCGTGGAGCATGGCCTTCGTGTCGGCCGACACGATCCTCGTCGCGGAGCGCGGCGGCGCGATCCGAGTCGTGCGCAACAGCGTCGTCGATCCGCAGCCGGTGACCGGCGCGCCGACGGCCATCGGATCGAATCTGTCGGGCACGGACCTGGCCCTGCATCCTGACTTCGAGCGCAATCGCCTCGTCTACATCAGCTACACCAAGGCGCTCGGCCCGACGCCTGGCAGCGAGCCGGCGGGCCGGGGCGCTGCCGCTGCCGCCGGCCGAGGGCAAGCGGCTGCTCCTGTGGCGGGACAAGGCGCTCCTGCGCCGGCAGGACAACAGGGTGCCGCTGCGAACGCCGGGCGGGGAGGTCGCGGCGGGGGCCAGCGCACGACAGTCGCGGTGGCGCGCGCGGTCTGGAGCGGCACAGGGTTCACCGATACGAAGGACATCTTCGTCGGCGAAGGCGGTAGCGGCGGCCCGATCGTGTTTGGCGGAGACGGCATGCTCTACGTCGCGCATAACGGTGGCGATACGCAGTCGCTCAAGACGCTCGGCGGCAAAATCCTGCGGCTGACAGACGAGGGCAAGGTGCCGCCGGACAATCCGTTCGTCGGCCGCGCGGACGCGAGGCCCGAGATCTTCACGATGGGCCATCGCACCTTCCTCCGGATGGCGAAGCACCCGATCACCGGCGCAATCTGGCAGATCGAGAACGGACCGAACGGCGGCGACGAGGTCAATATCCTCGCGCCGGGCGCCAACTACGGCTGGCCGCTCATCAGCCTCGGGCGAACCTACGGTGGGCCATGGCAGGGACCGTTCACGAAGGAAGGGTTCCGCGACCCGATCATCTATTGGATGCCCGCCATCGCCGTGTCGAGCATCGAGTTCTACACGGGTGACCAGCTTCCGAAGTGGAAGGGCGACGTCTTCGTCAGCGGCATGCGCTATGGAGAGATTCCGGGAACGGGCCGTCTCGATCGGATCCTGATCAACAAGAACCTCGAGGAGCTGCGGCGGGAGACCTTGATCGGCGATCTGCGCCGGAGAATCCGCGCCGTCAAGCAGGGCCGGGACGGCTTCCTGTACTTGCTCACCGACGAGGCAGAAGGCGTGATGCTCAAGATCGAGCCGGCGGAATAGGGAGACGAAAGGAGGCGGGAGATGAGCATGCGATTGTCCATTCTGTTGCTGGCGGCGCTTCCATCTCTGGCTGCGGCGCAGGCGCCGGTGCCGTCCGACATCAATCCGGTGACGTTGTCGCGTCTGCCGCCGGTTACGCCGGAAGACCTCGATGAAGAAGGGCGGCGGCTTCTGGCCGCGCGGCCGGAGTCCAAGCCTGGACCGGGGCCGACTCACATCACGAACTACAGCCCACGGGAGCGCTCGCTCGGCGTTCCGACCGGCGAGGGAAGCCCCGTCGGCGCGCGCTTCTTCCAGCTGGCCGTCCTCATCGTCGCGCGCGAGATCAACCAGCAGTACGAGTGGACCGCGCACGAGCCGGCGGGACTCCGGCAGGGGCTGGAACAGTCCGTCATCGACGTCGTCAAGCACAGGAGAAGCGTCGCGGGCCTGTCCGAGAAGGACGCAGCCGTTATCACCTTCGGACGGACGCTGCTGCGTGAGCATCGCGTCAGCAGCGCGGTCTGGGCCGACATGGTGCGGCTCTTCGGCCGCCAGCAGACGGTTCAGCTCATGACAATCATGGGCGACTACCTGCGGGTCGGCATCATGCTGAACGCCGTGGATCAGCGTTTGCCGCCCGGGCGCGAGGCGTTGCTGCCGCTCGACAAATAACTGAAAAACCCTCGTTCGCCGCCCCTGGGATTACTCTGTACGGCACTTCTTGCGACTGGAGCCGGCAAATTGCTACTATCCGGCGGCAATCCTGCAAATGGAGTAAAACCATGCGATCACGAACCGCTCGGGTGCTGGGACTAAGCGGACTCCTGTTTTTCGGCGTCATACTCGCTGGCGGCGCGCTGCAAGCCCATCATGCCGTGGCAGGCATTTACGACCTGAATAAAGAGGTGGTCCTCGAGGGCAAGCTCAAGAAGTTGAACTTCGTCAATCCGCACGCGAGCATCGTGCTCACGGTCGCGGATAAGAAGGCGAAGGGCAAGCTTGTGGACTGGACGCTGACCACCGCTTCCGTCACCACTCTGACGACCCAGGGGTTCAGCAAGGGCACGATCAAGCCTGGCGACCCGCTCAAGGTGACCATCCTGCCCGCCATCAACGGCAACCCGGCGGGATACATTCGGCGTCTCGCGCTCGGTGATAAGGATTTCAAGTTCGACGTCGAGTAGTTGTATCCCTGGAGTTAGCCATGTTTGATCGACGAGCTCTCGCGACAGGTGTGCTCGCACTCGCTGTCGCAATGAGTCAGGTGGAGTACGGCGGTGCGCAGGCGGCAGGGGCCGCTCCTCAGGGGCAGGGTGCCGCGCCGCAGGCGCCAGGAGGCGCCGCGCCGCAGGCGCCAGGAGGCGCAGCGCCGCAGGCACCCGGGC
>JBOGIQ010000438.1:0-4284 GCA_050742535.1 Vicinamibacterales bacterium | reverse complement strand
CGCGACCGGTGGCTGCTTCCGCCGCTGCAGCATCCGGGTCGAGAGGCGGCCGTAATACGAGTTCTGATAGTCCGTAACCGTCAGGCGATAACGCGCGTTGGCCGTGTCCGTGTTTCCGATCTGATCGTAGGCACGGGCCGACCAGTAGAGCCACGACGGGCGGTAATCCGAGCGCGCGAACGTCGCCGCGGCGCTGTCGAAGATCTCCGCGGCGTCGCGGAAGTCGTCGAGCCGGTATGCGGACCAGCCGCTCTTCCACGCGGCCCGCTCGCTGAGGCGATGCCGTGGAAATCGCCGCAGCAGTTCACGGAAGACCGCATCCGCCTCCGCGTCCCGATCCATGACGATGAAGTAGGAGGCGAGGTTGTTGAGCGTCTCGGCTGCCCACTCGGAGTCCGGGTAATCGGCGACCAGGCCGCGAGAGAGCGACACGAACGTCTCGCTGTCGCCTGCCCCGCGCACCGCGGTCAGGTGGAAGAAGCGCGCTTCGGCCTCGCGGCGGCTTCCGTTCAGGTACGGCTGGAGCAGCTTCCGCGCCTCGCTGAATCGATCGAGGTAATACGCGCACTCGGCGATGCGCAGTGAAATCAGCTCGCGGTCGTCGCCGGCGGCGGCCGCTTTGAGCAGCGGTTCGAAGGCGGCGCGCGCCTGCGCCCATCGTCTGGCGTCGAACAGTTGTTGCGCGCGTGCCAGTTCGCGACGGAACCGGTCCGGTGCGATGAGCGGTGCCGTCTCGACGCGCGCGATGCCGTCCGCGGCGTCGGCGGCCTGGGCGCTCAGCGGATAGTCGTAATAGACGCGGCGGTACGCCTCGAGGGCATGGTCGGCGTGTCCGAGCGTTTCCTCGGCGCGCCCGAGCGCCACCAGCAGGTCTTCGGGCCAGGCGAGCTTGTCGTCGCTGAGATCTTCGAGAAGGTCCTCGGCCTCGGCCGGCTCCCCTCGCTTGACGGCAACCGAGGCCTGCAGCACCGACGCCGTTTCCTTCAGCGCGCCTTCGAGCTTTGCCGGAGCCAGCGCGTTCAGCGTGGCGTCGGCCTCGTCCACCCGCGCCAGTCCGACCAGCGCGACCGCGGTGTAGTAGCGGGCATACGGTCCGAGCACCGATCCGTCGAGATCGCGTGAATTGACGAGCGGCAGCGCGGCGGCGAAGTCGGCGGAGCCGATCAGCTCGACGCCGCGGGCAAGGCGGACTATTGCTCCCTCTCGCGCCGCATCACGCGCGTCACGGCGTGCGGTCGCCGCCGAAAATGCTGTCTCTGGAACGAACCAGTAGTGCGAGCGCTGCGCTGGAAGCGGCGGGTGTGAGGTAGCGGCGAGCCGATCCGCCGCGGCTCCGGCGGCGTCGCGTGACGAGGCGCGATCCTGCGCGGGCATGGCGCTGACGTACAACGCCGCCAGCGCCAGAACCGTGAGCGCGCGTCTCACGGCAACCGTTCCTCTGACTGACCCGGGCGGTCAGCCGTCGATTGGCGCCGCAGCGGACGGAGGCCCGCCGCCTGCTGCACCGTCATCGTTTCGAGCACGCGGCCGGCGTGGCGCGTCAGCGTGTCGAGTGCGTCTTTCGACATCCGCCGCTGCGGCGACAGCGCATCGTCAACTTCCGCGTAGAGGACGGCGATCACCTCGCCGCCGACATTGACCGGAAAGGCAATGGCCGTCTCGGATTCAACCCGCCGCCGTTCGACTGCGGAGTTGGAGGCGACGTCCATCCCGCGCGCGTTGATGCGCAGGCCTGAATTCGCTGAACCGCCAGGCCAGTCCTTCACACCCTCGTCGCGGACCAGCAGGATCGACGCGCCTTTCGAATGATGGCGTGCGGCCTCGATCAGGCGCTGGAACACCGCCGTCAGCGACTCCGCTTCGTCCACGGCGTGGACGCCGCGGACGAGATCGGTCAGCGACACGGCGGACGCGCCGCGCGCGGAATCGAGCTCGTTCCGGCGGGCAGCCACTTCACGGCGGCTGTCGTCGAGCTCGCGCGTCAGCGCCGATATGCGGTCGCCCAGCGTCTGCTGGACTTCCTCGACCTGTGTGCGACCGATCCGGCGGACGTCTTCCACCTGGGCTTCGGCCCGGACGCGAGCGGTCGATTCCGCCTGAGCCGCGCGCTTCGCCGCTTCGATCTGCTCGTGCGCGGCCTGACGAACACGCGCCAGCTGCTCCTGCGTCTCCTGACGCGCCGCCTCGGCCACCTGGCGGACCGCCGCTTCGCGCTCGGCCGCCTGCTTTTGCGCGACTTCCGCTTCGCGTCGTTGGACCGCGGCCGTCAGCTCGCCGCGGAGGGCGGTCACAAAACGCTCGATCGACGCGTCGAAGTGTTGATCCTGTGCCACAGAGCCTCGTCCGATTATACGGCTCACCCCGATAAGTCGTTGACGCTGCGAGCCTTGCTTTGGCCTGTCCTGGTGGAGTCCGGCCTCAGCGCCGGATGCGTGGAGTCCGGCTTCAGCCGGATATCCCATACCGTAGGCTTTCATGAGTGCCGCTCGACGTGTTAAGGTCGATGCCTCTTCAGAGAGGTAGCTATGAAACGTGTATTGGCATGGACGGGCGGAGTGCTCCTGGCGCTTGTCGTGGTTGCCGGAACAGCTCATGCGGGGACGAGCGCCGAGGCGCATGAAAACGGCGATTGCCTCGTGTGCAACCTGCACGACTGTCTGTATTCGATGTTGTTCGAGTAGGCCGAACTCGTAGGGCGCCCTTCAGGGGTGCCGACACGTAGGGCGCCCTTCAGGGGTGCCGACACGTAGGGCGCCCTTCAGGGGTGCCGTACAATCAAAGACGCGACCGACCTCGAGGGGGCGAAATTGGCTTCGACGGGGGTACAGAATCGCGGGATGCATGCCGAGCTCCATTGACTCGTTAAACCGATGGAACATCCGTTAACTGCGGATAATCAGTACGCACTCGCTGCTTAATTAAGCAGTGACGTCTGCCCTGACCTCGCCTGGTGGTTGGGGGTCAGACGCCATTAAACAGGCTGGCTGGCGGTTCGAGGCTCGGGGGCCGCCGGTGAGATTTACCGCGTCTGGTATCCGGCGGTTTTTCGCCGCTTCCGCACGCCGGGTATGAGATTTCAGAAGCGGACACGCATGTAGAGTCCTACGAGGACGTGCTTTCGGACGCGGGTTCGACTCCCGCCGCCTCCACCAACTTCTTTCTCTGGAATCAGGCAGTTATGCTGCCTGTTCCCGCCGCCTCCAGATTGTTGCCAACGCTGGAGGTCTGCCCTGAATTCAACAACCTGATGGCCGCGTCGAGCGCTGCCGGACTCAAGTGCATGTACTGCTGCGTCGTCGCCAGGTCTTGATGGCCCGCCAGCTCCTGGATGGCTTTAGCTGGCGCGCCTCGCATCGCCAGATGCGAGCAGAACGTGTGCCTCAGGATGTGAACGCCGGCTTCACGTTTGCGCGTCGTCCGACTCGCCGCATGACGACCTGAACCTCCTTCTGAGTCAGCGGCTGTCCTTTCCTGTCGCAGACGACCCGACGACCTTTCAGGCTGCGCGCCTGCCGTAGAGCATCCGACAACCTCGTTGTCATCGGCACGTACCGAACGCGTCCGCCCTTGGTTGCTGTTACGTGGCCCTTCCACTCCGACCGAGCGACTGCGATCTGGCGCTTGGCTAGGTCAACGTCCGACCATTCGAGCGCCATGATCTCGCCACAACGGAGGCCCGCTTCCCCACCAAGTAGCGCGATTAAGAGCGCCGCTTGGCCGTCCTGCTTCGCCGCTTCCACGACCCGCGCGAATTCCTCGAAGTCGTAGAAGCGAGCTGTTGTGGCTCTTGGAATCGTCAGCAGCCGCACTGCGCACGGCAACTTCTCGATGACCTGCCACTCGACAGCCTTCTTGAGCAGGACGCTCAGTACCGTCAGCACGTTGTTGACGGTCTTCGGCGAGCGGTCCTGTAGTCGGAGCTTTAGCGCCTGGATGTCCTCATTGGTGATTGCGTCCAAACGCTTGTCGCCAAGTGCCGGCAGCAGGTGAGCTTTGAATACTGTCGCCTTCCCCGCTATTCCGCTTGGCTTGTGACGATTGGCGCGCGCGTACCCATCGAGGAATCGAGACGCGAACTCTCGAAGCGTTTCCACCTCCTTCTTCCGCTCCGGCGGACCCTTGAGCATCAACTCGCGCTGACGAGATTCGCCCCAGCGTTTCGCTGCTGCCTTGGATGGCGCCGGAACCTTGCGACGTTCCCGGTGGCGAGTTCCGTCCGGTAGGAGGACCAGTACGTCCACCTCCCAATCGTCACCGCCTTGGTACTTCCGAACTGTCACGCTC
>JBOGIQ010000437.1:0-4299 GCA_050742535.1 Vicinamibacterales bacterium | reverse complement strand
CGGTCAGTTGATTCTCGACCAGATCAAGACCGTCACCGACAAGCCGATTACCCACATCATCAATACCCATACCCACGGCGACCACAACGGGAGCAACATCTTTTTCCCGGCGATGGTGGAGGTCGTCACGCAGGAGAACACGAAGGCCAATATGCAGAAGATGCCGGCCTTCCAGGACGCCGCAAATGCGCACGGCCTGCCCGATCGCACGTTCACTGATCGGATGACGCTTCTCAGCGGCAACGAGGCGATCGATCTGTATTACTTCGGGCCGGCGCATACGAGCGGTGACGCGCTGGTGGTCTTCCGCAACGCGCGTGTCATGCACGCGGGCGACATGTTCGCCGGCAAAGGACAGCCGCTGATCGATCGGCCCAACGGCGGAAGCGGCGTCGAATACGGCGCCACCATCGGCAAGGCGGCGGCCGCCATCAAGAACGTGGATCGCGTGATCCCGGGCCACAGTACCGTGATGACGTGGCAGGATTTCGTGAACTTCGGCGAGGTGAATCGCGTCGCCCTGGCATACGCGCGCGAAGCGGCGAAGGCCGGGAAGACGCCGGAGCAGGCGATGACGGAGTTCAAGCTGCCGGAGAAGCTGAGCGCGGCGGGCTACACGTATGCCGGCGGCGGCCGCGGCGGCCCCGGCGGCAACATGGGCATCATCATGGAAGAACTGAAGACCGCCAAGTAATCCACAACTCCCAACCTCCAACTCCCAACGCCCAATACCTGAGGGCTTTGGGAGTTGGGAATTGGGGGTTGGGAATTCCCCCCTTCTGTCCGATATACGATTAGGTTTCCACCTATTCGTATCCCGGACTCACTGTGTCTAACTCGTGGAAGGTTCATAAGTTCGGCGGCTCCAGCGTGGCGGATGCCGCGTGCATGACACGCGTGGCGGCGATCCTCGAGGCCGATCCGGCGCCCTGCCTCGCCGTCGTGCTGTCCGCCGCCCGCGGCGTCACCGACGCACTGCTGGCGCTCATTGCCGCTGCCGAGCGCCAGGAGGACATCGCGCCGGGGCTCGACGCGGTCCGCAATCGCCACGTGGACATGGTGACGGAGCTGTGCGACCCGCATGCCGCGTCCGAGTTCATTCACGAGCTCGACGCCGATTGCAAGGACATCGGCAGCATCCTGCATGGGGTTCGCCTCACGCGCGCCGCCTCGGGCAAGACACGGGACCTTGTCGCCGGGTTCGGCGAAATCTGGTCCACGCGGCTCTTCGCCCGTTTCCTGAGCGGCCGCGGAACACGCAAGGGCGTGCAGTGGATCGATGCCCGGGAAGTCGTCCAGGTGGCATGGTCCACGCTCGGACCGTCGGTGCAATGGGAGGTCTCGCGCGAGCGCGCGGCGAGGCTCCGCGAGCACAACCCGGCCGCGTTGATCATCACCGGCTACATCGCCCGCGATCCGAAGGGTTTGCAAACCACGCTCGGCCGGAACGGCAGCGATTTCTCGGCGTCGATTTTCGGCCACCTGCTCGACGCCTCGGAGATCCACATCTGGACGGACGTTGACGGCGTGCTGAGCGCCGACCCGCGCCGCGTCCCCGACGCGACGGTCATCGACTCGCTCTCCTATCACGAGGCGATGGAGCTCGCGTACTTCGGCGCCAAGGTGATTCATCCGCAGACGATGGCGCCGGCCGTCGAGAAGAAGATTCCGATCTGGATCCGCAACACCTTCGCGCCCGAGCGGGGCGGGACGCTGATCTGCGAGTCCCCGGTCTCGTCGCACGCGGTGAAGGGCATCACCAGCATCGAGCGGATCGCGCTCGTCAACGTCGAAGGCGCCGGGATGATCGGGGTGCCGGGCACGGCGGAGCGGCTGTTCGGCGCGCTCCGCGATGAGGGCGTCTCCGTCATCCTCATCTCGCAGGGCAGCTCGGAACATTCCATCTGCTTTGCCGTTCCGGAAGCGGACGCCGCGCTGACCGAGCGAACGGTGCGGCAGGCGTTCGCCACGGAGCTTCGCCAGGGCCAGATCCAGAACGTCGATCTCGTCACCGGCTGCAGCATCCTGTCGGTCGTCGGCGACGGGATGGCGGGCACGCCAGGTATCGCCGCCAGCGTCTTCGGCGCGCTGGCCGCCGCCGGCGTGAACGTTCGCGCGATCGCGCAGGGATCGTCCGAGCGCAACATCTCCGCGGTGATCGACGAGAAGCAGAGTACGCGTGCGCTGCGCTCTGTCCACGCGCGCTTCTACCTGTCCCCGCACACGGTGTCGATCGGCCTGATCGGCCCCGGCACGGTGGGTGCGGTGCTGCTGGAGCAGCTCGCGTCGCAGCGGGAGCGCCTGCGCCGCGATTTCCACCTGGATCTGCGCGTGCGCGGCATTCTCACGTCGAGGCGGATGCTGCTGTCCGACTCGTCGCTGGAGATGAAGGACTGGCGCGCCGCGGGCGAGGGGACCACGGCGGATATCGGCGTCTTCGAGGAGCACATCCACGCCGACCACCTTCCGCACACCGTGATTCTCGATTGCTCGGCGAGCGCCACGATTGCCGACCAGTATCCGCGCTGGCTGGGTGCCGGCATCCATATCGCGACGCCGAACAAGAAGGCGAACAGCGGCTCTCTCGACCTGTACACACGCGTCATGGACGCGCGCCGCGCGGCGGGCTCGCACTATCTCTACGAAGCGACGGTCGGTGCCGGGCTGCCGATCATCGTCACGCTGCGCGACCTGCGCGAGACGGGCGACGACATCCGCCGCATCGAAGGGATCTTCTCGGGAACGCTCGCCTATCTGTTCAACGTGTGGGATGGGGCGCAGCCGTTTTCCGCGGTCGTGCGCGACGCGAAGGCAAAGGGATTTACCGAGCCGGATCCGCGCGACGACCTCTCGGGTATGGACGTCGCCCGCAAGCTGGTGATCCTCGGACGCGAAATGGGGTTGAAGATCGAGCTGGCCGATGTGGCGCTGGAGGGGTTGATTCCGGCGCAGCTGGCGACCTGCCCGCCTGCCGAATTCATGAGCCGGCTCGAGGAGCTCGATGCGCCGATGCTGGCGCGGCTGGAATCAGCGCGGAAATCCGGCCGAGTGCTTCGCTACGTCGCCGCGCTCGACGCCGCGGGCCGCAAGGCGACGGTCGGCCTCGTCGAACTGGAGCGCAGCCACCCGTTCGCGAACATCAACCTGACGGACAACATCGTGCAGTTCGTGACCAGCCGGTATCACCAGAACCCGCTGGTCGTGCAGGGCCCCGGCGCCGGGCCGGCCGTGACCGCCGGCGGCGTCTTCGCGGATCTGCTGCGCGTGTGTGCGTATCTCGGGGCCAAGTTGTAACCGCGAAGGACGCGAAGATCGCGAAGGACGCGAAGAATGCGAACGGCCCGCAGAACACGAATCCCACGCATATCTGTCTTCGCGGCCGTCGCGCTCTTCGCGCTCTTTGCGGTTCAACCACAGCGGCCGACGGCACAGCAGGTTCCCCAGGTTGACGTCGTCGACCTGAGCGTCGCCGAGGCTCAGCGCCGTATGGCGGCCAGGACGCTGACGTCCCGTGCGCTGACCCGCGCATATCTCGACCGCATCGCCGCGGTGGACGACAGCGGACCGCAGCTGAACGCCGTCATCGACATCAACCCGGCGGCGCTCACGGAGGCCGACGCGCGCGATGCCGAGCGGCGCGCCGGCCGGACGCGCGGGCCGCTGCACGGCATTCCGATTCTCGTCAAGGACAACATCGACGTCGCCGGGATGGTCAATGCCGCCGGCTCGCTCGCCTTCGCTGACAATCGTCCGATGACCGACGCGTTTCTGATCGGCCGTCTTCGCAACGCGGGCGTCGTCATCCTGGGCAGGACCAACCTGAGCGAGTGGGCGAACTTCCGCTCGACGCAGTCGACATCCGGATGGAGCTCGCGTGGCGGGCAGACGAAGAACGCCCACGTGCTCGACCGCAACCCGTGCGGGTCGAGCTCGGGCTCCGCGGTTGCGGCCGCCGCCAGCCTGGCGCCGGTGGCGATCGGGACCGAAACGAACGGCAGCATCATCTGTCCTGCCTCCGTGAACGGCGTCGTCGGTATGAAGCCGACCGTCGGTCTCGTGAGCCGCGCCGGCATCATTCCTATTGCGGCGACGCAGGACACCGCCGGGCCAATCGGGCGCACGGTTGCCGACGTGGCCGCCCTGCTCGGCCCGATGGCCGGCGCGGACTCGCATGATCCCGCGACCAGGGCTTCGAAGGCAGCGCGGGACTACACGGCCTTTCTCAATCGCGATGCGTTGAAGGGCCAGCGCGTTGGCGTGTTCCGCACGCCCGGCATGCCCGCGGACGTTGATGCAGCG
>JBOGIQ010000436.1:0-4326 GCA_050742535.1 Vicinamibacterales bacterium | reverse complement strand
CATCAGCGGTGTCATCCCCCCGGGAGTCGGGAGCTGTTCGCCCTGGGGTGGCACACCGCTGCGGACGATGCCGACCCCGTGCGAGCCGCCTCCGGCTCCCGGCGGACGGGCGGCCGGCTTTGCGCCCACGCGCGTGCGCGCGTCGAGCGTCGCACCGCGGGCGAGCAGCAGCTTGACGATCGGCGCGTTGTCGGACCGCACCGCCATCATCAGCACCGTGTGTCCAAGCGGCGCATCCTTCGCGTTGACGTCGGCGCCCGCGTCGACGAGAGCCGTCACCGCGTCGAGGCTGCCGGAACGGACCGCCGCCATCAGGACTGTCTCGCCGCTGCGATCGACGCCGTCTGCCTTCGCGCCGGCGGCCAGCAGACGACGGATGATCCTCGCGTTGCCGCGTTCCGCGGCCGTATAGATCGGAGTGACCCCGAAGGTGTTGGGCGAGGCGGCCGAGGCGCCTGCACGGAGCAGCTCATCGACGATCTCCGGATGGTCGGCCCACACCGCCCAGTGCAGCGGAGTCGTGCCGTCGGCGTCGGGTGCGTTCACATCGGCGCGAGCCGCAAGCAACTGGCGCACGAGCGGGAGATTTGCCCGTGCCGCCGCCTGCGTCAGCCGCTCATCGGCTGCGGCCGCCGTGGGAAGCGGCAGCGTTCCGAGCACAAGAAGAACGAGCAGGACCCTGGGCATCACGCGGCTAACCCTCCACCAGGCCGATCTTACGCAGGCGCCGGCGTCCGCGGCGGCCAAAATGAGTCAAATCGAGGTGCTGATATCCTAACCGGTCGATGGATCGTCGACCTGTCCTCGTTGCCGGGGGCGGCATCGGAGGACTGAGTGTCGCGCTGACCCTGCATCAGATCGGGGTCCCATGCGTCGTGCTCGAATCGGTGCGGCATCTCCAGCCGCTCGGCGTCGGCATCAACCTGCAACCGAACGCCGTGCGAGAGCTCTATGAGCTCGGGATCGGACCGGAGCAGCTGGACGCTATCGGGCTGCAGACCAGGGAATTCGTGCTGGTCGGACTGAACGGCAAGGAGGTGTACTCCGAGCCGCGCGGCATGCGCGCCGGCTACAAGTGGCCGCAATACTCGGTACACCGCGGCGGCCTGCAGATGCTCCTCTACGACGCGGTCGTCGAGCGTCTCGGCACTGGCGCGATTCGAACGGGCATGGAGGTCACGGGCTACCGCCAGCATGCCGGCGGCACCGGCGTCCGGGCGTTGGTCGAAACGCGCGATGGCAAGCGCCTCGAAATCGAGGGGGCGCTGCTGATCGGCGCGGACGGTCTGCATTCAGCGGTGCGGGCGCAGATGCACCCCGGACAGCCGCCGATTCAGTGGGGCGGCGCGATCATGTGGCGCGGCATCACACCGGGCCTGCCGATACGGACCGGCGCGTCGTTCGTCGGTCTTGGTACCCACCGCCATCGCGTCGTCTTCTACCCGATCGCGAGGCCAGACCCCGTGACCGGGCTCGCGCCCATCAACTGGATTGCCGAGATCACCGTCGACAATTCGGGCGGGTGGGCGACCGGCGACTGGAACCGGCGCGTGGACGTCTCGTCGTTCATCCATCATTTCGAGGGCTGGAACTACGACTGGCTGGACGTTCCGGCAATGCTCCGCGGCGCCGATGCCATTTTCGAGTATCCGATGATCGATCGCGACCCCGTCCCCACGTGGGTGGATGGCCCCATCGCGCTGCTGGGCGATGCCGCGCACGTGATGTACCCGACGGGTTCGAACGGTGCGAGCCAGGCAATCGTGGACGCGCGCGTGCTGGGCGCGGCCATCCTCGAGCATGGCGTGACGGCAGCGGCGCTGCAGGCGTACGACGCTCGCCTCTGCGCCGAGATATCGGCAGTGGTGCTGCGGAATCGTGGGGCGGGACCGTTCGGTCTTCTCAATCTGCTCGATGAGCGCTGCGGCGGCGTGTTCGACGACATCGACGCGGTCATCCCCGCTGCTGAGCGGGAGGCGTTCATGAGTCGCTACAGGACCGCCGCCGGTTTCGCGATGGAAACGCTCAACAGCTCGCCGCCCATCATCGCCTCAGGCGCAAGAGTCCGTGGGGACTGAGCGATGCTGCAGCACTATGTCTTCCTGAAGTATCGCGAGGGCACGACCGACGGACACGTCGTGGCCTTCTGTGAGCGCATGTTTGCGCTCCGCGACACCATCGGTGGAATCGAGCATCTCGAGATCGGGCGGGACGAGCTTCACGACGAGCGCAGCTGGGACCTCGTGCTGATCATGGAGTTCGCATCAGCCGAGGCGCTGCGAGCGTATCAACGCCATCGCGATCACCTGGCGGTCATGGCCTTCAACGATCCATTCGTGGCGAACGTGGCTTCGGTGGACTTCACGCGACACGCTGAACGCGGACCGAGGGACGAGCCATAACAAGCCGCTGACATCCGCCGTGGCCACAGACGGCCTGCTTGCCAGAGAGTCAGACTGGATGTCGACGATTCTGTAGCGGCCAAGTGCATCAGAGAACCACAACCATCTACGGTTCCACGGCTGGGCGGTGCAACTCGTGCATCAGCGGCCAATTGCGGGCGACCATCTGCAACAGGTTTCAACAACCGGTTGGAATCCGACTGGGGGTCAGGCGGTCGTTTCACGGTGGTGGGGTGCGCTGACGGGTGGCGACCCGATATGACCGACCACAGATGGCCGCGCTCGTCTTCGCGGCGTTACCGCCAAGTCTCGCTGCGAGAGTTCTTCCTGTAATCGCCGACGGGCCTCTGATAGGCGCGACCTCGATGTGCCGGAAGGAATATTCAGGCGTTCAGCGATTTCGGTGTGCGTATAACCAATGAGGTCGTACATCACCAAGACGCGGTACTGGTCTTTCGTCAATTCCCGGAGAGCTGTCCGGATCGCAAACACTCTTTCGACTGAGAGGCGTCCTGAAATCGGACCATCCGGCCGTCGGCGATCCAAATCCTCACGTCGGATTCGCTTCCGGTAGTAATCGATTGAGGCATTGCGAACGATCCGATGCACCCACGTCAGTGGTGCGGCATCTCCTCTGAAGCCACCGGCAGAACAGAGGGCGCTCATAAAGGCGTCTTGGACGACGTCTTCCGCGTCATCACCGACATAACGCGCCGCAACCGCTCGCAAGGATCGTCCGCGGCGCTCATACAGGTCCATCAGGCTCGCTTCCACGCAACCTCCTGATGGTATTTCCCCGGTCGGCGCGGAAAGTTCCTAAACTTCTTACGCTGCGCGTCTCCGCTGACGCCGGCGCTCGCCGGTACGTCGGCGAGTGTCGCCGCTTCCGCGATATCATCCCCCGTGGGTTACAGCCCGGAGGTTCTGCCATGAGACGTCTGCCTGCCGCAATCGCGGGGCTTGCCGCAACCGCCTTCTGTGTCGCACCTGCGCTCGGCCACCACAGCATGTCGATGTTCGACACGTCCAAGGAGATCCTGATCAAGGGAACGGTCGCACGGCTCGAATGGAAGAACCCGCACATCTACCTGATCGTCGAAACGGTCGGCGAGGACGGCAAGAAGCAACTCATACAAGGTGAAGGCCTCGCCATCACGCAGGCGCTCGTCGATGGCCTCCAGAAGGACGATCTCAAACCCGGCATGCCGGTTGTCATGCGCGCCAATCCCAATCGCTCGGGGCCGGGCAGGACGGTACGCGTGCTCGACGTGACGACCGAGGACGGCGAGATTCATCCGTTCTACGCGGCGAGCTCCCGTGCCCGCACGCTGACGCCGGCGAAGTCTCTTGCCGGCAACTGGGCGCCGTCCCGGCAGTCGATGACCGCCGCCTGGGGCGCGATTCTGAAGTGGCCGATCACGCCGGCGGGCCGCGCCATCCAGAAGCAGGCCAAAGCCGACGGGCTCTGCTTCCTCGAGCCGACGCCGTTCCTCGCGACGCTCGACGAGCTGCGCACCATCCGCATCGGCCGTAACGAGGTCGTGTTCAACTACAACAACTCAGGTGATTTCGCAGTGCGAACCGCGCGTCTCAATGCGAGTCATCCTGCCAACATCAAACCCTCGATCCTCGGACACTCGACCGGCAGGTGGGAGGGGGAGACGCTCGTGATCGACACCATCGCGTACGAGCCCAATCCCTCCGGCATTTTCATCAACATCCCGTCGAGCGCGCGCAAGCGCACCGTCGAGCGGCTCACGCTCACGGACGATCGCACGCGGCTGCGTTACGAGACCACGGTGGAGGACCCCGACTATCTCGAGAAGCCGGCCAGCTTCACCATGCTGTGGGACCACCGGCCCGACCTGAAGCCTGCTCCGAAGTCCGAGGTCTGCGAACCGGCGATCGCGCGCAGATATCTCGA
>JBOGIQ010000435.1:0-4335 GCA_050742535.1 Vicinamibacterales bacterium | reverse complement strand
GCGCGAAGGCGACGAACTCCGCCGCGTGTTGCTGACCGCCGATCGCAAACACGACGTACTGCTTGCCACGGTGCAGGTATGTCATCGGTGCACCGGTCGCTCCTGCCTCGAGCTGGGTCGTCCACAACAGCTCGCCCGTCCTCTTGTCGAACGCGCTGAACTGCTTCCCGCCGAAATCGGGCGGGGTGCCGACATTGATTTGATCGCCGACGGTCGCAAAAACGAGCGTCCTGGTCGCGACGACCGCGGAACGCGACGCATTCCCGAGCGGCGGCAGCTTGAGATGCGCGATCGCCGGGTGGTTGCGGGGGCCGTCGCCGTTCGCGACCGTCCACACTTTCTCGCCGCGGTTCAGATCGAGCGCTGTAATCCGGCCGTATGGCGGCTTCACCAGCGGCAGCCCGCGCGGGCCGACGATTCGGGTGTTGTTCGAGACGCGGTACCGAAGGTTTGATGTTGCGGGGTTCCCCGGCATCATGTTCTGAGCGATCGGACCGGTCATCGAAGGGACGTACAACCTGCCGGTCTCGGGATCGAACGCGGCTCCTGTCCAATCCGCACCACCGACGGTTCCGGGTACCTGAATCGTCCCTTGCGTGTCGTTCGGTCCCGGCCCGGGCAGCGACCCCGGCGTGAATATAGGACCGAGGACGTACTTCCTGGCGATCTCGAGCGCCTCGGCACGCAGCTCAGGCGTGAAGTCAATCAAATCGTCTTCGGTGATCCCCTGCCGATCGAACGCCGGAGGTCTGGTGGGAAACGGCTGGGTGCGCGACGCCCGTTCTCCCGGAACGGTCGAGGGCGGAACCGGGCGTTCCTCCATCGGCCATACCGGCCTGCCGGTCACGCGGTCGAAGACGTACGCGAACGCCTGCTTGGTGACCTGGACGACCGCCCGGATCCGTCGGCCTCCGACCGTGAGGTCGGCCAGAATCGGCGCGGCAGGATTGTCGTAATCGAAGATGTCGTGGTGGACGGTCTGGAAATGCCAGACGCGCCTGCCGGTCGTGACGTCGAGACACACCAGCGACGTGCTGTACAGGTTGTCGCCGAGCCGGTGCCCCCCGTAGTAGTCGCTGGTTGCGCTCGTCGTCGGCAGATAGACGTACCCGAGCGCCTCGTCGGCACTCATCAACGACCAGACGTTGGCCGCGCCGGTGTACGCCCATGACCCGTTTTCCCACGTGTCGACGCCAGGCTCACCCGCCTGCGGGATCGGGTTCCACGTCCACCGCAGCGCGCCGGTGCGGACGTCGAATCCGCGGACCACTCCGGGCGCGCCCTCCATCCTGGTTGCGAAATCCTGATCGGTCATCGCCGATCCGATGACGGCGACGTCGCGGACGATGAGCGGCGCGCCATTCCAGCGCCAGCCGCGCGCGCGAGGGTCGAGGCCGGCCGAGAGATCGACGCGACCGCCCGAACCGAAGGAGGAAATGACCTCGCCGGTCCTGGCGTCGAGCGCGTAGAGATACTGATTACGGTAGGAGAAGATGCGATGCTCCTTCCCGTCGGTCCAATGCGCGATGCCACGCAGGCTCGCGGATCCGCGCAGCGGATCGTCGCCCGGTTTCTGCACCCAGATTGTCGCGCCGGTCGCGGGGTCGAACGCCTCGGCGAGGCCAATCCCGTTCGAGGCGTACAGCACGCCATCCACCATGATCGGAGTCGAACGGAAGTTGTTGTTCGGCCGAAGCGCGGTCGACAGGGGAATGTCGGGCGGTAACTGAGGCCGCCGCCACGCCACCTTCAACGTCCGGACGTTGGCTCTGTTGATCTGATCGAGCGGCGAATACTTCGTGGCGGCGTTATCACCGGAGTAAACGCGCCACTGCCCATCGTTCGTGCCGGTGGCTCTCCCTGTCCCCGCTATCGCAGCAACGAACGCGGCAGCCGCACACACCCCACCCAGACGACGTGACAAGGTCATTCGGCCCACTCCTTGCGCCAGACCGTATATCACGAGCCCACGTTCGCCAGCGCACCGTTCAAGGAATTGTGAGCACTCCCCGCCGGTTGGAACGAGACACTGGCTGGCCACGCGGATCGAGACGGTCCGCCGCTCTTTTCGGGCCCATCAGCGAGGCACATGACTTGCTCGGGGTGCCGCGTGCCAGTCGCCGCCCTGAAAAGCGCGCTGTTTACCCTCGCGAATGCAGCGGGCGTCTCCCGTCGTTTCGCCGAAACGGCATGGCGGTGCCGTCGCCTCATGATCCTGTGCTACCACGGCGTCTCGCTCGCGGACGAGCACGAGTGGAATCCAACCCTGTACATCTCGCCGCGCACGCTCACTCGCCGTTTCGATGCGCTGCGTGGTTTCGGCTGCACGGTGCTGAGCCTGCCGGAGGCGGTGGATCGACTCTATGCGGAGGATCTTCCCCAACGAGCAGTGGTCCTGACCTTTGACGATGGCTACTACGATTTCAAGGCGAAGGCGCTGCCGCTGCTGGAGGAGCGCCGCTATCCGGCTACCGTTTACGTCACCACCGACCAATGGACCGGCGACATCAGCGGCCACGCGGTCAACGATGTGATCGTCGCTAATCACCTGCGCACGTCGTATCTCTCGTGGCGGAGCGTACGCGGCGATGTGTCGCCGTGCTCAGCGCGTGCGCTGTCGGCCATGACGCAGTCGGAGGTGGCTGATGTCGCAGCCCGCGGCGTTGCCATCGAGATGCACACGCACTCCCACCGGCTGCCCCTCGACGTAGACGGGTTAATCCGGGACATTCGTCTGAACCGCGATTTGATCGCCTCGACCACGGGGCGCGTTCCGCGGCACCTCTGTTACCCGGACGGCGTGTATTACACGTCCCATCTGCGACACTTGCGCGCCTGCGGCGTGGAGACGGCAACGACGTGCGACCCCGGCCTGACGACGGCGTCCGCGCACCCGCTTCTCCTGCCACGATTCGTCGATTCCGAAGCGTGCTCACAGGCGACGTTCGACGCCTGGGTCACCGGCGTGGCGTCCTGGATTCCGCGGCGCACCCATGTGGCTCACCCAGTCCACTGATCTGACGCTCGCCAGGCTGGTTGCCTGGCTGAACGACTCGGAGAGAGCCGCGGCCGGCGCCGCTGCGCTCCGTCGCTGCGGTTATCGGCCATCGGCCATCGCCGAGACGCTGCAGTTCGTGACGGAATCACCGGCAAGCACCTCGTACCTGGTCATCCTGATCGAGGCGGCGAAACGGGAAGCCCGGTTGCCCGCCGACAGCGCTGCCATCGAACGCTGGCTCCTGGTGCACGCCGCGGCGGCGATGCTCTCCAGCCCGCGCCTGCCCCTTGGCGATACCGTCCGCAGCTGGACGTGCGCGGAAATCGCCTCGCTCCTCGACGACGCCTGGGTGACGGATGAGACGTTGCTCGTCACCGGCATCCGCTTTCGTGAGTTCGCGAAGATCGTGACCGGCCGCCGATTCAGTGCGGGGCTCTTTCACTGGGACATCTGCGGGGTCAGCCGATCCTGGCTGCTCAAGGTGCCGCCGCGGGACGTCCCCGGCCTGGTGCGCGCACTGGCGAAGCTGCGCGGCCTCGGACCGGCGATGTTTCCGCATTTGAATCCGCATCGCCAGCCGGGACATCTCGCGGAGCCGGCGATCAGCGACGCACTTGCCGCGATGGCTGAAACGCTGGAGTCACGTCCCGATCTCCGTGGGCTGGTGGCCGCGTCATGGCTGCGATCGCCGGACGTCCACCGGGTGTCGCCGCACCTCGCCGCCGTGAACGCGCCCATTGTCGCCGCCGGCGGTTTCGTGACGACGATCGGCGCGGCGCCGCCGGACTGCGGGGTCTTCGAACACAGTCGCGAGCGCGGACGCCTGTACCGGGAGGGCCGGTTCACGCCGACAACCGGCCTGGTGATCTGGTCGCGCGCGGACATGCTGCGCTGGTGGCGCAGCTACCACGTCGCGGTCGCGTGAGACGGAGATAAAGTTTCAGGGCGTGTTTTCCATTTCCGCGAAGGACCGTCTCACCAACCACGACCTGGGGCGGTTTCCGACGGACTCACTCTTCGATCGCCTGGCGCGCGCCGTCTGCCACGCGGGCTGCCTGCCTCGCAAGGAGCTGTACGAGGCATGGGAGATGGCGCGGCGGGTGCGCCGCCTCTTTCGAGGCGGGCGCATCGTCGATCTGGCGGCTGGACATGGGCTCCTCGCGCACGTCCTGTTGGTCCTCGACAACTCCTCGCCAGACGCGCTCGTCGTAGACACGGCGACGCCGCCGTCCAGCGGCAAGCTCCACAACGCGCTCGTGGCGGTATGGCCGCGATTGGATGGACGGATCGTCTTCGAGGAACGGCCGCTCGACTGCGTGCCGATCTTCCGTGACGAC
>JBOGIQ010000434.1:0-4342 GCA_050742535.1 Vicinamibacterales bacterium | reverse complement strand
CGATGCACGACGCCGCGGGCGTCTATACAGAATACGTGGACCCACGGCGCGAGGCGTGGTTCCGAGCGGCTCAAGTGGTGTCACTGAAGGAATGGGAGCGCGAGACGGGTAAACCGCGACGACTACTGATCGATGCGCGTTTGGGGCGTAGACGCCCGCATCGGCAGCATCGTGACCTGATTGTGATGATCGCGCGCCGGTTGGGCCGGCTGTGATCAGTCCGGGATAAGCGGCTCAACCCGATCGATCACCAGAACCTCCACCGGTCCGGTGGTCGCGTCCAACCGAAGACCAAGCTGCTCCTGCAGTGCGGTGAAGATAGAGGGGCGATCGGGATCGGGGTTCGGCGCATTGGGCCGCGACCACTTCAAGTCGAAATCCCACAGGCCTGTCAGACCGGTGCGGTCGACCACGGTTCTCCCAGACTCTACGTTCAAGAAACGCGCGAATTCGTTCATCGGAAGGGCGCCGGCTGCCAGTTCATCGCTGCCCAGCGGCCGCATCCCGCATACGGGGCCGCCCGGCGGTACAGGCGTGTTACCCGCCTTACCGGCGGCTTCGAATAGCTTTTTGCAGTAATCGGATGTCGTTTGTCGGAGTCGCGGACCAAGGCGGCCGTCCGCGCGCGCGAGCACGAGTGCGTAGATCGGCAGATCTCGCGTCTCGCGGTGTGCGGACAGGCGGAACCGATCTTCGAGAAGCGACCGCAGCATCAGAGCCTCAGGTGAAAGTTGTCCCATCGGTGTCGGCGGGATATCCGCCGCCGCCCTGGCGGTGATGTCGAAGCGCTCTGTCGCAACCCAGTCCGGAGCACCGACGAGCTGGAACCCCTGAATCCCATAGGCGAACATAATCAGCCCCCGCAGTGTCATGTTGCCGACAGCAAAATTCCCACCGGGCCTGCGCTGCAAAAAGTTGCTCGTCTCGCCGGACTTGTTGGGTTTCACCGACGCGACTTCAAAGGACTGGCGCGGGGGATCCTGGATCTGCAGTAGCGGGACCCGCCCCGCCGGTGCGAACGCCGCAACGACGACAGGCGTTCCGACCAGACCGGCAACGATCGGGACCCCAAGGAGTACAGCTGCCACCAGCGCGACCGCGACGCGACGCGTTACGGTCATACGTGTCCCCAGTTCCATTCGGACGATCGATTCAATGCGCGTGCGAAGCTCAGCCCCGCTCACTCCCGCCACGCAGGCGAGAGGTGCCTGCAGGGTGAATCTGCACACGCTCAGAATGCCCGCAACGTACTCATCAGGGTCGTTGCCCGCGCTGAGCACCGCTTCGTCACACGCGCGCTCGCGCTCGTCGAGCATCCGCCGTTCAATCCACCACACCAAGGGATGGAACCAGAACATCGCTTCAACGACCATATGAGCCGCCGCTGCAAGATTGTCGTGACGACCGACGTGGCATCGCTCATGCGCAATGATGGCGTTCAGTTGCGCAGGCGTCAGTCGATCGGCGAGGCCCTCAGGTAACAGCAGGACCGGGCGCCAGATTCCGATCACACCCGGCTCGAATGTCCAGGCCGATGACATCACCGTGAGGTCGGCGACGTCGCACGCGGACCCTGGCGCGATCGGTTTCGCCTGGCCCAATGCCGCCTGAACAAGACGCCACTGACGCCACCACCAGAACAGCACGCCCGCGAAACCCACAGCCCAGATGGACGCCAACATCCACGGCCACGGCAAGGTGGACTGCGCCGTCGGCGTAGACACCACAGCCGCAATCACGGGAGGTGCCAGAATCTCTTCCATGACGAACGTTGCCGCCGGTTGTGCGAGTGATGGTGCCGTGCGCCATTCGACCTGTGCACCAAGCGACACGAACCATGAGAACGGCACGAGAAACTTCACCGAGGCGGCCAGCCATAACCGATGGCGCACGTGTGCGCGATTCCCTCGCAGCGCGAGCGTCAGCAGCCACACAACGCCGATGACCAGCGTCGACTGCCAGAGATGGGCGAGCACATCGAACGACAGCCATTCGGTCATCGATTTCTGCCTTTCTTCGTAATCTTCTTGACGGCTTCCTCCGCCTCGCGGATGTCGTCCAATGTCAGCTTGCCCGCCTGAACCAGCCGCGCCATCACCGGTTTCGCATGACCATCAAAGAGTGCGAGCAGGTCATCGACCAACCGGGTGTGTGCCTCATCGCGGGAAATGACGGCGTCGAAGATGTTCGCGTTGCTGATCCGCTTCACACACCGGAGCGCCTGTTTCTTCTCCAGGCGGTAGATCATCGTCCCCACAGTGCTGAACGCCGGGCGCCCCTTCTCGGGTAGGGCCTCGTGAATCTCGCGGACCGAGCACGGACCGCGCGTCCAGAGGATCTCCATGATGCGGAGTTCAAGGCGGCTCAGCGTCGGGCGTCGCGCCATATGTCCACTACCATAGTGGTGGATCCAACTACATATGTAGAGCGTGTGTCAAGGGGCGGTCAGGCGCGAACTCACGCGCGCTAAGCGGGGGCGGGCAAGGGGGGTGTCACTTTTCTCGCGCTAGCTCCTATCCCCGCCTGAACTTGACGGGGATAGCCCGAGGCCTTCGCGCAGCATCCAGCCCCATGCGTCGAACGTCCACGCCGGTCCGTCGTCGCCCCGATCAATCGGCGGATACAGGTAGCGGCTGCGCTCGGTCTGGCGAAGCCGCATGGAGTCGATATTCGAGCGGGGCGCCATCGTCCACATCCGCGACACTGGCAAGCGTTGGCGACGTTGGTCGGACTAGAACCTTTAGGGAACCCTCAGAAGCGTCAGAGTCCCCATGCGTCTCGAAGGATCTCGACGACGTCATCCATCCCGAGATCCGCCAGCGCTTCAATCAAGGCCTCACGCGTGGGCCAGTTGCTTCGATAAGCGGGGTTCCCTGGACCTGTATAGAGTCCACCGCCTGGCCCGGTGTACAGGCCGCCGCCAGGCCCGGCATAGAGACCTCCTCCGGGTCCCGTGTAGAGTCCGCCACCAGGTCCTGTATAAAGACCACCATCAGGTCCTGTATAAAGTCCGCCGCCCGGGCCTGTGTAGAGTCCGCCGCCTGGCCCGGTGTAGAGCCCGCCTCCTGGACCCGTGTACGCTCCACCAGCAGGACCCGTGTACATTCCTCCTCCGGGACCTGCGTACAGTCCACCACCGGGACCGGTGTAGGAATCTCGGGGCCACATCAAGTCCTCCTGACTGATTACGCTTTCGCGTCGATTCCTTTCGTTGCAGCACGTATCGAATTCGAGGCCGCGTCCGACGCGGTGCGCAGTTTGCCACGCGCATCAATAGCGCGGAGCAGATCTGCAAGCTCAGAATCGATCTCCGATGCTGTCATTTCCCGCGCGACGACTGAGGCGCTGATTGCGGGACCGAACTGCGCCTGGGTCCATTGGGATAACTCCGCTAAAAGCCTCTTGCCGGATACGACGGCCAACTTTCCCTCGAGAGAACTCCATCGGTCGTTGATTATCTGGCGGGCTGCTTTGTTTGCACCACCACCACCGAGCGCGCGATTGTCGGCAAGGATCTCCGCTGCCATAGCGTCGAACGTTTCATCCTTGAGTGCATTGCAGACGATTTCGAGCTGCACATTGATTTCATCAAGCGTAGGCGAAGACGTTCGCGCAGGCATCCGCCGTGAAATCGCGCGCACGATAGCTGCTGGGCAAACGAAGTAATTCTCAATCTCTTTACGTGTCCACACATGCAGATTTACACCACTGCGGGCGGCATCTTCGTATCTCTTCGAGACCGCATCGTCCGAGTGGTAGTCGCGATCGAGAATGCAATAGACCGTAATCTCTTCACCGCCTGAATTGCGGAGCAATAGCGTCGAGCCGATTGCGTACGACCACCCGCCCCAACCTCCGATCTCGATATGCGGAATCGATTCTAGCGACTCTGATTCTGGACATACCGTCCGATGCACGACGCTAAGCAACTTCATGTCGCGACCTTCAACCAGCAAGCATCGCCGAGCGTTCCAAAGTCGGGCCAGTTGCAGATTGTGAACGCTGCCGATGTGCTCGACGAGGCGCTGTACTGAAGCCGTGTCAGACGCAAAACCCGAAGTGCTCCTCTTGCGATCCACAATCAGGACGTCATCCGGGTCCACGTCCGCCATTTAAGCGACGGACGGACCCCATACTCCCTTTTGGGAATCTGACCCCAATCCGGTCCTTCGTGATAACCAAGCGCTTTGAAGCGTGTCGTCACAATCGACAGCAGGCGAAGTGCTTCTACGACGGTCGACTTTCCGGCATTGTTTCGCCCGACAACAAGTGTCGCGCGGCGCATTGGCAGGGTGTGATTTCGAAAGCCGCGAAAATTGCGAATCTTGAGCTGAGTCAGCAC
>JBOGIQ010000433.1:0-4350 GCA_050742535.1 Vicinamibacterales bacterium | reverse complement strand
TCCCCCCGGTCGAACAGCCATTCCAGTACGAGAGCCGCGGTGCGTTGTCGTAGAACGCCTTCACGAACGCTTTCGCGGCCGCCGTCATCTCGTGCACGGCGCGATAGCCGAAGTCGATCAGCTTTTCGCGATGGCCGAGCGCAAAGCTGGCGTCGCCGCCGTTGCCCGTGTGCCCGGTGTCGGTTGACGCGACTGCATAGCCGCGCCCGAGCGCTTCCGCCATTGCCGGGTAGCTGATGTTGCCGGCCCAGCCGCCGTTGCCGACACCCATGAACTTTCCGTTCCAGCCCTGCGCCGGCATCCACACTTCGATCTTGATGTCCGAATCGCGCGTCGGCGTCAGCGTCGCCGCGACACGGCAGAACTCCGGCAGCTTCGCGGCGACGGGGGGCACCTTGCCGCCGCTCCCCGGCGGCGAGAACTGACCCGCGCCGACGACGAGCGCTTGCGTCACGGCCACGTTCGGCAGCGACAGCGATCGAAGGCTGTCACAGGTGGCGGCGGAGGCGGGTGAAGCGCACGCGATGAGGGCACCCACTGTGGCGACGGCGGCAGCGACGCTGTAAGTGTTCATGACGCGCGTATTGTGCGCCTACCCAGGCCACCCAGGCCACCCAACCCACCCAGGCCACCCAGGCCACCCAGGCCACCCAGGCCACCCAGGCAACCTATAATCCGCGCAGTGGCGCCGGCGCGTGAAGTAGCCGATACGGACACTCGCCCCTGCTCCGAAACAAACCCACGTGCACGCTACTGCGCGAGCGCTGTTCCGTTGCACAACACCGGGACACGCCGCTGCTTCGTCGCGGTACACCCGTGTGGATTCGAGTCGCACGATTTCATTCGCGAAACTGCACGCCGCTATTCATCATTCGCCGCGGTTTCCTCGCGCGACCGGGACGGCATCGACGTTGCTCCCTACGCGGCTGTCCTGACCATGTGTTTCCCTGACGAACGCTGCTGTGACCGATCAGGCGCCGACGGTGGCCCGCGTGGGCCGTTCGACACCGTGGCGCCTCCGGTTTCAATTTTTCCAGACGCTCTTTCTGGCTCCCAATCGTGCGGCGGCTTCCTTCACCCGGCCGCCGCACTCCTCCAACGCGTGCTGCAGCCGCGCACTCACGACAACATCGATCTGCTTCAGCGCGCGCTCTGATTCTGCAAGGTCTCTCGGGTGGATGTGCGCGATGTTTCACAAATCCGCGTTCCCAACCCAACCAAAGTGCAATTGACGCAACGGCTTAGCGGATCGATAGTTGAGCTGGATGCCTGCTACTCCTCCGCGGACCGGTCTCGTCTGTCCCTCATGCGGTAAACCAGTTGGCGTTGTCGAGGACAAGTTCCCCGGCGTCAAAATGTGCTGGTGCCCGGCATGTAATCACCGCTGGTCGGAAGAACCAGGCAAACCACCCGGCAAGGGATCTCCCTAATCCGCCTTCAGGCGGACCTCAGGTGAGCTTGTAGACGGCGCCGTAGTTCGACGGCACGGTCACCGGCAGCCATTGACCGGCCGTCGCAACGTTCACCGCCGGCTGCGTTCCATCAATCTGTTCGCGCCAGATGCCCGCGGAAGGAAACGGAATCCACGGCGCGGATTCGTTATCACTGAAATTGAGGACGACGACAAGATCCTCGGCCGGGGCGCCACCGTCGGCATCGGCTTTCCGACGATAGGCCAAGACGCCTTGTGCCAGGTGCGCGCTGTCGTGGAAGTAATAGAAGAAACCCCGGCTGCGCAGCGCGCGGTGCGTCCTTCTCAGCGTTCCCATCACGCGATGCAGGCGCACCAGCGCCTTGCCGGCTTCGTCGTAGAAGAACTCCCAGTGCAGCGGCCGCTCGAAGAGATTTCGACCCAGTCCTCCGCCGGGCACCCCCCAGCTCTCGGCGAATTCCTGGCCGCACCAGAGCATCGGGATGCCCTTGGCCGTATACAGACCGATCACGTACGGCTGCACTTTGAAGTAGCGATCGCGATTGCCGAAGCGCTCGCCGAGCAGATCCCGGATGGTGACGCCGCCGAACTGGTTGATGAACCGTGCGTGGTCATGCGACTCGAGGTACTGAAACGGCGCCACGGGGAAGGTGTCTCCGGCAGCCGTGTGCTGGGTGGGGTAGCCGAGGAATTCGGGATCCAGTTGATGCGCCAGCCGTTCCGTCACCAGCCCGCCGTGCGCCATTTCGCGCGAGCGATCGAGCAGACCGTTCTGCCACGCGCAGTTCGAGTGTGTGGCGCGAAGGATTCCGGCCGCGTCCGGCAGATGCTCCGCGCACTGAATGATGCGGCTTCTGCCGTGCGGGGCCTGGAATCGCGCGATGGTCTTCGAGTGCTGGTATGTCCGGAAGACGAGATCGGCGTAACCCTGCCCCATCGGGCCGTCATACATGCCGGGGACGTAGTCGTAGCGGAAGCCGTCCACGTGGTACTCGTCGAGCAGGTACTTGTTCAGCGTGAGGAAGTACTCGCGGGCGAACGGCTTCCGGTAGTCGATGCCGGGCCAGTCGAAAAACTCGCCCTCGAACCGGCCGAGCATCGGGTTCGGCTCGCCCGATGCCGCATACACGAGGTGATAGGTGAACTCGGGATGCGTGTGCGCGTACACCGAATCGAGGATCACGGCCATTCCTCGCGCGTGCGCGGCGTTGACCAGACGCTTCAATCCTTTCGCGCCGCCGAGCCGCTCGTCCGGTGCGTAGAAGTCCAGCGGCGTGTAGCCCCACTCCGCGGTTTCCTTGACGTTGGAGACCGGCATCAGCTCGAGGACGTTGACGCCGAGCCCGCGGATGTAGTCGAGCTGCGCCGTCAGGCCGTCGAAATCGATGTTGAACTCGCGAACGTTCACCTCGTAGACGACGAGCTCATCGACCTCCGGCGTCGCGTATCCCGCGTCCGTCCACTGGAACGGCTGCGCCTGGCTGTCGAGCGTGAATGCCGAGAGTGTTCCAAGGCCGCTCGCACGCGCAAACGGATCCGAGAACCAGAACGCCACGTCGCGTCCGTCGCGCTGAAGCTGATAGCGATACAGGTAGCCGCCCTCGTGTCCAAAGTGGCCGGACGCACCGGGAACGAACGGCACGTCGGTGGTCCACAGATCCAGCGCGGATCCGTTGTTCCACGACATCCAGAAGTCCCTCGGCTCGATGTCTCTCGTGAACTGGTCTGCCTCGTGGATGATCCGGAGCTTGAGGCGATATCCCTTGTTGAACGTAATGCCCGGCAGGTAGAGTCCGAACCGCACCGACCACTGCCCCGCGGTGTCTTCGCGCGCGTGTGCTCCGACGTCGTTCAGCGCAATCATCAGATTCCCCGTATGAAGGCGAGCTCTCCGGCTGCCGGAATCGCATAGATTGGACGCCGCGCGTCTGGTGTCATGCGCCGGCAGGAGGCAGCATGACACCACCGACTCTGACCGAACAGCGCAGCGATCGGACGACCGACAAAACCGGACTTCGCCCGTTTCGCGTCCAGATCCCGGAGGCGGAACTGACGGAGTTGCGCCGGCGCGTCCAGATGACGCGTCTGCCCGAGCGTGAAACCGTCTCCGATTTCTCGCAGGGCGTGCCATTCGACACCGTCCGGAAGCTCGCGCGCTACTGGGCCACCGACTACGACTGGCGCAAGGTCGAGGCGCGCCTCAACGCCGTACCCAACTTCGTTACCGAAATCGATGGCCTCGACATCCATTTCATTCACGTGCGATCGAAGCACGAGAACGCGCTCCCCGTCATCATCACCCACGGCTGGCCCGGTTCCGTCGTCGAACAGCTCAAGCTCATCGAGCCGCTGACGAACCCGACGGCGCACGGTGGAGGCGCCGCCGACGCGTTCGACGTGGTGATTCCGTCCATGCCCGGCTACGGCTTCTCGGGCAAGCCGACCAGTATCGGCTGGGGACCGGAGCGCATCGCGCGCGCCTGGCACGTGCTGATGCAGCGCCTCGGCTACCTGCAGTACGTGGCACAGGGCGGCGACTGGGGCGCGATCATCGCCGATGTGATGGGCGCGCAGGCTCCGAAAGGGCTGCTCGCCATCCACACCAACATGCCCAATGCGATTCCGCGCGCGATGGATTCGGCGGCGTTTCGCGGCGCGCCGGTGCCGGACGGTCTCTCCGCGGACGAAGGGCAAGCATACGAGCAGCTGGCGGCCTTCTACCGGGATCCCTACTACGCGTTCCTGATGGGAACCCGGCCGCAGACGCTGACGGCGCTCACCGATTCTCCCGTCGGTCTCGCCACGTTCCTCATCGACCACGACAGACGCAGTCTCGAGTTGATCGCGCGCAGTTTCAACGGTGTGCCCGAGGGGCTCACGCGCGATGACGTGCTCGACAACGCCACGCTGTTCTGGCT
>JBOGIQ010000432.1:0-4360 GCA_050742535.1 Vicinamibacterales bacterium | reverse complement strand
GTGCCGTCGATCGTCACGCCGCCCAGCGCCGGCGTCTTGACGTCGAGGATCACGTTCTTGTCCTTGGCGATGGCGACCTTGTCACCCGCGGCCGGCACCTTGTTGTTGGGCCAGGTGGCCGGATCCGACCATTTGGTCGCCTTGGCTGGCGCTCCTGCGTTCTGGGCCTGGACGACCGCGAATACGCCGCCGAGCAGGACTGCCGCAACCAGCGATGCAAGAAAGACCGAGCGAGATCGTGCACCCATGGCGATTACCCCTTATTTTCTGAATTGAGCCCAATCCGTGAGTGGCATAAGAGTAGCGCGACTGTCGAGCGCCCGGCCATATGGACAGGCCTGCGCTTCTATGATTCCCGGGTCCAGGGGGAAGGGGGCAGCACGATAGGTCGTTAACAAAACCGGGGGGGCCGGTGTCGTAGAACACAGGACGACCCATGATCGCCGCTCAAAGCCGCGAGACGCTGCCCGCCGACCTGGAGACGCTCTTCAACGAGCACTACCACCTCTTGTATCGCACCGCCTACGGCGTCACCGGAAACCGCGACGACGCCGAGGACGTGCTGCAATCGCTGTTCGTCAGGCTGCTTCAGAACGGATTCGCCCCCGAGCTCAAACGCAACCCGCCGGGATATCTGCATCGGGCCGTCGTCAATCTGTCGCTGAACACGCTGCGCGCCAGAAAGCGCCAGAAGCTGGTGGACGGCGTCGAAGATCTGGCGATATCTGTTGCTCCTGCCCAGGAGCGACACGCCGCTCGCGAGCACGAGCTTCATGACCAGCTGACGGATGCGTTGGCCCAGCTGAAGCCGCGCGCCCTCGAGATTCTGATGCTGCACTACAAGCACGACTACACCGATGCACAGATCGCGGCGCTGCTTGGCACGTCCCGCGGGAGCATCGCGGTCACCCTGTTCCGGATCCGCGCGAAGCTGAGGACGCTGCTGCGAGCCGCCGGATCCGAATGAGAGAACGTATGAAGCTGACAAACGAGAGGATGAAGACGCTGATCGATCGCCAGGTGGCGTCGCCCTCGGACTTCGAGATGGCGGTGTCCCGCGAGCGGATCCTCAACCGGCTGCGTGCGACCCCGCCGCGTCTGCAGCAGACGCCACTTCCGGACGCCGCTGCGAGAGCGTCCTGGTGGCGCAGCGGTGTCTCGATCGCAGCGGCAGCAGCGATCGCGGTGTCAATCGTGTTCTGGGGCAGTGCCTTTCGCCCGCAGGCCTCTGCCGTCGTCGAAGCGGCCGACAGTTCGCTGTATCGTCTTGCAGACGGCGGCCGCACACAGATTCGCGTGGGCGATCACATTCGAGCGGAGGAGACCGTCAGATCGAACGGCGCAAGCACCGTGCTCGGCCTGGCGGATGGATCGCGCGTCGAGATGGGTTCCGAGGCGCAGCTGTCCTGGAAGCGCGAGCCGGACGGTCTGAAGATTCACCTTGATGCGGGCAGCATTATCGTAAGCGCAACGAAAGCGTCCTCCGATCGTCTGTATGTGCAGACGAAAGACATGACCGTGTCCGTTGCCGGCACGACATCCCTGGTCAAGGCCGCGGAGGATGGCTCAGGTGTCGGGGTGATCGAGGGCGAAGCGCGGGTGCGCGAGGGAGTGTCGGAGACGAAGCTGCGCCCCGGGCAGCAGGTCTCGACGAGCCTCACCCACGCCGCACGTCCGCTGGCGGAAGAAGTCGCGTGGAGCCGCAATGCGGACGCACATCTGAGGCTTCTGGCCGCATTTGCAAAGGGGATCGGAGAAACCGCCGGTCTGCTTCAGCCAGTGAACAGCGCAGTGCGCCCAGTCGCGGCGAAAGGCAAGCCCGCAGTCTCGCAGTTCGAAGAAGCCTCGGTCAAACAGTGCGACCCCGACAATCTTCCCCCCTTGCCGCCCGGCGCGCGCGGCGGCGGCGCCAACAGCTTCTATATGTCACCGGGCCGCACATACGCCTTGTGCATGACACTGGCCACGATTATCAGGACGGCCTATAACTACGGTCCGTACGCGCTGGTCAACTCGGACCGCATCGGCCCTGCCAGCCGAGGTCTTCCGATGGGCCTCGTCTACGGCGCCGGCGAGGAGGATGGCAGGCGTGTCAGGGGCGGTCCCGACTGGATCCGCGAAGAGCGGTACACGATCGAGGCGGTCGCGGACGGCGCATCTGACGCGGAGACGATGAGCGGACCGATGCTTCGGGCGCTGCTGGAGAAACGATTCCAGTTGAAGGCCCATGTCGAGATGGAAGACGTCCCCGCGTTCGACCTGACGGTCGCTCGAGGTGGTTTGAAGATCAAGGCCGTCGACACGAGCGCGTGCGAAGCGTTTCAACCGGGCGTTGGGCTCGTTCCCCGCACGTTCAAGGAGGTGCGAAACGGCCAGAAGCCAAGCTGTGGCCTGGCACCTGAGACCAACGGCCCGAACCTGGTCATGGTTTCCGGCGCGGCGCCGCTGGCTACCCTGGCCAGCGCCCTGGGTGCCCCGTTCAGTCTCGGCGCCCGGGTCATCGACAAAACCGGGATCGCCGACAGGTTCAACTTCGTGTTCGAATTCGTGGACCTTCGGGAACGTCTGCGTCCGGAGACGACGGCTGATGTGCCGCGAGCGGCCAACGTCTTTACCGCGATCGAGGAGCAACTCGGACTCAGGCTCGTGCCGTCAAAGGCATCTCGTCCGTTCGTCGTCGTGGATCACGTCGAACGGCCGGGTCCGAATTAGGTCCCTTCAGACCGGGGATTAGGGATTGGGGATGGGGGATGCGGGATCGGATGAGTCGATTATCAAGGACGGCTTCTACCTTGATCTCGAATTCGCGCGGTTGAACGACGGAGGCTCGTCCAAGCCTTCGCTGTTCAAGGCACTGGAGGAGGTCGGGCTGAAGCTGGAGGAAACGACACTGCCGCAGGAGGCCCTGTTCATTGAGCGAGTGGAGCGGCCGACGGAGAATTGAGTTGCCTGAGGGTAGATGAAGCTGTAGTTGGACCTCAGCGCTAACCAATCCATGGCGCCGCATGTCTAAACCTCAAGGTGCGTCATGACATTCGTGTCGGTGACTGCTAGAAGCGCCGTTCTGCGGCTCGTCGGAGCGATGGTGGTCCCGACGAGTACGCTCGCTACGGCTGGTCTGACTGTTCAGGCGCCAATTCATGCGCAGGCGCTGCAGGGCGCGACGTTACCGACCTTGCGCCTGCCTGACGAATCCGCGGGTCTTGACGGGATTGTTCGGGCCCTGATTGCCGCGTTCGATCACGTTGACATTCTGGCGCTGGGCGAGGACCACGGCCAGGGACGGGATTCCGATCTGCGAATAGCGCTCGTTCGTCATCCTGAGTTTGCGAAGAAGGTGCGATCGATCGTGGTCGAGTTCGGCAGCGCATCTCACCAGCCGACGCTTGATCGTTATCTCAGGGGTGAAGACGTACCGTTCGCGCAGGTTGAACAGGTGTGGAAGAGTGTCAGATGGCTTTCGAACGGACCCATCTCGCCAATCTACCCGGACTTTTTCGCGGCTGTCCGCGAGGTCAATTTGAAGCTGCCCGCCGATGAGCGCATTCGCGTCTATGGGGGCGATCCCGGACCGCCGGACGAAAAGAATCGCGACGCGTTCGCTGTCTCCCTTTTGAAGGCACACGTGCTTCAACAGGCCGGCAAGGCCCTGGTTCTCTACGGAGCCGCGCACTTCTATCGGACGGCGGGCGATGTTGGCGACTTGCTTACCGGAGCCGGGGGCGGAATCGTCCAGAGACTCGAAGTCGATTATCCCGGCCGCACCTTCGCGGTGATACCGGTTGGCTCCCAGCCGAAGGCTGACCCGCCCGTCTCCGGCATCCTCGTTTCTGATTATCTGAAGTTCGACCGCGCTCTGAAGACGCAGGTGCGGCCGGTGCTGGTGTCGCTTGCACGATCGCCGTTCCGGGATTTCACCGCGGAGGAATTCGTGGGCGGAAAACTGATGAACTGCCGCGCTGCCAAGCGTCTTCCAGACGATTGCGTGAGCGTGTTCAAGGGCAGCTCGCTGACACTCGGTCAGATGGCTGATGCCGCGGTCTATTTCGGCGGGGGCGCCGAAGTCCGCGCGAAAACGGAGCCTGTTCGATAGAGCCACACACTCGTTCGGATTTGTTGGCTGTAGATGATTTTGTAGTGGGCGAGTGCACCAAAGAACCACAACTATCTACAGTTCGCCAAACGGCAGCTGTAACCACTTCAACATCAAGCCATTGGGGCCAACCTTCTGCAACAGGTTTCAACAATCAGCTGGAATCGGCCTGGGGGTCAGATGGTCGATCGTGGCGCCGACAATTGGCGTGCCGTGGCGCCCGCGAGCCTGACAAGGCTCGCTCCACGATCTGACGTTGCGCTAGAC
>JBOGIQ010000431.1:0-4365 GCA_050742535.1 Vicinamibacterales bacterium | reverse complement strand
GTGCGCAGTCTCATCGCTCGTGGTCAGCCTCGACACTGAATACAAGCTGCGCTCGACCGTCGATCAGCTACTCCGCTCTGCGACATCGGTGGGTGCGAACCTCGAAGAGGCCAAAGCGGCGTCGTCGTTTCTGAAGTACGTGCAGATCTCGCTGCGCGAATCACGCGAAGCCATCTATTGGATCCGCATATGTGCTGAACTAGAAATCGGCCCCGAGGCCGAGCTGCGGGACCTGCGTGGTGAGGGTGATCAGATCGCTCGAATCCTCGGAGCGATCGTCGTCAGCACGAAGCGACGGATGTTAGCCGGATATGCCGTGTTTGCATTTTGCATTTTGAATTTTGCATTACTGCTCTCCTAGTAATATCCGTCTTATGTCCTTCAACGGCATTCCTCGCGTACCTGAGCCCGTCAACGACTTCAACCGGTCATACCTTCCAGGTTCTCCTGAACGCGCCGAGCTGAAAGCGCGCCTGAAGGAAATGGCGTCGGAGCGCGTCGACATTCCGGTCGTCATCGGCGGCCGCGAGATCCGCACCGGACGTACGCAGCCGGTGGTCATGCCGCATAACCATCGGCACGTGCTCGGCGAATGGCACGCCGCGGGGCCGGAGCACGTGCGGCAGGCGGTCGCCGCGGCGGCAGAGGCACATCGCGAATGGGCGAGCTGGGCGTGGCACGAGCGCGCGGCCGTGATGCTGCGCGCGGCGGAGCTGCTGAACACGACGTGGCGGGCGACCATGAACGCGGCGACCATGCTGGGGCAGTCGAAGAACGCGTTCCAGGCGGAGATCGACGCGGCGGCGGAGATGGTGGACTTCTGGCGCTTCAACCCGTACTTCGCGCAGCAGCTGTACGAAGAGCAGCCGATCAGCACCAGCGCCGCATGGAACGCCCTCGAGTACCGCCCCCTCGAAGGGTTCGTCTACGCGGTGACGCCGTTCAACTTCACGTCGATCGGCGGCAACCTGCCGACCGCGCCGGCGTTGATGGGCAATACCGTCATCTGGAAACCGGCGTCGAGCGCGATGCTGAGCGGTTACTACATCCTCAAGCTGCTCGAGGCTGCCGGCATGCCGCCCGGCGTGATCAACTTCGTTCCGGGGAACGCCGTGGAGATTTCGAACATCCTGCTCGATTCACCGGAGCTGGGCGGGATTCACTTCACCGGCAGCACGGCCGTGTTCCAGTCGATGTGGACGAAGGTCGGCCAGCACGTCGCCCGCTACAGGAGCTATCCGCGGCTCGTCGGCGAAACCGGCGGCAAGGATTTCATCGTTGCGCACCCGTCCGCCGACGTACAGGAGCTTGCCGTGGCCGTTGTCCGCGGCGGGTTCGAGTATCAGGGCCAGAAATGCTCGGCCGCGAGCCGCATCTACGTTCCGAAATCGCTGTGGCCGGAGGTCAAGGAGCGCGTCGTGGCGATGATGCGCGACATCAAGGTTGGCGACGTCGCGGACTTCAGGACCTTCATGGGCGCCGTGATCGACCGCAAGTCGTTCGAGAAGATCTCCGGGTACCTGGAGGACGCGCGAAAGAACGCCACGATCATCGAGGGCGGAACGGCGTCCGACGAGACCGGCTATTTCGTGGCGCCGACGCTGGTGCAGGCGCCTGAACCCGGCTACCGGTTGATGTGCGAGGAGATCTTCGGGCCTGTCGTTACGGTCTATGTCTACGCGGACAACGCGTGGCTGGAGACGCTTTCCGTGATCGATCACACGTCACCCTACGCATTGACCGGTGCGGTGTTTGCGCGGGAGCGCGGCGCGATTCGCGAGGCGGCGCAGGCTCTTCGGCACGCGGCCGGCAACTTCTACGTCAACGACAAGCCTACGGGAGCGGTGGTCGGTCAGCAGCCGTTCGGCGGGGCGCGGGCGTCGGGAACGAACGACAAGGCAGGCTCGAAGATCAACCTGCTGCGCTGGGTCAGCGCGCGGACGACGAAGGAAACGTTCTCGCCGCCGCGCGATTACCGATACCCGTATATGTCGGAGGAATGAGGCACCCCTCACGGGGCGCCCTACGATGGATTATTCGATCCGGATCAGCTCGACGTCGAAGACCAGCATGCCCTTCGGCTGACCGGCCTCTCCCTTGTACGCGAGACTCTCCGGAATCCAGAACCGCGTCTGTTCGCCCTCGACCATCAGGGCCACGCCTTCGGTCCAGCCGGGAATGACCCCGCTCAGCTCGAATGTCACCGGCTTCCCGCGCAGGATCGAGCTGTCGAACATCTTCCCGTCGGTCGTCCAGCCGGTGTAATGCACGGTCACCTTTGACCACGCGGCCGGATTGCGCGGGCCGGTGCCGGGACGCAGCACCCGATAGGCCAGCCCGGTCGCCGTCTTTTTCGTGTCGTCCGGCGGCGCTTTGACGTCGGGCGGCGGGATCGTCGGGCTGACCCGCGTGTCGATGAGCTCGAGGTCGAACACGACGGTGCCGGCTGGCCGGCCTGGCTGGCCCCGGTACGCGAGGGTCTCGGGAATCCAGCATCGGCGCTTCTCGCCGACAGTCATGAGCTGTACGCATTCGCGCCAGCCGGCCATGACCTTTGCCAGCGGGAACGTCGAGGCCGCTCCACGGGCGATCGAGCTGTCGAACATCCGTCCGTCGCTGGCGACCCAGCCGGTGTAGTGCACCGTCACGATGTCCGTCGCATCCGGCTTCCGGGTGCCCGTACCAGGCGTCAGCACCTTCGAAATCAAGCCCGATGCAGCCTTGGCGGCGTCGCCGGGAGGCGATGTCAGGTCCGCGGGCGGCGTGTACGGCGACAGCTGCGCACCCGCCGCCGCGCTGAACGTCGCGAGCAGAAGTCCGGCCAGAAACACACGTATCAACATCACTCAGCTTTCCAGAAGGAGATGACCCGGATCCTCGATGAACTCCTTGATCTTCACGAGGAACTGCACCGCTTCCCGCCCGTCCACGATTCGATGATCGTACGACAGCGCGAGGTACATCATCGGCCGGATCGCAACCTGGCCGTTCACCGGCACCGCACGGTCCTGGATCTTGTGGAGCCCGAGGATTCCGACCTGCGGCGGGTTGAGGATCGGCGTGCTCAAGAGGGACCCGAAGACGCCGCCGTTGGTGATCGTAAAGGTGCCGCCCTTGAGATCGTCGAGGGTCAGCGTGCCGTCGGCGGCGCTCTGCGCGAAACGACGGATCGCCAGCTCCAGCTGAGAGAACGACAACCGATCCGCGTCCCGAATCACCGGCACGACGAGGCCGCCCTCGGCGCCGACCGCCATGCCGATGTCGAAGTAGCTCTTGTAGACGATGTCGGTGCCCTGAATTTCGGCGTTCAGCTGTGGAAACGCGCGCAGCGCGGCGACGGCGGCCTTGACGAAGAACGAGGCGATACCAAGGCTGACCCCGTACTCTTTCTTGAACGCGTCCTTGCGGCGTTCGCGGAGGCTCATGATCGCCGTCATGTCCACCTCGTTGAACGTCGTCAGCATCGCGGCGTTGTGCTGCGCCTCGACCAGCCGCCGGGCGATCGTTTCGCGCCGCTTCGACATGCGCTCGCGCCGCTCGCTGCGATCGCCGGACGGACGCGGCGGAACCTGAGGACTCGGCGCAGGTGCTTGCGTGGAGTCGTAGGCCGCCCGTTTAGGGGTGGCGCTGGCGGGCTTCTCGATCGCCTCCTTGACGTCCTGCTTCATCACGCGTCCCGACGCGCCCGATCCCTGGACCGCACCGAGGTCAACGTCGTGCTCGCGCGCCATTCGCCGCGCCGTCGGAGTCGCCTTCTGGTCCGTCTGCGGCTGTGCCGCCGGCGCCGCCGACGGGGCCGCGGTCTTGGCGGGGGAGCCGCTCGAGCCGTTCCCGGCGGACGCCGCCGCTCCCGCCGCGGTCTCGTCGACGACTCCAAGCAGCTCACCGATCTTGACGTCCTCGCCCTCGCGCCGCTTGATGCTGGCAAGCACGCCGCCCTTGTCCGCGTTTACTTCCAGGTCGACCTTCTCCGTTTCGAGCTCGACGAGCGGATCGCCAACCTCGACGCGGTCGCCCTCCTTTTTCAGCCAGCGCGCGACGCGCGCTTCGACGACCGATTCACCGAGTTCAGGGACGACGATGTTGGTCATACTCAACGTTTAGAAGCTGCGAGGCTCCGAACTTCCTTTGACAGCACCATCGACGGATCCGTGGGCGCGACATCGCGATCGAAGGCCTGTTCGACGAGCACCTTCTGATTCAGCTGGTGCCACGCCGATGACCCCTCCGACGGGCTCGCGCTGCGTGCGCGTCCGATATACCGAAGCGGACACCGGTCGCCGATCATCTCGTCGAGCAGCGGACGGATGAACTCCCACGCGCCCATGTTCTCGGGCTCTTCCTGCAGCCATACGACGTCGCGCA
>JBOGIQ010000430.1:0-4375 GCA_050742535.1 Vicinamibacterales bacterium | reverse complement strand
GGCGTTCACGTTGAAGACCATCCGGTCGGCAGCGCCGTCGTTAGCGTCACACGCCGCCACGATGCCGTTGATCACCGCCTGCTTCTGTGCCTCCGTCAGTGCGTTGCGCGTAATCGGTTGCCCCTGCGCGTCCTTCGGCGCCACCTCGTTGAGCGTCGCCGCCACCCAGCGATCGCCGATGCCCGAGTAGCTTGTGCGCATCGCGGGCGCGCCGGCAATCACGCCGTCGAAGAGGAGCGGGTAGCGCTGCGTCATCAGCATCGCCTCGCGCCCCCCGGTGGAACAGCCGGCGAAATACGACTTTTCAGGCGGGGTCCCGTAGTGCGTCGCAATGATGCGCTTCGCGAGCTCCGCGACGCGGCCGATCGCGGCATACGCAAAATCAAGACTTGCCTGCTGGTCCTGCTGAAAGGTGCCGTCGAAGCCGCCCTTTCCTGTATGCCCGGTGTCGGTGCTGACGACGGCAAAGCCGCGCGCGAGCGCGGAGCGATCGCCGGCCGCCGACGTGCCGAGCGGGTTCTGCACCGAACCGTTCAGGCCGCCGCCGCCCTGCATCAGAAACCGTCCGTTCCAGGCCTCAGGCAGCGCAAGCGCGAACCCGATGCCGTACATCGTTCCCGCCGGCACGCCCGTGCGCCGGTCGATGACCCCGTCGACGCGGCAGTAGGCAGGCAGATTCGTGGCTGCAGGCGCTGCACCGCCGCCGCGGCCACCAGGCAGCGGTGCGCCCGCGGCAAACCACTGGGTCTTCGTCACCGTAAGCGCCACGCCATCGAGCTGGAGCTTCTGCAGCGCCTCGCACGCTGCCGGGGTGGTGCGCGGCGACTGCGCGAAGACAGACGGAGAGGACAGCAGCAGGACACTGAGTGCGAACAGGAATGCGCGCATCATGGCTCCTCGTTGCGAACTCGATCGGCTCTACTCGACGAACACAATCTCTCCGAACCGCGACGGAACGTGCGGCCACGACTGGTTGTTCTGCGGGTCGGACCAGATGCTCATGCGGCGGTTCGGCTCGACGCCATCCCAGCGATTGAAGTTCACTTTCCAGATAGCTCCTGCAGCCGGCGGGCGACGCGACAGTTCCTCGAAATTGGGCCACGGGATCATCGCCTCGAGGCTCCAGCCGCTGTCGGTATCGGTGCGAACGTTCAGCGATCCCCGCAGCGACGTCGCGATCTTCACGCCGGTAGCGTCGAACCGCTTGAACAGCGTGCGGCTGTTGTAATTCAGGTAGTCGTACAGCACGCCGCGAGCATTCATCTCGAAGCCGTAGTACACGACCTCCTGCTGAGGGTTCGGGTTGATGAATATCTCGACCGCGTCGTCGCGGTAGGTCGGATCGTCGCGTTGCTCGAACTGCGCGGTGATATCCGCGTCGTCAGCATCGAAGCCGACGTAAAGAGCCTGCGCGTCCCAGAGGAGGCGCGCGCGGGTCATTTGTTTCGCCCCCGTCTGCGACTCCCACAGGAACTGCAGCGTCACCGCCGGCGCCGCCACCCACGCCGGCTCGTCCAGTCTCCCGTCAATCGCAGGCGGAGCGGGGGTGCGTTTCACCTCGTACCGCGGAAGCGGCGACTGGGCAGTCACCACTCCCACGGCCAGGACGACGCAGGCCACGCCGAGGATCCTTTTCACAAGACCCGGTTGCGATCAGCGCGAGTGTTTGGCGAAGAACGCGAAGATGTCCGCCTGATGCGATGAGATCACGGTGCCATGGTCCCCGCCCGGCACTTCAATGTACTGGTAGTTCATGCTCAGCGCTTTCATCGCCTCGACCCATGCGCGTCCGACCGACGTCGGTACGACGGTGTCCATGTCGCCGTGCACGACCATGATGGGCATCTTCGGGATCTTGGACAGGCCTTCCTTGTCGACGCTGAACGCGGCCGGCGCGATGGCAGCGGCGGCGGCCCACCGCTCCGGGTATTTAATCGCGAGATACAACGTGCCGGCGCCGCCCATCGAATGACCCATCACGTAGGTGCGATTGTCGTCGACCGTGAATTCCTTCCGCACGAGCTCGATCACCTGCAGCGTTTCCTTCTCGCTCAGCTCGCGCAGGTTCGGCGGATCGTTGGCATTGGTGAGACCGCCCCCGCCACGTCGTCCCTGCGGTGCCGCCGCGGTCTGAGTTGGCGCTGCCTGGTTCGGAGCTGCCGGATTGGGCGCGGCCGCATTTGGCGCAGCCGCGTTGGGCGCTGCCGCGTTCGGGGCGGCGTTCGGTGCTGCATTCGCGGGCGGAGCGCCGCGGCGTCCCTGCGGCGCCGGCGCGCCGAACCAACCGCGCGGGTTGTACCCCATCGGTGCCAGCAGGATGTAGCCGCCGGCTTCCGCGAGATCGATCGCGTTGGGCCGCATCATCGTCGTATGCGTCCCGCCGAGGCCGTGCAGCGTCACGATCAGCGGCGCCTTCTGGTCCTTCCTCACCTTCGATGACACGAAGAGCGCGTACGGTATGTCCTCGTTCGTCTCGGCGAAATGGTGCGTGCGGATCTGGACACGTGAATCGACCGGCTGCGGGCCACGCCCGCGTCCGGGCGCCTGGGCCGCGGGAGCTCCAGTCGTGGCCGGCACCGCGGGCTGCTGCGCCGCGACTGCAAGCTGCAGGCAGGCGGCGAATGCGCCGACGCGCAGCAGCACCCTGAGAACCGGGAATCGCCGTCCCATTTTGCACTCTCCTGTCTCTATGAAAGGCCGACCTCAAGGTCGGCCTCTACCTGATCCCTGATCCCTGATCCCTGGTCCCCGCTCACACCTCGTCGTACAAAACGACCGGGTAGTCCTTGAGCGTCGTCATCGTCCGCTCGACCAGGGGCCAGACACGCTGGTGTCCCGCCGAGGCGATCCACTTCTGACGCAGCTCCTCGCTCTCGAACTCCAGCTCGAAGCGGTAGTTGTGCTGTTTCGGCGCCATCCCCTGGATGAAGGAGCGGCGCTTGAGCATCTTCACGCGGATATACCCCTCGTGCTTCACCGCCTCGGGCACGAACACGTTGTGGAACGTGTCCAGCATCTCCTTCTCGCGCGCGGGCGCGACGTCCATCTCGACGTAGAGGCGGATGTGCTTCGTCTGCGCGCGTGCCGGCCTGGCGAACCGCCCGAAGCCGAGCGCGGAGGCGGCCGCGATGACTGCTGACCTCAGGATCCCTCGTCTGTGCACGTATCTGCCTCCAGATGTCCGTCTACTTCCCGCCGGACAACAGCAGCGTCTTCGCGGCCATGTCCTTCGCAACGCCCATCACGAACAGCTCCAGCGGCTCGGAGCCGGTGTTGGTGAACTGACTGGACTCGCCGATGCGGATCGGGATCGCATCGCCGGTGCGCACGGGCGCCGTCTCCGACGCCGGGCTCTTCACCGTCAGCGTGCCGCTTCCTGCCAGCACGTAATATGCCTCGCCGACGCTCTCGTGCGCCAGTTCCGGTGTCGATCCTCCCGGCGGCACCAGGACGTGATCGACATAGGCCCACGTAGTCGAGAACACCGACGGAGCGAGGGCCCGGCGCGACTGGACGGCATTCGCGGCGGGAGCGGCAGGAGCCGCGCCGCGGCCGCGTCCACCCGGCGCCCGCAGCAGCGCCCGATCCAGCCGCAATGTCATGAACGTTGGAATGGGGTCCAGCGCCGCATTGGCGCGCGTGTCGCCGAGGTCGAACGCGTCATAGACGCCGGCGGTCAGCGACACGTTCAGGTTCATCCACTGCACCGGCGTCGAGCCCGCGTTGTAGATCGCGTGCGAATGGCCCGTGCGGCAGATGACGCCGGCCGGTCCCTTGACGGTGGCCGTGCGGCCATCGATGGTGAACTGCGCTTCGCCGTCCAGGATTAGGAACATCTCCTCGACCGTGTTGTGGAAGTGATGGCCGATGCCGGCGCCCGGCGGGATCACGCCGCGATGCAGGAAATTGAACTCCGGTGTCACCGCGCCGCGATTGAGCAGCGCCGTGAACCCCATGCTGCCGGCACCGCCGTGCACCGCCGGCGACATCCGGAACGTCGCGGGATCGGTGTGAACGATGCGTTTGGCCAGGCCTGTCGCCTGAGCGGTGACCGCCTGCTCCTGCCAGAGAAGGGTGACGGCTCCGCCAAGCAGGGCGGCACACAGGAACGGTCTCATACGTTTCATGGCGATCCTCCGCTCAGGTCAGTTCATGCCCTCGGGATGACGGAACCCGCGCACCTTGGTCTGGATGGCCCACGCCGACGACTCGCCCACGATAGAGAGCACGTCGTTGTTCGCGCCGCCGAACGTGAGGCTGACCGGATACTGCGGCACCCAGATCGTGCCCGCATACGTGCCGTCGGGAAGAAATATCTGGACGCCGCTCCTGGTGGCCACATAGTAACGGCCATCGGTGTCCACCGCGGTGCCAT
>JBOGIQ010000429.1:0-4379 GCA_050742535.1 Vicinamibacterales bacterium | reverse complement strand
TCGGATAGCGTGCCGGTGAAGCTCCATTCCTGCGTGTTCGGGAACGTCCAGGCGATTTGCCGGGTGGCATTCATTCGGAAATTCCGGAACCCCAGATTGATCGGCCGTTCCTGCGGGAGCGTCGTTCGGATCAGTTTCCCGACGATCGTGCCATCAGCATTCGCGGTGAATTCGATTTCGATGTCGTAGTCGATCGTCTTGAGCTGCGGCCGGCCGACCCATCGGCCGGTCAGCGCCTTGGCGATCTCCGGAGAAGCCTTGAACGGCTGCGGGGGCGGTGGCGGTCCGGCCGGCCCGCCGCGTCCTCCCGGAGGCCCTGGCGGGGCGAGCTCGACAGCTGCGACGACAGGTTCAGACGGAGGATTTGCCCGCTCGTGCCGCGACGTGTTCGTATAGTTCGGAACGATCGTGTTCCCTTCGTGGCAGGCGTACTCCCACCACTCGTAGTTGGGATCGTTCTTCATCGGATAACGCACGGTGAACGGCGCCGTGAGGATGACCGGATCCTCCGTCTTGATCTCGTAGAGCCACATGTCGTTGTTCAGACGGGTGATGCGCTCCGTGGTCTTCATCTGATCGCTGTGCGGGAAGCGATTGCCAGCCGGCGACCCGACGACGGCCAGATTGATCATCGGCGCGTGGCCACCGCGGTAGTTCGTCGTTTCGACGACGAGCGTATTGCCTTCCCAGCGGCCGCGCGAGTCGCCCATGAGCTGCTTGTGCGCCGACTTCAGCGGCGCGCGTCCGTCCGTGAAGATGACGCGTGCATCGTGAATCATCTCCAGATCGAAGACGACGACGCCGGGAGCCTGCCAGATGGTGAAGCCGCCGTTGTAGCGGTAGGGCATCATCGACGAGGGCATGCCGCGGGTCGTGCAGCGATCCCAGCTATCGAAGTCGTTCGGCCCGTCATAGCTTGGCGACTCGCCGGGGAGCGACCAGCCGCTGCGCATGGCCAGCGCGCGTTTCTTGCCTTCCGGCGTCAACGCCGGCAGCACGCCGCTCGGCGGATCCATGATGAGCTGCATCTGCCGCTGCGGCGTCGCCGGGTCGGTGACACCCGCAAGCAGGGCCGCGCCGAAGTTTCCTTCGGCAATCAGCTGGCGGCCGCGATCACCACGGCCTGCGGCCGCGTCGACGGCCTGCTTGAGCTCGGCTTGGGTACGCCATCCCTTGCTCATGTCGCAGTTGCCGCGCCCGACGGCGTTGGCGCACCGCTCGAGCGGGACGCCGGCGGCCTGCATCATGTTCAGCTTGGCCTGGAGGTCCGGCTCGCCCCACGCGGTCTTCGGGTGGACCCAGCCTTTTGGCGTCTCGATGAAATGGTTGGCTTCGCTGGCGGCGCCGCGAATCGAGTCGTTGATCTGGCCGTAGGTCGTCGTGACGAAGATCGCGGCCGCGGCGGCGCCAAGCAGCACGCTGCGCATCGCCGGCATCATCCGGTGCATATTCACTCCTCAGGAACTGATTCTAAGCTAGTCGGGCGTCGGCCGGTCCGCGCTGTCGATGACGAGCACCTGGCCCGGTCCGCGCTGGGAGTCGAGCTTCAGGCCGAGATCTTCCTGCAGCAGCGTCGTCAGCGACGGTGCTTCCGGGAGACCCGCGGGCAGCGGCGGCACGGGAAGGCCCATCTCCGCTTGCAGCCGCAGCAGCGTCTGCAGATCGATTGTCAACTCGAAGTCGTACGAGCCGCTCAATTCCGTCCGGTCGATCACGGGACGGCCCATCAGCTGCGTGAGCACGAGCGCCAGCGTCGAGATGGCTTGCCCGCTCGCCTTGAGGCCGATCAGTCCGGGCCCGGCCGGAAAGGATCCGAACGAGCACGGACGCGTTTCCCCTGGCTTCATCGCCGACGCGGCCAGGCTCTGGAGGCCGCCCTTGGCGATCGCCTCGAGCTGCTGTTGCTGCTGCACCTTCAAGTCCGGGCAGTTGTCGGTCGATTGCTTCATCTTCGGGCCGGGCCGTCGATCGCCGCGCGCGAGCACAAGCGCGTAAATCGGGACGTCGCGCGTTTCCGTGTGCACCTTCAGCTTGAAGCGGTCGGCAAGGAGGGTCTGGAGCATCACGAGCAGCTGGTCGGTTGTCGGTGATGTCTCCGCCGCCTTCGCGTTGATGTCGAACTTGTCCGCGTTCTGCCACTCCGGGCCGCCAACGATTTCGAACGGCTGTTTCTGATAGGCCGCCATGACGAGCATGCGAAGCGTGATGTTCTGTGCCGTGAGCCGTCCCAGCGCCGGGAGGACGAACGGCGCCGCACCGAGCGGACCGGTCGGATTCGGGTTGCTCGGTTTGACCGAGGCGACCTCGAAGCTGCCGGCCTGAGCGCCGGCGGACACCGCGAGAGCCATGGCCGCGGTCAGGGCGAGACCAGAAGCGATCAGGCGTTTCATCATCACAACCCCATCTTACGTTGCCGTCGGCGTTTGGTTTCGGGCTCAGCGCTTATGATCGGCGGATGCCCCTCTCCTCGTTTCATCCGCTCGTCGCACGCTGGTTCACTGAGACGCTTGGAGAGCCGACGCCGCCGCAGCAGCGCGGATGGGGGGCCATTCGCGACGGCCGGCACACGCTGATCGCCGCACCAACCGGTTCAGGAAAGACGCTCGCCGCATTCCTGACTGCCATCGACGATCTGGTTCGCGAGGCAGCGGCCTCGCCGCTCCCCGACGAAGTTCGCGTCGTGTATGTCTCCCCGCTCAAGGCATTGAGCGCGGATATTCACAAGAACCTTGCCGAGCCACGAAGGGGCATCCGGCAGCTCGCCGAAGCGGCGGGCCTCGAAGCGCCGCGCATCACGGCCGCGGTGCGCACCGGCGATACGACGTCATCCGAACGGGCCGCCATCCTACGGCGGCCGCCGCACATCCTCGTCACCACGCCGGAATCGCTCTATCTGCTGCTCACGGCCGAGCGAAGCCGTCAGCTTCTGCGCACGGTGCGCACGGTCATTGTCGACGAGATCCACGCGGTCATCGGCACGCGCCGCGGTGCCCATCTGGCACTGTCGCTCGAGCGTTTGCAGCATGCCGCGGAGCGGCCGCTGCTGCGAATCGGCCTGTCGGCAACGCAGAAGCCGGTCGAGGAGGTGGCGCGCTTTCTCGTTGGCAACGACGAGGCCCGCGGCGGCTGCGCCATCGTGGACGAAGGCCACCGGCGAACGCTCGATCTGGCGCTCGAGATTCCGCGCTCGCCCCTGGGCGCGGTGATGGAGCACGAGGTCTGGGAGGAGTACTACGACCGGCTCACCGAGCTGATCGGTCAGCACCGCACCACGCTGGTGTTCGTCAACACGCGGCGGATGGCGGAGCGGGTGGCGCGCCATTTGAGCGAGCGCCTCGGCGAAGACGCCGTCACCGCCCATCACGGCAGCCTGTCGAAGGAGACACGCCTCGACGCCGAGCACCGCCTCAAGACCGGTGCGCTGAAAGCGCTGGTCGCGACCGCCTCGCTCGAACTGGGCATCGACATCGGCCATGTGGACCTGGTCTGCCAGATCGGCTCGCCGCACCGGATTGCCACGTTCCTGCAGCGCGTCGGACGCGCCGGCCACACGGTCATCGGGACGCCGAAGGGACGTCTCTTCGCCGCCTCGCGCGACGATCTCATCGAGTGCGCCGCGCTCCTGCGGTCCGTCCGTCGCGGCGAGCTCGATCGCATCGTCACGCACGACGCGCCGCTCGACGTCCTGGCGCAGCAGCTGACGGCGGAGCTCGCCTGCCGCGGCGCGGGGGAGGACGAGCTGTTCGACTTCGTCCGGCGCGCATGGCCGTACCGCGCCACACCGCGGAGCGACTTCGACGCTGTCGTGGCGATGCTGTCGGACGGCTTCGCGACGCGCCGGGGCCGCCGGGCGGCGCTGGTGCACCGCGATGAAGTGAATCGCGTCGTCCGCGCGCGGCGCGGCTCGCGGATGCTGGCCCTCACGTCCGGCGGTGCCATCCCCGAAGTGGCCGACTATCGCGTTGTCCTCGAGCCGGAAGATACGTTCGTCGGCACGCTGAACGAGGATTTCGCGATCGAGAGCAGCGCGGGCGACGTGTTTCAGCTGGGGAACACGTCCTGGCAGATCACGCGGGTGTCGATGGGGACGGTGCGCGTGAAGGACGCGCACGGCGTGCCGCCGACGATTCCGTTCTGGCTGGGAGAGGCGCCGGCGCGGAGCGATGAGCTGTCTCGCGCGGTGAGCGAGTTGCGCGCCGATGCGGACCAGGTGTTCGCGGCGTCGGAAGGCACGGCGTCGGCAGGCACCCCTAAAGGGGCGCCCCACGGGGCAGGCACCCCTAAAGGGGCGCCCCACGGGGCAGGCACCCCTAAAGGGGCGCCCCACGGGGCAGGCACCCCTAAAGGGGCGCCCCACGGGGCAGGCACCCCTAAAGGGG
>JBOGIQ010000428.1:0-4400 GCA_050742535.1 Vicinamibacterales bacterium | reverse complement strand
TCGCGGCCGGGTTCAACATCCTGATCCTGTCGGATCGAGGCGTCGGCCCGAAGATGGCGCCGATTCCGAGTCTGCTGGCCACGGCGGGCGTGCACCATCATCTGGTGCGCGAAGGCACGCGCACCCGATGTGCGCTGGTCGTCGAGTCTGGCGACGCGCGGGAAGTGCACCACGTCTCGCTGCTGCTCGGGTATGGCGCCGGCGTCGTGAACCCGTACGTGGCGTTCGAGACCGTCGACGACATGATCGAGCACGGCCTGCTCACGGGGATCGAGCGCGATAAGGCGATTCAGCACTACATCAAGGCGCTCAACAAGGGCGTGCTCAAGGTGATGTCGAAGATGGGCATCTCCGCGCTGCAGAGCTATTGCGGTGCGCAGGTGTTCGAGGCGATCGGCCTGAGCCAGGAGTTCATCGACCGCTACTTCACGCACACGACCTCGCGCGTGAGCGGTGTCGGCATCGACGTCGTTGCCGAGGAAGTACGCCTTCGCCACGCGCGCGCCTTTGGACGGCAGCCCGTGCGGCCGCACGAGCTCGAGCCGGGTGGCGAGTACCAGTGGCGGCGTGACGGCGAGTACCACCTGTTCAACCCGGACACCGTCTTCAAGCTGCAGCACGCGACGCGCACCGGCCAGTACACGATCTTCAAGGAGTACACCCAGGCCGTTGACCAGCAGAACGAGCACCGCGCCACGCTGCGTGGCTTGTTCCGTTTCGCGCCTGCGGGTCCGGCGGTGCCGATCGACGAAGTCGAGCCGGTGTCCGCGATCGTGAAGCGGTTCGCCACCGGCGCGATGTCGTACGGCTCGATCAGCGCGGAGGCGCACGAGACGCTCGCGATCGCCATGAACCGTCTCGGCGGCAAGTCCAACACCGGCGAAGGCGGCGAGGACCCGGAGCGCTACATCCGCCTGGCCAATGGCGATTCGAAGCGGAGCGCGATCAAACAGGTCGCATCGGGTCGATTCGGGGTGACCAGCGAGTACCTGGTCAACGCCGACGAGCTGCAGATCAAGATGGCCCAGGGCGCGAAGCCGGGCGAGGGCGGCCAGCTGCCGGGACACAAGGTGTACCCCTGGATTGCCAAGACGCGGCACTCCACGCCGGGTGTCGGCCTGATTTCGCCGCCGCCGCATCACGACATCTATTCCATCGAGGATCTGGCACAGCTGATCTTCGATTTGAAGAATTCGAATCCGGACGCGCGCATTTCGGTGAAGCTCGTGGCCGAAGGCGGTGTCGGGACCGTGGCGGCCGGTGTCGCGAAAGCGCACTCCGACGTCGTCCTCATTTCGGGCCACGATGGCGGCACCGGCGCGTCGCCGCTGACGAGCCTGAAGCACGCCGGGCTGCCCTGGGAGCTGGGGCTCGCCGAAACGCAGCAGGTGCTCGTCCTCAACAAGCTGCGCGACCGTATCGTCGTGCAGGTCGACGGTCAGATGAAGACCGGCCGCGACGTCGTTATCGGCGCGCTGCTGGGTGCGGAGGAATACGGCTTTGCCACCGCTCCGCTCGTCGTGATGGGCTGCATCATGATGCGCGTCTGTCATCTGAACACGTGTCCGGTTGGCATCGCGACGCAGGACCCGGTGCTGCGCGCGAAGTTCGACGGTGCGCCCGAGTTCGTCGAGAACTTCTTCCGCTTCGTGGCGGAAGAAGTCCGTGAGCTGATGGCCGAGCTCGGCTTCCGCACGATGAACGAGATGATCGGCCGCGTCGATTGCCTCAACGTCGAGCGCGCGGTCACGCACTGGAAGGCGAAGGGACTCGACCTGCAGCCGCTGCTGCACCAGCCGAAGCTGCCGGCCTCCGTGGCGCGGCGGCGCGTGCGTGATCAGGAGCACGGCCTCGAGGTGGCACTCGATAACGAGCTGATCGAGCGGTGCCGTCCGGCACTCGATTCGCGCGCCCCCGTCGAATTCACGATTCCGATCCGCAACATGGATCGGACCGTCGGGACGATGCTCGGCTACGAGGTGACGAAGCGGAACGGCGGCCAGGGGCTGCCGGACGACACGATCCGCATCACGTTCACCGGCTCGGCCGGCCAGAGTTTTGGCGCCTTCGTTCCGCGCGGCATGACGATGACGCTCGTTGGTGACGCCAATGACGGCTTCGGCAAGGGGCTCTCGGGCGGCCGGCTGTCGGTGTTCCCGCCGGCGGCGTCGACGTTCAAGTCGCAGGAGAACATCATCGTCGGCAACGTGGCGTTCTACGGCGCGACGAGCGGAGAAGCATTCGTCAGCGGGATTGCGGGTGAACGCTTCTGCGTGCGCAACAGCGGAGCCATCGTTGTCGTCGAGGGTGTCGGCGATCACGGCTGCGAATACATGACCGGCGGCCGGGTGGTCGTGCTCGGCAGGACGGGCCGCAACTTCGCCGCCGGCATGAGCGGAGGCATCGCCTACGTGCTCGACGCCGACGGCGGGTTCGCCCGGCGCTGCAACCGGGAGATGGTCGATCTCGAGACGCTCGTGGACGGCGAGGAAATCAGTCTCCTGCAGGATCTCGTGATGAAGCACGCGCGCCTCACCGGCAGTGCGTATGTCGACGGGCTGCTGAAGGACTGGGCGGCGCTGCAGCGCCGCATCGTGAAGGTGATGCCGCGCGAATACAAGCGGGTTCTGGCAGAGCAGGCCAAACGCGAGCGCGAGGTTGCGCATCCGCCGGCGTCGGCCGCGCCGCCGACGGTGCCGGTCGCGGTCATCGCCAAGGGTCATTAATTCGGCGGGTCGGCCGCGATGGCACCAGCGCGCGGCCGCACCCGCCCCACAACAGCAGTAAGAACAGGATCACTGCTCCAGTGTGGGGCAGGTTCCGCGAGCAGCATCGTCAGTAGATGCGAGCGGACCTGCCAGAACACAAGGGAACCAGTTTCAAGCATGGGTAAGCCGACAGGGTTTATCGAAATTCAGCGCAAGAAGCAGCCGACGCGGCCGGTGGAGGAGCGCGTCCAGGACTGGCAGGAGATCTACCTGCCGTATCCGACCGGCGAGCTGGAGATGCAGGGCGCGCGCTGCATGGACTGCGGCATTCCGTTCTGTCACCAGGGATGCCCGCTCGGAAACCTCATCCCGGACTGGAACGATCTCGTCTATCGCGACCGCTGGCACGCGGCGATCGAGCGGCTGCATTCGACCAATAACTTCCCGGAGTTCACCGGCAAGCTGTGTCCCGCGCCGTGCGAGGGATCGTGCGTGCTCGGCATCAACGACTATCCGGTCACGATCAAATCGATCGAGTCCGCGATCATCGATCGTGCGTGGGACGAGGGCTGGGTCGTGGCGCAACCGCCGGTGACGCGCACCTGGAAGAAGGTCGCGGTCGTCGGCTCCGGTCCGGCCGGCCTGGCCGCCGCCGACCAGCTCAATCACGCCGGCCATTCCGTGACGGTGTTCGAGAAGAGCGATCGCATCGGCGGCTTGCTGCGCTACGGTATTCCCGAGTTCAAGATGGAGAAGCGCTTCCTCGATCGCCGGCTGGCGGTCCTCGAGGAAGAGGGCGTCGTCTTCCGGGCCGGCGTGAACGTCGGCGTCGACGTCCTGGCGGAACGCCTGCGCGCCGATTACGACGCGATCCTCCTCGCCGGTGGCGCTGGCCAGCCGCGCGACCTGTCCGTCCCCGGCCGCGACCTGACGGGCATCCACTTCGCGATGGATTACCTGACGCTGCAGAACCGCCGCAATGAAGGGGACAGCATTCCCGAGTCCGAGTTCATCACGGCGAAGGACAAGCACGTCATCATCATCGGCGGCGGCGACACCGGTGCCGACTGTCTCGGCACGGCGCACCGCCAGGGGGCGTTGGCGATCCATCAGCTCGAGCTGATGCCGATTCCTCCCGAGGAGCGTGCTCCGGACAACCCATGGCCGCAGTGGCCGCACATCTTCCGCGTCTCGGGCGCGCACGAGGAAGGCGGCGAACGGCTGTATTCCGTCTCCACGCAGCGTTTCAGCGGCGATGAGAGCGGAAATGTCAAACGGCTGCACGCCGTGCAGGTCGAGATGGTGAAGAAGGACCCCTCGACTGCGCTCGGGGCGGGCGGCCGGACGCAGGTCCAGCCGGTGCCCGGCAGCGAGTTCGAACTGCCCGCCGACCTCGTGCTGCTGGCGATGGGCTTCGTCGGTCCGGAGAAGGGTGCGCTGCTCGACGATCTCGGCGTGACGATGACCGATCGCGGCAATGTGGCGCGCAACGCACGCTGGATGACGAATGTGCCGGGCGTCTTCACCGCCGGCGACATGCAGCGCGGCCAGTCGCTGATCGTCTGGGCGATCGCCGAAGGCCGCAGCGCCGCCAGGGCAATCGACGAGTACCTGATGGGCGAGTCGCAACTTCCCGCCCCGCTCGCGTAAATCGTTCGAGTCGTTCGGGTCGTTCGAATCGTTCGAGTCGTT
>JBOGIQ010000427.1:0-4410 GCA_050742535.1 Vicinamibacterales bacterium | reverse complement strand
GGCAATGACACCGCGACGGTCATGTTGCGCCACTCGGGAATGAACTTCGAAACCGGATCCTGCAGGCGGACCTTGCCTTCCTCCAGCATCATCAACGTCGCCACGCCGATGACCGGCTTGGTCATCGACATGATTTCGAAGATCCCGTCCTTGACCATCGGCTTCTTGGCTTCGATATCCATCAGGCCGAACGCTTCGTGGTAGGCGACGCGTCCATTTCGCGCCACCAGCGCCACGGCACCGGAGAAGCTGCCGGCGGCAATATGACGCTGCGTTAGCTCGGCAACACGCTTCAAGCGCTCGGTTGAAAGCCCGACCTCCTCCGGTTTGGCGGTCGGCGCCGCGGCGGTGAGAGGCCAGGCGAGCGTGAGTCCGAACACGACGGTGAGACTGGCAACGGCAGTTTGTAGTGTCTTGAACATGATGCCTCCCGCGTCGCCCTGCTGGGCTCGGCGTGAGGCGGATGCTAGCACACGGTCCGCCTAAAGGCGGACACTACGTACGGCCTAAAGGCGGACACGACGTACGGCCTACAGTCGGCGACATCATCGGCCGAGAACAAACGGCATCGACGTCTTGCCGCCTCCACCATCAATTGCAAACGGACATAACGAATGACAACGATCGGAAGCTCCCTCGTCATCAAGGGCCAGGTCACCAGCCGCGAAGACATCACGGTGCACGGCCGGGTCAACGGCCAGATCTCCATGGTTGAAGGAAGCCTGCTCATCGCGCCGACCGGCCAGGTGGACGCCGAAGTGGACGTCACGACCGTGACGATTCACGGCAGCCTGTCGGGCGACGTGGCGGCCAATCAGCGCGTCGAGCTGACGCCTACGGCAACGGTCAAGGGGACCCTGCTGGCGCCGTCGGTGATTCTCCGCGAGGGCGCCTCGTTCAATGGCCGCATCGAAGTGAACAAGAAGGGCGTCCCGGCCAAGAGCGCCGCGAAGCCCAACTGAGCGCCCGGCGCAGGCACCCCTGAAGGGGTGCTCTACTATTAGTACGGATGTGGGTGCTGATCGCCGGGGTCGCAACGCTCGTTCTCGCGCATACTGCGCCCTTCCCGTTTCTCGTCGACCGCTTCGCGCCGGCCCGCTCGCTCTGGCACATGCCTCGCGACACGGCCCCGCCCGTCGTCTATCTCACGTTCGATGACGGCCCGAATCCGACGGCAACGCCCGAGCTGCTCGATGCGCTGCGGGACTCCGGCGCGCGCGCCACGTTTTTCCTGATCGACGACCACCTGACGCCGGCGACCGCGCCAATCGTGCAGCGGATGTTCGCCGAAGGCCATGCCGTCGCCCTGCATTCCAACAAACGAGCGCTGATGATGAAGACGCCCACAGCGCTTGCCGACACCGTCACGCGGCAGCGTGATCGGATTCGGCAGCTGGCGGGCGGCGACCCGTGCCGGCTCTTCCGTCCGCATGGCGGCTGGCGAAGCACGGCGATGATCGCCGGGCTCGAACGCATCGACCACACGCTCGTCGGATGGAGCTTCGGGCTCTGGGACTTCAACTGGTATCGACGGCCGGATCCGGCCGCGCTGGCAAAGCGCCTCGCCCGCCGTGCGTCGGCAGGAGACATCGTGGTGATGCACGACGGCCATCACGCGAATCCGCGCGCCGATCGGCGGTACACCGTCGAAGCAACGAAGGATCTCGTTCCGGCACTGCGCGCGCGAGGATTCGAGTTCGGCACGTTATGCGAGCCAGCGACCACGTAGTCCGCCCTCAGTAGTGTCCGCCATTCGTAGTGTCCGCCTTCAGGCGGACCTTCGATCATTTGCCGTCACGAATGCCTCCGCGAGTAAGCCGCCTTCGGCGGCCCAATCGAACGGCCGCATCCCTTCGTGATCGTCGTGTTCTTCGTGGTTAAAGAAACTCCGTTCGTCTCCGTTCCTCCGTTGCTCCTGTGAGACCGTTCCCTCCATCCTCCTCCGTCCGCTCCCATGCGATGGCGCGCCCCACGATCGGGATGTCGTGAGATTTCGCGGCGATGAGGAAAAAGACGATGATGTAACGAATGAAGGACAACCGACTCCTGGATGGACGCTGCCTCCGCGATCAGATTCTCCGCGACGTCGCGGAACAGGTACACGAGGCGGCGCGGAGCCGCCGCATCGGACGCCTCGTGTCCGTCTCGATCGGGGCGCACAATGCGGCGTCCGTCTATACGCGCAGCCAGGCAACCGCGGCGACGAAGGTTGGTCTTCGCTTCGAAGAGCAGACGTGGCCGAGCGAGCTCACGCAGGACGAGTGCAAGGCGCGGCTGCTCACCATGAACGACGACAGCGACGTCCTCGGCGTCATCCTCCAGCGGCCGGTGCCGCCGCACATCAACGGCCGCTCGCTCGCCTCTGCCATCCATCCGCTGAAGGACATCGAAGGGATGAACCCGGCGTCCATCGGCAACATCGTCTACAACGATCTGGCGCTGGCGCCCTGCACCGCGGCGGCGTCGGTCGAATTGATCAAGGCGACCGGCCTTCAGCTCCACGGCCTCGAGGTCGTGATGGTCGGCCACTCGGAGATCGTCGGCAAGCCGGCGGCATTCATGCTGATGGCGGAGGGCGCCACGGTGACGGTGTGCCATCACCTGACGCGATCGGTTGCCGCACACTCGCGGCGGGCCGACGCGGTTCTCGTGGCGGTCGGCAAGCCGCGCTTTCTGAACGCCGACATGGTTAAGCCCGGCGCGGCCGTGATCGATATCGGCATCAATCAGATCACCGATCACGACGGCCAGACGCGGATCGTCGGCGACGTCGATACCGATGCCGTCAAGGAAGTCGCGAGCTGGGTGACCCCGGTTCCCGGCGGCGTGGGACCTGTGACGGTGGCGATGTTCATGCGCAACGCCATCAGGGCCCACGGCAAGCAGGTGGCGGCGGGCTGGATCTAGCCTCCGTCCTATCGCCTCTTGACCGCTTCGTAGATGCTTGCGGCGCCGCCGCCGACGGCCGCGCCGATCAGCGCGCCTTTCGCACCGCCCATCGCCCCGCCGACGCCTGCTCCGGCTGCCGCCGACCCGCCGATCATCAGGGCCGTTTTCGTCTTCGAGCGCTCCGGTTCGCGCTCATAATCGGCGTTGGTCCGTCGCGCGACCTGGCGAGACGTCCGATACGCCGCGGGCCGCGCCTGGCTGCGTGCGTCCACGCACTCGGTGACGTATCTGCTCTTGCTCTGCGCGACGGCAACGCCGGGCAGGCCCAACGTGCCGACTGCTCCCAGACCAACGATCATCAGGACATGCACGGTTTTCCGAAACATGGCACCACTCCGCTCCGGCGAGACGTGGCATCTGCGGCGAAGTGGGTCAAGGAGGATGCCAGCCCTTATGAGGGTGAATCGGCTGCAGAAAAGGCCCAGCGGCGCTCGCACCCGGACCGCGGCGTCCTGTCGAGTGGAATAACGCTGAGCCGCCGGAGCGACGTTCGCCGGTGGACGCCGGTCGGTGCGACGCGGCACGCGTTCGATTATTCGAGAAAGTACCGCGTCATCACGCGGGCGATGGCCTCTGCCCTGGACTTCCCCATCGGTCCCGAAGCGCCGCCCCGCCGGCGCAGGAGCGCATCGCGCTGCGCTTCTTCCGAGGGACAGAGCCGCAGCCGTTTCATCTGAAACTCGCGCAGGTCCTGGGGATACGCCCCGGGACATTCGGGATCCGTTGGACGCTCGAACCGGAACATCCGGCCAGTCGTCGAGAGCGCCTGAATCGCGACCCGGCGCGTCCCCATCACCGCCGGCTCGTAGTACGAGGGTATGTCGCCCGCCAGACGGTACGTCGAGAGGACGGCTTCGCCGTGCTCGTCGTTGATTCGCTGCCACGAGTACACGAAGTTGGTCTGCGGACCGAAGATGTCGTATTCGGTAACCAAGACGAGGTGGGAGTGCCGCCGCTCGGGCCATGGCAGCCGGCGCGCGACTTCATCGAGCAGGGCGCGCGCGTCGAACTGGTTTCGTTCCGCCGCCCACAGGCCCTCGGAGTCGATGTCGAGCGGCGGGAGCACGTCGCATCGCACGCGCCAGCTCCCCTCGAGAATGGCACAGACGTCCTCGAGCACAACGCCCTCCGGGCTCCGGTACATCGGCACGAGACCAATGGACAGGCCGGTGTAGAACGGCACGGATTCCAGCGTGGCATCGATCGGCGTCGGCAACCCGCTCGCGGACAGCCGCGCGATCTTCATCATCAGGACGGCCCGTTCCTCGGAGACCGGCAGCCGTGACGCCAGCTGTTTCTGATAGTGCGCGAGTGCGCGGTTCTGCTGACCGCTTCCGGCCAGGAGCTCGCCGATCAGGATCTGCGCCGCGACGTTCTGCGGCTCGAGACGAAGAGCCGCATCGACGGCGTCCAGCGCGTGGTCGAAATGCCGCGCCTCTCCAAGCATCTCCGCGAATCGCA
>JBOGIQ010000426.1:0-4414 GCA_050742535.1 Vicinamibacterales bacterium | reverse complement strand
GGGTGGCGGCGACGCTCAACGAGGTGGCGCCGAAGGACGCGCAGGGGCAACCGGTTACGCGCAACGCACTGACGGAGGCACAGAAGCAGGCGGTGATCAACGGCATCGTGGCGGCGTGTGACGCCAACGACGGCGCTGCCGACCGGATGGTCTTCAACGTGAACGCCTGCCGCTTCGACCCGAAGAAGCTGGTGTGCGCGAGTGGCTCGAGCGATAGCTGCCTGTCGCCGCAGCAGGCCGCAGCGCTCGAAAAGGCGTTTGCGGGACCGAAGGACTCCAGGGGGCGTCAGGTGTATCCAGGCTTCGCGTGGGACACCGGCCTCGCGTCCACGCAGGGTATCCCTGGCCTGCTCCATGGCGGGCAGGTGCTCGGCGGCGCCGCCAGCTCCATCGGCATGGATGTCGATGCCGCCGTCGAGCGGGTGCAGAACGATCCCGGCGAGCCGCTGTCGACCAGCGCGCGGTGGACGAACCTGAACACGTTCGCCGGCCGCGGCGGCAAGCTCCTGTTCTGGCACGGCGTGAGCGACCCGTGGTTCTCGGCACTCGACACCGTGGACTACTACAACCGGATGACGCAGGCCAACGGCGGCGCCGATCGCGCGCGCGACTTCAGCCGGCTCTTCCTCGTGCCCGGTGCGGGGCACTGCGGCGGCGGGCCGTCGCTCGACAGATTCGACGCGCTCGATGCGATGGTGCGCTGGGTGGAGCAGGGCGTCGCACCCACGAGCCTCACCGCCACGGGTGCCGCGTTCCCCGGCCGCAGCCGTCCACTGTGTGCCTACCCGCTCCACGCACACTACAAAGGTCAGGGGAATCCGGAGGACGCGAGCAGCTTCGAGTGCCGGCCGTAGAGGAAGCGGTTTGCACCTAGCCGGCGTACGTGTAGGCGGTCTTGACGGTGGTATAGAACTCCGCCGCGTAACGGCCCTGCTCGCGCGGTCCGTAGCTCGAGGCCTTGCGCCCGCCGAACGGGACGTGGAAGTCGACGCCGGCGGTCGGCAGGTTCACCATGACCATGCCCGCGTCCGCGTGGCGTTTGAAGTGCGCCGCGTACTTGAGTGACGAGGTGGCGATGCCGGCGACCAGTCCCATCGGCGTGTCGTTCGCCACCGCGAGCGCCTCCTCGTAGTCACGCACGCGGATAACGCTGGCAACTGGTCCGAAGATCTCCTCGCGCGACGTGCGCATGCTGTTTGACGCCTCGGTGAAGAGCGCCGGCGCCATGTAGAAACCGGGCGTGCGCCGCTCGAGGCGCTCGCCGCCGCGAACCAGGCGCGCGCCCTCGTTCCGGCCAATCTCGACGTAGTCAAGGTTCTGCGCGAGCTGCCCGTCGTGAATGACCGGCCCGATGTCCGTCCCTTCCTGTCGCGCATCATCGATCTTGAGGCGCGTCATCCGCGCGACGACGGCGTCCACGAACCGGTCGTGAATCGCTTCCGTGACAATCAATCGCGATGACGCGGTGCACCGCTGGCCGGCTGAGTAGAACGCGCCCTGAACCGCGACATTCGCCGCCAGTTCGACGTCGGCGTCGTCCACGACGACGAGCGGGTTCTTGCCGCCCATCTCCAGCTGACACTTCGCCAGCCGCGCCGCACACGCCTGCGCGATCGAGTGGCCGGTTGCAATCGACCCCGTAAAGCTGACGCCGGCGACACGGCGATCGTTGATGAGTACAGGCCCGATCTCCGACCCGCGTCCCATGACGAGGTTGAACGCGCCGGCGGGCAGGCCCGCGCGGCTGATGATCTCCGCTAACGCCCAGGCGCAGCCCGGTGTCGGGTCCGCCGGCTTGAACACGACCGTGTTCCCGTACGCGAGGGCGGGGGCGATCTTCCAGGACGGAATGGCGATCGGAAAATTCCAGGGCGTGATGAGCGCGACGACGCCGATCGGCTCGCGCGTGACGTCCACCGTGACACCGGGACGCACCGACGGGATCAGCTCGCCGGCGGTCCGCAGCGCCTCGCCGGCGAAAAACTTGAAGATCTGACCGGCGCGCCCGACTTCGCCGCGGGCCTCCGGCGTCGTCTTGCCCTCTTCACGCGCCAGCAGGTCGCCAAGTTCGGCCTGACGCGCCAGGATCTCCGAGCCGATGCGATCGAGTGCGTCAGCGCGCTGCTGCGGGGTGGTCGACGACCATGCACCGAACGCCGCCGCTGCGGTGCCGATTGCGGCGCTCGCCTGTTCCTGATTCGCGACCGCGTACTGGCCGATGACGTCGCCGGTGTCCGAGGGGTTGATGTTGTCCTGCGTCCGGCCGCCGTCAACCCATTCGCCACCGATAAAGTTCTGAAACACGTGTGCGGGGGCGCCTACCACGTGATTTGTGAGCCGTCGGGCCGGTAATACGTCGGCCGAGTCGGCCCGGGTTCGCTGATGCTTGCCACAAGCTTCAGCCGATCCATGTTGACCGTGACCCCGAGACCCGGACGGTCGTTCGCATACAGCTTGCCCTCTTTGAACGTCAGGAACTCGTTCAGATAGGCGATCGGCTGCGTACCGTAGTTGTATTCGAACACCACCGACTGCGGATATGGGCCGAGCGCATGGATCTGCGCGGCGGTGGCGATTGGACCGGTGAAGTGCGGCACGATGCCGATGTCGTGCGTCTCGCACAGCGCGCAGACGCGAATCATCTCGGTGATGCCACCGACGTTGGGCAGCGAGCAGCGGACGAAATCGAGGTCATGGTTTTCCACCAGCTTGTGGAAGTCCCAGCGCGCCCCCCATTCCTCGCCGGCCGCCAGCGGCACGCTGGTGAGGCTGCGCAGCTTCGGGATGTCCTGGAGAAACGAGTCGGTCTGGACCGGATCCTCAACCAGATACGGGTCGAACTCCTCGATCATCCGGCAGCCGCGCAGCGCGTCGGCGAAGGTGAAGCGCTGGTGAAAATCGACCATGAAATTGCCGCCGGGACCCACGCCTTCGCGCGCGGCGCGACAGTCCGCCTGCACCTGGCGCATCCGCTCGCGGGCGTCGTAACTCGACGTGCCGGGCGGCAGGCTCGCGGCGTCGAACCGGAACAGCCGCCAGCCGGCCTGCATGCACGCCGCCGCGCGGTCGCGCAGCGTGTTGCCGCCGCCGCGGAACGTCGTCGTATAGCACTCCAGGTAATTGCGGTTCATCCCGCCGAGCAGCTCGTACACCGGCACGCCCAGCGCTTTGCCTTTCAGGTCCCACAGCGCCAGGTCGAGCGCGCCGATGGCATGAAGGCGTTCGCGTCCGGGCGGATAGTGGAAGGCGCGATACATGTCCTGCCACAGACGCTCGATGTGAAATGGGTTCTTCCCGATCAAGCGCCCGGCGCAGGGCTCGAGCGTGTCGCGCGTCCCGCCTTCGCCGATACCGGTGATATTGGCGTCGGTCTCGATCGTGACCACCATGTTGCTTTGCAGCAGCGGGATCTGCAGCGGCATGACGTTCGGCGCTTCGTAGAAGCGGATCCGGGTGATCTTCGCCTGCGGCAGCGCCGCCTCGCCAAGTGACGGCCGCACGAGGGCAGCGGCCGACGCCGCGGCTGTGGCTTTGAGGAAGGTGCGACGATTCATTGCAACGAATTGTGCACAATACGCACAGTGACGTAAACATAGTTCTTCGCGCCCGGGTATGATTCGATGCGTCCAGCCGGCAACGGCCATTGGAGTTCACCTGTATGCCCTCTGCCCGTGTGTACCCGTTGCTCATCGCGCTGTGTCTGATCGTCGGCATGGCGGGCCTGGTGTCCCAGAAGCCAGCCGCCACGCTCGACATCTACTTCATCGACACGGAAGGCGGGCAGTCCACGCTGTATGTCGGCCCGACGGGAGAGTCATTGCTGGTGGATACCGGCAATGCCGGGGATCGCGACCTCTCGCGGATTGTCGAAACGCTGAAAACTGCGGGCGTCCGGCAGATCGATCACCTGTGGAGCACGCATTATCACGGCGACCACGTCGGCTCGCTGCTGGCGCTGGCGAAGCAGGTTCCGATCGCGCATTTCTACGATCACGGCGCGCCGCACAAGAACGACCGGATCGTTTCCGCAGCGTTCCTGAAGTCGTACGAGGAACTCAGCCAGGGCAAGCGGACGATCGTCAAGCCGGGCGACAAGGTTCGGATGACAGGACTCGACATCACGACGGTCGCCTCGGCGAACCAGTACATCCGCGCGAACCTCCGCGGCGGAGGCCGGGCAAATCCGGCGTGCACCGCCACTCGCCCGATGGACGAGAGCACCTATATCGATACCGACAATGGCGACTCGGCGGGATTCGTGATGGCGTTCGGCCGTTTCCGCACGGTCAATCTCGGCGATCTGACATGGAATGGGGAGATCGACCTGATGTGTCCGACGAACCGCATTGGTTCTGTTGATGTGTATCTGACCTCACACCATGGATTGGACCGATCCGGTTCCCCCGTCGTCGTC
>JBOGIQ010000425.1:0-4430 GCA_050742535.1 Vicinamibacterales bacterium | reverse complement strand
GATCATCATTTCGTGCAAGGTCTCACGTCCGCGCGACCTGATCGCCATCTATCGCGAACTTGCCCGCAAGTCGGACCAGCCGCTGCACCTCGGGCTGACCGAAGCCGGCATGGGAACAAAAGGACTGATCTGGTCGGCGTCGGCAATGGGCATTCTGCTGAACGAGGGTATCGGCGACACGATCCGCGTGTCGCTGACGCCACGGCCCGGCGGTGATCGCCGCGAAGAGGTCTATGCCGCGTGCGAGCTGCTGCAGGCGCTGGGGATTCGCTCGTTCGCGCCGAGCGTCACCGCCTGTCCGGGCTGCGGGCGCACGACCAGCAGCACGTTCCAGGAGCTTGCCGAGCGGACACAGGATTACATCCGCGAGCAGATGCCGCACTGGAAGACCACCTACGAAGGGGTCGAGACCCTCACGCTGGCGGTGATGGGCTGCGTGGTCAACGGACCTGGTGAATCGAAGGCGGCAAACATCGGCATCAGCCTTCCAGGCACGGGCGAAGCGCCGAACTGTCCGGTCTATATCGATGGTGAGCACTTCACCACGCTGCGCGGAACCTACGACGAACTGGCGGAAGGTTTCCGGGCTCTGGTGGACAACTACGTCGCCACCCGCTACCAGAAACGGCACCGCTAAAGCGGTGCCCTACGATTGCCACTTTCGGAGCGATCTCGTAGGGCGCCCCTTCAAGGGGTGCCTTACGCGGCTATTTTCTTGGGCTGTTTCGCCAGACGCTCGAGCACGGCCAGCACGGAGCATTCGTCCGCCGAGAGCCCGCGCGCGCTGCGCGTCGATTTCGACAACAGCGGCGCGATGGTTCCCGTCGCGCACGCGTCCATGACCGCCGGATGAATGTAGGACTTCCGGCAGACGGCGCGCGTGTTCCCGAGCATCCCCGCGACGGCGTCAATCGCCTGCAGCAGACGTTTGGACGGCGGCGTGTCCGTCGCTTCCAGCTCCCGGAACGCCACACACATCAGCACGGTCCCCGCCCACGTGCGGAAGTCCTTCGCGGTGAAATCCTCGCCGCAGATTTCGCGGAGGTAGTCGTTCACGTCGCCGGATCCGACGTTGCAACGGCGGCCGTCGTCATCGAGGTACTGGAACAATTCCTGGCCGGGAAGATCCCGGCAACCTTTGACGATGCGCGCAAGGCGGCGGCTGGTCACGCGGACGGAATGGCGGACGCCGCTCTTGCCGCGGAACGTGAACTTGAGCACCGGCCCGTTGATCGTCACATGGTTGTTGCGGAGCGTCGTCAGGCCGAACGACCCGTTTGCTTTGGCGTATTCCTCGTTGCCGACGCGTACCAGGCTCTTCTCGAGCAGTTGCACGACGGTCGCAAGCACTTTCTCGCGCGGCAGTCCTGCACGGGCGAGATCGGCCGTCGTGCGCGCGCGAATCTTCGGCAGGGCCGCCGCAAACGCCGGCATCCGTTCGTATTTCGTCTCGTCCCGCGTCTCCCGCCACGCCGGGTGATACCGGTACTGTTTCCGGCCGCGCGCATCGCGTCCGGTTGCCTGCAGGTGTCCTCGAGGATCCGGACAAATCCAGACGTCCGTCCACGCCGGCGGCACTGCGAGGCTGGCGAACCGCTTCAACTCCGCCCGCTGCCGGATCAGCCGTCCGTCCGGCCGGTAGTAGCGGAAACCGAGCGACGACATCTTTCGACGGATGCCCGGACCGTCATCCCTGACATACCGCAATCCTGCAGACCGCGCCGATGCCGCTGGCGCGGCAATCGTGCCTCTCGTCCCCATCCTGGGCTGATGGATGAGCAAGAATGCGGCCCGTCTAGGCGAAAACGGCACCGCTAAAGCGGTGCCCTACGTTTTTCCCCGGAGGCCTTTCAAATCGTCGGGCACCCCTTCCGCAGCCCCAGTCGTAGGGCGCCCCAGTCGTAGGGCGCCCCAGTCGTAGGGCGCCCCTTCAGGGGTGCCACTATCGGTTAGTGATAAGCCGGACGCTGCGCTGAAATGTCACGTAGGCCAGTGCCCATTGCAGCATGACCACCAGACGATTCCGGAACCCGATGAGCTTGAAGATGTGCAGAAAGAGCCAGACGAGCCAGGCAATCGGCCCGGCAAAATGCAGCCGTCCGATATCCGCGATCGCGGATCCGCGTCCGATGATCGCCATGTTGCCCAGGTCGCGGTAGACGAACGGCAGCGGTGGCTGCCCCCGCTGCCGGCGGAGAATGCCGCGGGCAGCATGCGCGGCCTGCTGTATCGCGACCTGCGCCACACCTGGCAGGATTGCACCGGTCGGCTCGACAAACGCCGCGGCATCGCCAACCACGTACACCTCGGGATGATCGGGTATCGACAGGTCAGGCTGCACGAGCACACGTCCGGCGCGATCGAGCGGCGCCCCGAGCGTCCGGACGAGCGGCGACGCCGCCACGCCCGCGGCCCACAGCACGGTGCCAGCAGCAAGCCGCTCCGACCCCAGCCACACACCGTGCGCGTCCACATTCGTCACGGCCGCGTTCTCTCGCACCTCGACTCGAAGGCGCTGCAACGCGTCGCGTGCGGCGCCGCGCAGCTTGTCAGGAAACGCCGGCAGAATCGTCGGCCCGGCCTCGACGAGGACGATCCGCGCGGCGCTGGTATCGATCGATCGGAATTCGTCGCGCAGCGTCTGCCGCGCAATCTCGGCCAGTGTCCCGGCGAGCTCGACGCCCGTGGGCCCGCCGCCAACCAGCACGAATGTGAGCAGTTCGCGCTGGCGCGCGGCATCGGTTTCGCGTTCCGCGCGTTCGAATGCCAGCAGCAGACGGCGCCGGATCTCCAGCGCGTCTTCGAGCGTCTTCAGCCCCGGCGCGTGCGGTTCCCACTCCGGATGGCCGAAGTAGGTATGGCTCGCGCCGGTTCCGACGATGAGAAAGTCATAGCCGATGCGATCGCCGTCCGAGAGCTCCACGGAGCGCGCCTCGACGTCGACGCGCGCGACCTCAGCGAGCAGGACGCGGATATTACGGGCGTGGCGGAGCACCCAGCGGATCGGGGCGGCGATGTCGCCCGGCGAGAGCGTCGCCGTGGCCACTTGATAGAGCAGCGGCTGGAAGACGTGATGGTTCCGCCGGTCGAGCAGCGTGACCCGGCAGTTCGATTTTCGGAGCACTCGGCACGCCGACAGGCCGGCAAAGCCACCTCCGATGACAACCACGTGCGGCTCAGACATGTGCCACTATTAATTACCCCATGAAGGCCAGCACGTTCGCCACGGAGCACACCGTCTCGACTGTCTGCCCGCTGGATTGTCCGGATTCGTGCAGCCTCGACGTACGCATCCAGGACGGAAAGATCACGTCGATCGACGGGTCCTCGCTCAATCCGGTGACCGACGGCTACATCTGCGCCAAGGTCCGCAGATTTCCCGAACGCGTCTATGGTCCCGATCGTCTGCTGTATCCAGCCGTCCGCAAGGGGCCGAAAGGACTCGCCTCGTTTCAGCGGACGACGTGGGACGACGCAATGGCGCTTATCGCGGAGCGCCTCCACGATGCGCGCGAGCGCTGGGGCGGTGAATCGATCCTTCCGTACTCCTACGGCGGCTCGAACGGGCTGCTGACGCAGGACACCAGCGACGCGACGCTCTTCCGGCGGCTGGGCGCCTCGCGGCTGGCACGGACCGTCTGCGCCGCCGCGACCGGCGCGGCCAATGCCGCCATGTACGGGAAGATGGCGTCGGTCACCTACCTCGACTTCCGCGACGCGCGCCTCATCGTAGTCTGGGGCTGCAATCCTTCGGCGTCCGGCATCCACCTCGTGCCGCACATCCGCGAAGCGCAGCGGCAAGGCGCGAAGCTGATTGTGGTCGACCCGCGAACGACACAGCTCGCGCGGCATGCCGATATCCATCTCGCCATCCGTCCCGGTACCGACCTGCCGGTGGCACTCGCGATCCATCGCTATCTGTTCGAGACCGGCAGAGCGGATGCACAGTTCCTGGCCGCGTACACGCGCGGCGCGGACCGGCTGCGCGCGAAGGCACGCGAGTGGACGTTCGACCACGCGGCCGAGGAAGCAGGTGTGACCGCGACCGAGCTCGAGGCGGCCGCCGAGCTCTATGCCACCACGAGTCCGGCGGTCATTCGTTGTGGCTGGGGCCAGGAGCGCAATCGGAACGGCGGCAATGCCACCCTCGCGATTCTCGCGCTCCCGGCGGTGGCCGGAAAGTTCGGCGTCCGCGGCGGCGGCTACGCCATGAGCAATACATCGGCGTGGGGAATCACGCGCAACTGGGTGCCTGCCGAAGAACCGCGCACGCGCATCGTCAACATGAACCAGCTGGGACGGGCGCTGACGGAATACCACGAGCCGCCAGTCAAGATGCTGTTCGTCTACAACTCGAACGCGGCCGTCACGTCCCCCGACCAGGGTCGTGTCCTGAAAGGGTTGGAGCGGGAAGACCTCTTCACCGTGGT
>JBOGIQ010000424.1:0-4434 GCA_050742535.1 Vicinamibacterales bacterium | reverse complement strand
CTGATCGTCGAGCAACCCGTGCACACGCTCGAGACGAACGTGCACGGAACCGAAGTCGTGCTGAAGCACGCCAACAAGAAGAAGAAGCTGGTGTTCATCGCGTCGACATCCGAGGTCTACGGGAAGAGCACCGCCGTGCCGTTCCGGGAGTCTGCCGACCTCGTCCTCGGCCCGTCGTCGAAGCACCGGTGGGCGTATGCGTGCAGCAAGCTGATCGACGAGTTCCTGGCTCTGGCGTATTGGAAGGAAAGAAAGCTGCCGGTCGTGATCGTTCGTCTATTCAATACAGTGGGGCCACGCCAAACCGGACAGTACGGCATGGTGCTCCCGACGTTCGTCAGGCAGGCGCTGGCCAGCCAGCCGATCACGGTGTTCGGCGATGGCACGCAGACGCGCAGCTTTACGTATGTGGGGGACGTGGTCGACGCGCTGGTGAAGCTGTCCAACGAGCCCAGGGCGGTGGGCGATGTGTTCAACATCGGCAGCACGACCGAGGTGGCCATTCAGGACCTCGCCGAACGCGTCAAGAAGATGACGAAGAGCGTGTCGCCCATTGTGAAGGTGCCCTATGACGTGGCCTACGAGGCCGGTTTCGAGGACATGCCGAGGCGGGTGCCGGACATCACGAAGATTCAAAGTCTGATCGGATTCGCGCCGAAAATGGGGTTGGAGGACATCATCCGCACCGTTGTCGAGCACGTCCGGCAGTGCTAGGAAGCGGCAGGACCGCCCCGTATACTTGATGGGGATTACGAACATGCAATTTCGAACCGCGCTCGTCTGCGCCGCGATGCTTCTGGGCGTGGCGTCCACCTCGTCTGCCCAGGCCGTGAGCCTTCAGTTCAACAACGGTCGGGTGACGCTCAACGCGCAGAACGCGCCGATCCGGACGATTCTCGTCGAGTGGGCGCGTCTCGGCGGCACGCGGATCGTCAACGGCGATCGCGTCGGCGGCGCACCGGTGACGCTCGAGCTCACCGACATGCCGGAGCGCGCCGCGCTCGACATCCTCCTGCGGACGGCGGCCGGTTATGTCGTCACCGCGCGCCAGGAACCGGGCGGTCCCTCGACGCTCGGCGGCGTCGTCATTCTTGCGACCAGCAGCGCGCCCCGGACCCAGGCGCCTGTGACCTTCGGTGCGGCGACCGTTCAGCAGCAGCGTCAGTTCCCGGAGGATGTTGACGAGCGCCAGGGCGCCATCGCTCCGGTGCTTCCGGGAGTTCCGACGGCTCCGGCCGTGCCCGGACCCTCGGTGCTCCGGGTCGGGGCCGGCGCGCCGTTCGGCCAGCCCGAGACGACGCAGCAGCCTCCGGCGCCCGCACGGCCGGTCACGACCCTGCAGACCCTGCCGGGCACTTCACGCCCCGGCGAGATCACACCGCCGCCACCGCCGCAACCCGCACGCTGACGATTAATGGCATCCCTGAAGGGATGCCCTACGTGAACCACTCGACGAGCGTAGGGCGCCCTTTTAAGGGCGCCGGACATGATCGTGCGCGCGGCGACCTTACAATAGGTGAGGGCCCTCCGCCGTTTCCTCATGTCAGAGATCGATCGCTACCGTCCTGAAGATCGTCGTGGTGTCGAACTGCTGTATCGCCGCATGCAGGGCGCCGATGCGGCGGATGCCACGCGTCTGCGCTGGGACTGGCAGCATCGCCGCAATCCTTACAACTCCTCCGGCCAGCCGGAGATCTGGGTGGCGCGGGAAGGCCCGACCGTCGTCGGCCATTACCCGACGCTTCCCGTTCGCGTATCGCTGAAAGGGCTGGAGGTCGACGGGGCATGGGGTGCCGACGCCATGGTGGCGCCGGAACGCGATCGTCAGGGCCTCGGCGAGGCGCTGGTGCGCGCGTGGGATCGCAACAGCGGCGCGGTGCTGGCGCTGGGCGCGTCGTCGGAAGCGCGGGATCTTCTCGACAGGCTGCACTGGCCGCCAGCGCATCTCGTGCCGTGCCTGGTGAAGCCGCTGACGCGGCGCGCCGTGCGGCTGCCGCACCTGCCGACGCCGGTCAACCGGCTGATGTCCGCGGTCACGTGGCCGTTCGTGCAGGTCGCCGCGCGCTCGCGCCCGCTGCGCGCCGAGTGCGAGCCGATTCGCCGGTTCGATCGCGCGTTCACCGCGCTGTGGGAACAGCTGGCGCCGAAGTTCGACCTGGCGGTGCGGCGCGACGCCCCGTATCTGAACTGGCGGTATCTCGAGCCGCCGCACGTGCGTTATCAGATCGTCGCGCTGAAGCGGCAGGGCGAGGTGCAGGGCTACGCCGTCTATCGTCATCGCCACGAGCCGCTCGGCCGTGTGACGCTGCTGGTGGATTTCCTCGTCGATCCCGATGATGTGGCCGGTCTCAAGACGCTGCTGCGCTGGGTCGATCGCGCGGCACGCGCCGAGGACTCCGACAAGGTGCGCTGCTACGTCATGAACGGACCGTTCCGGCGCATCATCCGCAGAAACGGCTATTTCAACGTCAAGTCCACGCTCGAAGTGAGCGTCAAGGTCAATGCCGTCCAGGTGCCCAAAGGGTTCTACGATGAGACCAACGGCTGGCACATTACCTACGGCGATTCGGACCAAGATCATTAGTAAGTGGAAAAGTGGAAAAGTGGAAAAGTGGAACAAGTAAGTAGCCTCAATCAACGTATCGCCGCCGATCTCACCACCGCCATGAAAGCGAAGGACACGGCACGCCTCTCCGCGCTGCGGATGCTGAAGGCGGCCATCATGAACAAGGGAATGGTCGAGAAGGGACGCGATCTGAACGACGCCGAGGTGCTGCAGGTTGTGGCGTCGCTGGTCAAGCAGCGGCGTGATTCGATCGAGCAGTTCGCCAAGGCGGGACGCACCGACCTGGTCGAGAAGGAGACCGGCGAGATCGCGATTCTCGAGCACTATCTGCCGCCCGCCGTCAGCGCCGGCGAGATCGACGCGGCGGTTGCCGAGGCGATCGCGGAAACAGGGGCCAGCTCAGCGAAGGACATGGGCAAGGTCATGAAGGCCGTCATGCCGAAGCTGTCGGGGAAGAACGTCGACGGCCGCACGGTCAACGACGCGGTGCGCCGTAAACTTGGCGGCTGACCCCCCGACCCTTCCAGAGCCTCAGGGTCGTCCCGAGCAAGGTCGAGGGACGCCCGCAGATACGATCGCGCGCTCCGCCGCGTCGGCCGGCGCCGCGACGATGGCCAGCCGGATCCTGGGGCTGGTCCGCGATCAGGTCCTCAGCCACTACTTCGGCGCCAGCGACGCGATGGACGCCTACCGCGTCGGCTTCCGCTTCCCGAACCTGTTCCGCGATCTGTTTGCCGAAGGCGCGATGAGCGCCGCGTTCGTTCCGACCTTCACCCGCCATCTCGCCGAATCCGGCAAGCCGTCGGCCTGGCGCCTCGCCAACCTGTTGGTGACGACGCTGGTCGTGATTACCGGCGTCATTGCCGTACTCGGGATCCTCTTCGCGGAGCCGCTCGTCACCGCGCTGGCGGGCAAGTACGGCGCGGTGCCAGGCAAGCTCGAACTGACCATCACGCTGACGCGAATCATGTTTCCCGTGCTGATGCTCATCGCCGTTGCGGCGGCGGTGATGGGAATGCTGAATTCGCTTCGCCACTTCTTCATCCCGGCGCTCTCGCCGGCGATGTTCAACGTCGTCACCATCGCGGCAGCGGTGCTGGTGGTGCCATTCGTCCTCCCGGGCGGCGCCGGCGCAGCGCCGGGCACGCTGTCGCTCGAGGACCTGAGGCTGCCGATCATCATCATCGCCGTCAGCACCGTGCTCGGCGGCGTGGCGCAGGTCGTCCTGCAGATGCCCACGCTGCTGCGCGAGGGATTTCGCGTCCGCCCGATCCTCGACTGGAGCGACCCGGGCCTTCGTCGGGTACTGCTCCTGATGGGCCCCGGCACGCTGGGCCTTGCGGCGACGCAGTTGAACGTCCTGGTGAACATGTTTCTGGCAGTCGGCGAGGGCACGGGCGCGCAGACGTGGCTCGACCTCGCCTTTCGGTTGATGTACCTGCCAATCGGCCTCTTCGGGGTCTCCATCGCCACCGCCGTGCTTCCGGCGATCTCGCGGCACGTCGTCGCGCACGACACTCGCGCCAGCCGTGACACCCTGTCCGACGGTCTGACGCTGATGCTGGCGCTCAACGTGCCGGCAAGCGTCGGGCTCGTCGTGCTGTCCGTGCCTATTGTGCGCGTCATCTTCGAGCATGGGCAGTTCCTCCCGCGCGACACGCTCGCGACCGCGGCCGCTCTCCGTTTCTACGCGTTGGGCCTGGTCGGCTACTCCATCGTCCGGATCGCGTCGCCGATCTTCTATGCCCTCGGTCGGAACCGCACACCCGTCGTCGTCAGCGTGATCACGGTGCTCGTCAACGCCGGCCTGAACATCGTCCTGGTGGACGTCATGGGATATCGCGGCCTCGCGCTGGGCACGTCGGTGG
>JBOGIQ010000423.1:0-4452 GCA_050742535.1 Vicinamibacterales bacterium | reverse complement strand
CGGTCAGCCGTTTCGCGAGCCGCAGCGTCGTGGCATACAGCGAGCTGTAGTTCTTCACGTGCAGCACCAGCTCGCCGCCCGGCCGCAGCGTCCGCCTGAACTCCCGCAGCACGCGGCGGACGCCCTCGTCATCGAAGTACTGAATCACGCTCAGGCAGAGGATCCGGTCGAACGATTGATCCGGCAGCGGTACGGCGGAAATGTCTCCCCTCATGACGAAGACGTTGGACACCCCCGCTTTCGAGATCCGCGCACGCGCCCTGACCACCGCCGCGTCGTCGAAATCCATGCCGACGACACGCTCGGCGTCGCCGGCGACCATGAGCGCATTGACCGCCGTGCCACAGCCGGCGTCGAAGATCCGTTCGCCAGGCGCGGCGGCGATGAACTCCAGCAACTCCTCTCGAGCGCGGCGTTCGACGGTGTCGCCGCGGTAGGCCGTCCCGCGATCCCAGACGAAGTCAGCGAGATCGTCGGTCGATGCCGGCGGCGTCAGCGTTGGCGCGTGCGGCTGAACAGTCATGGGGTCACGCTTGACCGCGTTCGTACCACGATCGGCGGAGGTCCTTGACCCGCTCCTGCAGCGACACCGGCACCAGGCTGCGATAGCCGTCGTGCAGGCGGCTGGCGAGCGCGCAGCGGCCTTTGAAGGTGAGCGGCACGTAATATCGCGGCACCTCGGTACGCTGGAAGCCGCAGCGCCGTTTGAACTCCGAAAACGCGCCCGTTCCCCAGTGCAGGTAGATCAGCGCAGGAATACCTCGCTCGGCACACACTTCGATGGCCTTCGCGATGAGCGCGTTGTTGGTTGATTTGTCGCGATGCGAGATCAGCGACAGGATCTGGCCCGTGAGCGCAAAGCGCCCGGCGTGCGCCAGCATGATGAAGCCTACCAGCTGGTCACCGACATACGCGCCAATCAGGGTTTCGCGGAAAAGGTATCGGGAAAACTGCTCTCTGACGACGTCGGCCGATTTGCCGTAATGCCAGAACGGACGCCCCTGCCTGATCGGCGTTTCGTTGAAAATCGCCGTGATGCCGTTGACGAACTCGTCCGTCCATTCGACGACGCGAAGGTCGAGCGATTTCTGCGACTTCCTGAGCATGCCCCGCGTTCGCCCCGAGATGTCGTTGTTCCACCACGCGTCGTAGGTGGTGATCGGCAGAACCGCCCACTGCTCATACTCACGATAGAACGGGTATCGCGGCGACACGTCCGGCCAGCGCTGGACGAAGGTCAAAATATCGGCGACCCGATCGCGGCGCATCGCCTCGATGATCGCGTCGGGATGTTCGACATCCTCGTACCATTCCTCGAGCAGCCGCGCCGTCTTCACGATCCCGCGCGAGATCTGGTAGGCCTGACCGTTGATCCTCAGACCGTGCAGCTCGGTCGGACGGCCCTTGATCAGCGTCGGGACGGTGAATGATTCCGGTCTCGCGTTGGCGTTTGTTCCGGTAGGCATGGGCATAGGCAAGGAAGACACGACAGCGGCCTCACTGCTGGGATGTGGAAAACGAATCGACCGGACGGAGTCGCACCAGCCGCGACGTCACGGCGCGCAGCTTCGCCAGCTGCTCCGCCCGGTGAAACTTCACGAGCTCGTCGCTCAACACCCGCCCCGGGCGGCGCACCGATGCCGAGATGTAGCCGGCGCCGATACACGCGCCGGCCATTGGTTTGCGCAGCGACTGAAAGACCAGGCGGGCAACCTCGTACAGCGGATGCCAGCCAAGCAGATAGTCTTTCTGCCCGTACAGGAACCAGGCCCGCCACTGGGAACGGCCGGCCGTGCCCAGCGGCCGGTGATGGCTGAAGGATTTTTCAGCAAAGGAACGCGTGCGCCAGCCCTTCGACCGGGCCGTGGTGACCGCGATCCAGTCCACGCCGATCGGGGACGGCCGGTACCCGCCAATCGCGTCGAAACATTGGCGCCGGAACAGCTGACAGCCTCCTGCCACGTGCGTGTCGCCTTCGAAGCTGTCCTTCGTCGAATCGTAGCCAGGCTCGGTGAACGGAGTGCCGGCGACGCCCAACGTCGGATCCTCTGCGAACCGGTCGATGAGAAACTCGAGGTAATCCGCGTCGAACGAGACATCGGCGTCGAGATTGCCGACGAGGTCGGCGGTTGTGCCGAGCTGCCGATACCCTTCCATGAAGCACGTCGCCTTGGCGGCGAAGCTTCGTTCGCGGACTGCCGGGAGGTTGAGTAACGTGATCCAGGGATTCGCCTGAAGGTATCGCTGTACCACCGCGGCGGTGTCGTCCGTCGATCCGTCGTTCACGATCAACCACGACACCGGCCGAACTGTCTGGGCGATCATCGCCTCGATGAGGCGCGGCAGGTTCGAGGCTTCGTTTCTCGCCGGAGTGATCAGGGCGAGCGACGGCCGGCCATTCGATGCGCTCACTGTGCGGCCTCCGGGAATGCGCGTCTGGAGCTCTTGCGCAGGGCGACGCGGACGACGGTGGATGCCAGATCATGGGGAGGCATCGCCGCCCACCGCGGCGCCAGCTTCAAGCCGGTGATGTCCACCTGGCGGCTTTCTTCTTCGACCAGTTCGAAGCCGGCGTTCTCGAACAGCGCCAGCCATTCGCATCGCTGCACCCGGTTGATGTACTGCACCTCGTTCTCGAACAGATACTTCCAGGTCGGCTCCGAATAGCTCAGATACTTCTTCTTGCAGACCGACGCGTCATAGTGTGAGAGGTGGTCCGAGGTGTCGATGCTGTGCAGCATCCAGCCGCCGGGCTGCAGAACGCGGTTGCTCTCCGCGAACAGCCGCGGCAGGGTCTCGCGCTTGACATGCTCCAGGACGCCGCCGCTGACGACAAGCTGAAACGATTCGTCTGCGAACTGTCCGAGCGAACCGTCGGGCTGCACGACATAGCGGAACCCGAGCAGGCTGTACAACTCGTCGAACGACTCCACGCGGAGAATCTTCTCGGCGAGCGGGATGGCGCGGCTGCGTTGCGCGGGCGTCAGGTCGAGATCGTCCCTGAGGAGCGGCAGCAGCTGTTCGGCGTAGTGCTTCAGGCCGCCGAGCTGCCGGTTGTCCCAGACGTCGAACAGGACCGCCTCGATGTCGAACAGCAACCGAAGGGTCATCGCTTCCCAGTGCAGCCACCCGGTCCCGAGTTCCAGGATCCGATCGCCGTCGCGAACGATGGCGTGCTGCGAGGTGAGCCGCACGACCCGGCGTACACGGTCCATGTAAAAACCCGGAACCGGGCCGGTCATGCGCCGGCGGTTCCCGGCCTGGTTGCCCAGCATCCGGTAGAAGCGCCGCATCTGCGGCCCGGCCGACATGGTCTTGAGCGCCGCGGCGACGGCAACATACTTCAGCATGAAAAACTGCGAGCTCCTGCGGGCGGTGACGACTGCGGCGCGGCGCAGTACGGATTACGAAACCGCGGTGGATCGGTAGACGCCGCAGGTCATCTCTGCCACGGTCGTCCAGGAGTGCGCCCTGACCGCCTCTTCGCGGATGCACCCGCGGCGCGCGGCCAGTTCACGATACAGATCGCTGGAGAAATAGCGACGGAGCGATTGCGCGAGATCGGCGGCGTCGCGCGGCGCAAACACGAAGCCGTTCCGGCCCTCGACGACTTCGTCTTTCAGCGATCCGACGTCAGCGACCAGCGCCGGAAGGCCGAAGCTGAACCCGAGGAAGAGCACGCCGCTCTGAAAGATGTGGGTGTAGGGCAACACCAGTACGTCGGCGGCCTTGAAATAGATCTCCGCCTCGGCATCCGGGATGTACTGGATCTTCAGCAGGATTCCCCGGCGGCAGGGATCGTCACCGATGTCGCTCAGGATGCGATCCCAATACTCGTCATCGCTCCGAGGCTTGCGCTGGCCGGCGACGATCAGCCGATACTGTTCGTCCTCCGGCGCGACCTGCAGGAAGGCGTCAACCAGGTACTCCAGCCCTTTATACGGCGCGATGTTTCCAAAGAAGAGCACCACTTTCTGACCCGCGGCCAGTCCCAGCCTCTTTCGAGCCTCAGCCTGTGTCATGGCGGTGTCCGGCACCGAGTTGTTGATCCCGAACGGAACCACCGTGACGGACGCCGGCGTGATGCCAAAGCCCTCGACGAGCTCGCGCTTCATCTGCTCCGTATGCACGAAGATGTGGTCGCACAGCCTGTATTGGAACCGCAGCGTGAACCGATTGAGCAGCGTGTCGTTGGCGTCCCGTCGTCCGGCGTTGACGTTGTGCGCGGTGAGGATGATGCGCTTCCGCAGCAGCTTGTAGTACGTCATCAACACCACACGGTCGAAGGTGTCGTAGCCGTTGTTCCAGAGGATATGGAAAATGCGCGGCTGCGCGCTCCAGGCGTAGCTGACGAGGCGGCGATAGTACGCAAGAACGCGCGAAATCCGTGCGAGCCGTCCGGCGCCCTCGTGCAGGGGTGGCTTGAAGATCAGCGTCCGCACGGTCGGAGTG
>JBOGIQ010000422.1:0-4453 GCA_050742535.1 Vicinamibacterales bacterium | reverse complement strand
CATTTCGGCCACGAGGCGCACGCGGTGGCTGCGCGTCCGGCCGTCACACGTCGAGGGCCAGATGCATCGTGCCTTGATGGCGTACGTGCGCCGCGTCTGGCGGAAACCCGCATTCGCCGCCGCCCGGCTCGCAATGATCATCCTGACGCGCCGGGCCTGCAGCAGCGCCTCCTCGCTGGCGAGAACGCTGGAGCGCCGCCTGGCGCTTCTCGACGCGTTCCCGTCTGCGGACGGCCAGCTCGACCTCCCCTTGCAGCTGCTTTCAGAGAACGATGACGAGCCGGACGCGGACGTTGGCGCCCCGGGGCTGACGGACCGCGCGGCGGAACGACGCACGCTCGAAACCATTCTGGCGCTCGCGCGGCGAGGCGTCGCGTCGGAAAGCAAACTGCGCTGTCTCGAGCGGCTGCTCCGGCGATCGAATGAGCCGGCGATCATGTTTACCGAATACCGCGACACGCTGGATGCCCTCCAGCGTCAGCTTGCCGGCGTGGACACGTGCGTGCTGCACGGTGGCCTGACCGCCGCGGAACGATCACGGGTGATCCAGGAGTTCGCCGGCGGCACCCGGCGGGTGCTGCTGGCAACCGATGCGGCCAGCGACGGGCTGAACCTCCAGCAGCGGTGCCGGCTGGTGATTCATCTGGAGGTTCCGTGGACCCCGACGCGGATCGAACAGCGTGTCGGGCGTGTCGACCGCATCGGTCAGTCGCGCATTGTTCACCAGCTGCATCTGGTGGCAAGAGAGACGGTTGAGGAAACACGCGTGGTTCGCCTCGCGCAGCGGCGATCGCACATCGCGTCCGCCTTCGACAGTCTTGCCCGGACCGCGCCATCAGATCGGGACTCGGCCGCATACATCGTCGGCGGCAGCCCGCTGCCCCCATTGGCCTCCTCGTCGACGTCACCGGGCGTAGTGGCCGGCGACCTGCGCGGGCGTGCGGCGGCGGAAGCGGGACGTCTCGTGACAGCCCGGCAGCTGCTCCCCGCGGACGTTCTTGGCGCGTCCGCTCGAATCCGTCCCTTCGTGACGTGTGGACGGCGCGCACCGCCGTCGCAGGCCTGCTGGGCCCTGTGGGTCGAGCTCGCGGACTCCGAGGGTCACCTGTTATGGGAGACGCTCATCGGCGTCAGCGGAGAGCCCGGCTGGACCCGGCGGCGCCCGCGAGAAGAGATTCGCCGGCTCGTCGACACCTCATGGAAACAGGTTCAAGAAGACGCTGGCATTCAACATCGAGGTTTCATACAGCTGGTGTCGGACTCGCTTCGCGCATCGGCGGCACTGGCACTCGAACGGGAACACGCTATCGCGCGCGAAATCGCGCAGCGTGGCGCACGCATGGCGGTGAACCTGCTCCAACCCGGTCTGTTCGACCGTCGCGCGGAAAGGCACGTCGCCGCGCAACGCGAGGTGATCGATTACGCGTTGGCGCAGTGTCATGGCCGGGTCGCGGAGTTGCTGCGACAGCGTGCCGCTGCCGCAGCGCTCCGCCCGGCGTTCTCACTGATCAAGTGGTAGCCATCGTTCCCGGGTTGACCGGACGGCTGATCTCTTCGTCGTTCGCATACGACCTGCTCCCGACGCTCGACGGCTACGCCCCCGTGCCCGCGGTATCGGCCAGAGCCATCGAACGAGCGGCCGATTCGTCGGTTTCGACGCTTGGTCCTTCGTCCGGCGTTCGCGCCATCACGGATACGCTCGTCGTTCCTCTCCTTCGCGCACTCGGATTCGTGGCCACGCGGCGGATCGCCGATTCCCAACGGTGCGTGCTCAGTCTAGTGCCGGCCGTTCCCGCTGACACGGGACAGACGACCGCCATTGTCGTCGGCTACAACGAGCCTCTTTCCTCTGCCTGGCGCGAGGCGGTCCGGAGCGGTGTCGGGGCGGATGCGAGGTGGACCTTCTGCTGCAACGGAATGGCGTTGCGGCTCGTTGACTCCCGCCGCACGTGGTCGAGGGACTATCTCGAATTCGATGTCGGCGTTCTCGGCGAAAGCCAGCTGACCCAATCCGCGCTCTGGAATCTTGCCCGCGCCGAATCGCTCTCTGCGCCACAGCCGCTGCTCGAGCGCGCAATCGCCCTTTCGGCCAGGCACGGCCTGGACGTGTGCCGTGCACTTGGCGATGGCGTCCTCGAGGCGCTGCAGGAACTGCTGGCGGCGCTCGCCCCGCGTACGCGACGCCGCTACACCTCTGACGTCCTGTTCGAGCATTCGCTGACGGTGCTCTACCGGATCCTGTTTCTCCTCTTCGCGGAGGCCCGTGGCCTCGTGCCGGTCTGGCATCCGTTGTACCGCGACCGCTACAGCCTCGACTCTCTCGTCGCGTCACTCCTGCGAGGCCAGCCGCCCTGCGGGCTGTGGAAGGCGCTGCAGGCGATTTCGCGGCTCGCCCATTCCGGCTGCTGCGCCGGTGAATTATCGGTGACCGCGTTCAACGGCCGCCTGTTTTCGCCAGCTCAGGCAGCGGCGTTCGACCGTACCCGTGTGGACGACGCCGTCCTGACGAAAGCGATCGTCGCGGTGGGTACGACGATTCGGGGCGGCTTGCGCGCACGTATCGCCTATCGCGACCTCGATGTCGAACAGCTTGGCGCCGTCTACGAGCGTGTTCTCGACTATGAGCCGCGCGCCACAGGGAACATGCTGGCTCTCGTTCGCGGCGGCGATGTGCGCAAGGCGACCGGAACGTTTTATACTCCGCGCGCGATCACCAGCCATCTGGTTCGGCGGACGCTCGAACCATTGGTGAATGGCCGGACGGCGGCCGCTATCCTGGGCCTTCGCGTTCTCGACCCGGCAATGGGCAGCGGCGCGTTTCTCGTCGCTGCCTGCCGATACCTCGCCGCCGCCGCCGAGCGAGCCCTGATCCGCGAGGGCCAATGGCAGCCGCACGACGTCACAGCGGCGGACCGTGCGCTCCTGCGACGGCAGATCGCGTCGCGCTGCCTCTTCGGCGTCGATCTGAACCCGATGGCGGTTCAGCTGGCCCGTCTGTCGTTGTGGCTGGCCACGCTATCCGTCAACAAGCCGCTTTCGTTTCTGGATCATCATCTGGTCAGCGGCAACAGCCTGATTGGGGCACGACCGGACGATGTCCGCCGCCAGCCGCCGGGTAGCGGCAGCCGCGGGCGCCGCCACGAGGCGCTCCCGCTGTTCGATGCGGAGAATCTTTCGCCTGTACTCGCCGAAAGCGCGGCGATACGAAACCGGATGTCGTCCGAGGCCGACGACTCCGCCGCGGTGATTCACCGGAAAGAACAGACGCTGGCGGCGCTGGCCGCGCCTGACGGCGCGTTGCGGCAATGGTGCCGTGCGCTCGATCTCTGGTGTGCCGGCTGGTTCTGGGAGCGCGGCGCCGCCCCCGATCGACAGGTATTCGGTGAGCTCATCACACAGCTGCTGGATGGCCGGTCGCGGCTGCCGGCGCGGATAACGGCGCCGTTCCTCGAACATTCGACGGCAATCGCGGAACGTCAGCGGTTTTTCCACTGGCCACTGGCGTTTCCGGAAGTGTTCTGTGGAGCCGATGGAGCGCCGCTGGCCGACGGCGGCTTCGACGCTGTCATCGGCAATCCGCCGTGGGACATGGTACGCGGCGACAGCGGCGCGGACGAGTCCCGGCGCGATCGTCGCGCGGAAGCCCGCCGGCTGACCGGCTTCGTGCGCGAGTCAGGCGTGTACCACGTCGAGGCGAGAGCGCACGCGAATCGATATCAGCTGTTTGTCGAACGCGCCCTGCAGCTGGCCCGGCCCGGCGGACGAATCGGGCTGGTGCTGCCCTCCGGAATCGCGAGCGACGCCGGCGCAGCCCCGCTGCGGCGGTATCTCTTCGATCGGGCGGCCGTCGACGAGATGACCGGACTCGACAATCGCGAGGCCATCTTTCCGATCCACCGCAGCGTTCGATTCGTCCTGCTGACGTGCACCGCGGGTGCGCCGACGTCCACTATCCGCTGCCGGTTCGGCATTTCACGCGCCGAATCGCTGGAGCACCATGACTCGGAGGACGGCCACAGCGTCACGCTGACGCGCGCCTTCCTGTCGCGTCTGTCCGGAAGCGACGACCTGGGCGTTCCGGAGCTGGCGGGTGACGCCGACCTGCGGTTACTGGAACGAATCAGCGCCGGTTTTCCGCGTCTCGGTTCACCCGACGGGTGGAACGCTCAGTTCGGTCGCGAGCTCAACGCCAGCGACGACCGCGACTGCTTCGCACCGTACGCCGCCGGCTCGCCGGCGCGGCCCGTCATCGAAGGCAAGCACATCGACCCCTTCCGGGTGTCTCTCGATCGGTCGCGCCACCAGCTGAAGCCAGCCGCGCCCGAGCGCGTCCCGCGCCGCGCACGCCTTGCCTACCGCGACGTCGCCAGCGCGACGAATCGTCTCACCTTGATTGCCGCGATCATCCCGGCACGCGCGGTGACGACGCACACGCTGTTCTGTTTGAAAACGC
>JBOGIQ010000421.1:0-4456 GCA_050742535.1 Vicinamibacterales bacterium | reverse complement strand
GTGCGAATCAGCTTGTTGATCGTCTCGATCATGTGCACCGGGATGCGGATGGTGCGCGCCTGATCGGCGATGGCGCGGGTGATCGCCTGGCGAATCCACCACGTCGCATAGGTCGAGAACTTGTAGCCGCGGCGGTACTCGAACTTGTCCACCGCCTTCATCAGGCCGATGTTGCCCTCCTGAATCAGGTCGAGGAACTGCAGCCCGCGGTTGGTGTACTTCTTCGCGATCGAGACGACGAGGCGCAGGTTGGCCTCGACCAGCTCCTTCTTGGCGATTTCCGCCTGCCACTCGCCGCGGCCGATGACGTCGATGGTCCGGCGCAGCCGCTCGGGCGTCTCCTCCAGGTCGTCGATCATCTGCTTGACCTGCAGGCGGATGTCCTTCTGCCGCTTGAGCAGGTTCTTCTTGTCCTCTTCCCTCAGCTTCGGCGCCTTGGTCTTGGCCGCGACCTTCGGGTTGAGCTGCCGGTCAACGCCCTCGAGCTCCCGCTGCACGCGCTGCACCGCGTCGACCGAGTCCTTGACCTCCTCGACCAGCCGCCGCTTGATCGTCTCGGTGAACTCGATGTCGCGGATGCGGCGCGAGACGTCGATCCACGCACGCAGCGCGCGGAATCGCACGCGGCGGAACTTGCGCTTGTCCTTCTTCGGCGTCGCCTCGACCTTCTCCAGGGCCTTGGCGTAGTTGGCGCGTGCCTTCCGTACCTGCTCGATCTGCCCGAGCACCTCGGCGGCGCGCTCCTGGATCACCTCGTCGGTGATTTCCTCGTCGCTGAAGATCACGAGCTCGCGGATCGTCCGTTCGCCGGCGCGCAGCTGATCGCCCATGATGAGGATGCGCTTGGCGATCGTCGGCGTCCGTGAAATCGACTTGATGACGGCCAGCTTGCCGCGCTCGATGCGCTTGGCGATGGCGACTTCGCCCTCGCGCGTCAGCAGCGGAACGGTGCCCATCTCGCGCAGGTACATGCGGACGGGGTCGTTGGTCTTGTCGAGCGCTCCCGGGGTGAGGTCGAGCTCGGGCCCGTCTTCCGAGCCGTCGCGATCGAAGTCCTTGTCCGCGCGGTACGCCTTGTCGGAATCGACGACCTCGATGCCGGCGCTGCCGAACGCGTTGAACAGGTCGTCGAGGTCCTCGGAAGAGGTGATCTCCGAGGGAAGCATTTCGTTGACCTCGTCGTAGAGCAGGTAGCCCTTTTCCTTGCCGACGGCAATCAGCTGGCGTACTTCGTCGTATCGTTCTTCAAGCGACAAGGTCTTTCCTCCGAACTCGGTGGCACCCCTGAAGGGGCGCCCTACGAATCAACTCTCAATAAGGGCTTCCATCTGCTGCAGCAGCTGACGCTTCCGCGTCAGCAGCGCGTCGATCTCGCCCGCGTGCTCCGCCGCGCCACGTTCCTGCAGCCGATCGATCTCGCTCTGAATCGCCGCGCGCTCCCGCTCACATCGCATCCGCCGAATGACGTGTACACACCCCTCCGCATCGTGGACGTGAGGCTCCCGTTCGCTGGCAATGGCGGTGACCAGATTGGCCTCTGCCATGGTTAGACGCTCGAGCAGCGCAGCTGGAGAGAAACCCCTATCTTCGTTCAGTTTGCGCGCAAGATCCAGCACCGATCCTGCGCTCAGGCCCTTTAGATCTACGGGCTCCAGGCCGGCCACCGCGGTCAGCGCACGCTGCGGATCGTGAATCAGCAGCCAAATCAGCCCTTTCTCGGCCTTGGTGACCTGCCCGAAGGTCGGGAGCTCCCGGGCGGTAAACGTCGTTTGTTTCTGCGCAACGGCCCGCCGGATCTGCGCCCGGACGACATCTTCGGTGACCCGGGCCTTGTGCGCCAGCCGGTCGGCAAACCGGTCCCTGAGCGCCACGTCCGGAATCCGGCCCGCCACGGGAAGCATCTCGTTGAGGAATTTCACGCGGCCTTCATCCGTATTCAGGTTCTGCCCGGCAGCAGCGCGGTCGAGCAGATACTCCAAATACGGCTGCGAGTGCCGCAATCGTTCACCGTACGCCCGGCCGCCGTGCGTGCGCACGTAGGTGTCGGGGTCTTCGCCGGCGGGAAGGAGCGCGACGTTCACGTCAAATCCTTCCGCCACCAGCATTTCGCACGATTTCGCCGTCGCCCCCTGGCCCGCCGCGTCCGGGTCGAAGCTCAGCACGACCTTGCTCGTGAAACGCCGCAACTGCTGAGCCTGCTGTGGCGTCAGCGCGGTGCCGCAGGAGGCGACCACACCCTGCGCGCCGGCTTGGTACACCTGCGCGAAGTCGAAATACCCCTCGACGAGCACCGCGACACGGCTTTCCCTGATCGCGTTTTTCGACAGGTTCAGACCGTAGAGGGTCCGGCCCTTCGTGTAAATCGGTGTTTCAGGGGAGTTCAGATACTTCGGCTGCTGATCCGCGTCGAGGGCGCGGCCGCCAAAGGCAATCACCGCTCCGTTGTCGCGGCAGATCGGGATCATCAAGCGGTTCCGGAAGCGATCGATCGTCGAGCCATCCTCCCGCTGCGAGAGGAGCCCGGCACGAACGAGCGCCGCCTCGGTAAACCCCTGTTTCACCAGCGCCCGTTTCAGCGTGTCGCGTCCCGGCGGCGCAAAGCCGAGCCCAAGCGTCCTGCTGGTGTCGGGTGACACGCCGCGCGCCGCAACCAGATTCCTGATGCGTGCCGCCGCGGGCGATTCGAGCTGCTCGCGGAACCAGGCCGCGGCTGCCTCATGAATCTTGAGCAGTGTCTCGCGCTCCGTGGCGCCGGCGCGCTGCTCGTCGCTCTGCTCCAGCTCCGGTATCGGAATGCCGAACCGCTGCGCCAGCTGCTTGACCGCATCGGTGAAGCCGATTTTTTCGTGCAGCTCCAGGAACTTGATGACGTCCCCGCCTGCACCGCAGCCGAAGCAGTGAAAGAACCCCTTGTCGCGGTTGACCTGGAACGAAGGGGTCTTCTCGCCGTGAAACGGACAGAGGCCCTTGTAGGTCGCCCCGGCCTTCTTCAGCGACACGTAGTCCTGAATGACGACCACGATGTCGGCCTGCTGTTTCAGGTCGTCGATGAACCGTTGGGGGAAAAGTGCCATATAAGGCAAAAGTCAAAAGGCAAAAGTCAAAAGGAAAAGGTCAAAAGGAAAAGGTCAAAAGATATCGGTGGCAGAAGTTCTTTTGCCCTTTGCCTTTTGCCCTTTGACTTTCCGTCAATCCTTCAACTCCACGATCGTCGCCCCGCCTCCGCCCTGGTTCTGCGGAGCCGCATCGAATTTTGTGACAAGCGGATGCTCCTTGAGAAACGCGCCGATGGCGCGCCGCAGCTGGCCGGTACCGTGGCCGTGCACGATGCGCACCTCGCGGATATCCGTCGTCAACGTCTCGTCGAGAAACTTCTCGAGCCGCGTCAGCGCCTCGTCGACGGTGTTGCCGATGACGTTCAGCTCGGTCAGCGACCCGGTGCGCGGCTGAAGGTCGATGTTGACCCGGACGGCGGGTCGGCCTTCGCTTGCTGCGCCGCCTCGGGCCGCGCCCGCCCCACGGAGATCTCTGAGAGCGGCGCGCAGGCGCTTTCCGCGCACGTCGACCTCGGCATGCTTGCCGTAAAGCTCGACGACGACGCCTTCGATTCCGAGCGCGCCCACCGTCACCCGGGATCCCACCTCAATGACGTCCCGCCGTGCGTCCGTGGGCGCCGCGGACGGCAGGGCGACGCCGGCGCCTTCCTTCAAACGTGCCACGACGTCGTCGAGTGCGGCGCGGGCGTCTGCGCGGGCTGCGCCGGTCTCGCCCGTGCTGATGCCGGCGGCGACTGTCTTCTCACCCGAGCGGAGTCGCACCGCTGCCTGCTGTGAGAGCTCCGCTGCGCGCGCCTTCAACCCGTCGATCACGGTATCGATTTCCCTGCGCGCGGCGCGGACCTGGTCTTCGAGCCGGGAATCCAGACGTTTCCGGAACGTCTCTTCGCGATCGCGCACGGCCGCTTCGCGCGCCTTCAGCTTCCGCTCGGCGTCCGCGACGGCGAGGCGCTCCGCCGTTGCCTGCTTGCGCTCCCGCTCGAGGCGCCGCAGGTCGTCGTCCACGCGCGCGAGATGTTCGGCCAGCTGCTGTTCACGTTCGCTGAGATTCTCGCGCGCGGAGGCGATGACCTCGCGCGGCATGCCCAGTCGTGCGGCGATCTCGATCGCCAGGCTGCGGCCCGGCGACCCGTAGAGCAGCTTGTAGGTCGGCGCGAAGCTCTCGGGATTGAAGCCGAACGCCGCGCCGGCAACCCCGTCGGTCGTCGACGCGTACGACTTCAGCGAGTCGTAGTGTGTCGTCGCGACCAGGTGTGAGCCGCGGCGGCGGAAGTGATCGATGACCGCTGTACCGAGCGCGCCGCCTTCGACCGGATCCGTTCCCGCGCCCACTTCGTCGAGCAGGATCAGCGACGGCAGGGTCAGCGTGCGATCCATCGACACCACATTCGTGATGTGCG
>JBOGIQ010000420.1:0-4459 GCA_050742535.1 Vicinamibacterales bacterium | reverse complement strand
GGCCGCTCAGCAAGCGTGTGCAGCCGTGATGGTGCCATCACGAACGACTCGAACGATCCGAACGATTCGAACGATTCATCGCCGGCTTGCTTCGATGGCCCGCAAAATGACGCGCGTCATCTTGCTCACGTGCAGGATGACCGCGCCCGTTCCACAGGCGATCAGAAACATCTCGACCACCGACGCCACGAACAACGCCTTGAGCGGCATCCTTGCGGCTGTGGCCCCCTGAGTGACCTCCGGAAGCGCTGCGCCCGCCGGTGGCTGGATCGCGGGCCCCAGGAGCATGGACAACACCCAGAGGACCAGCGTGACGGCGAAAAACACTGACGCGATGCCAATCAGCCTCCATCGGCGAGCCACGTTCACGGAGTCCAGCGCATCTCGCAGCATCGGTTCCATGTTGTCGTTGTCCGGCATCCTCATCTCCTCTTCTCTTCCAGATATCGACGCAGTGTCTTAAGGCCGTACGCCAGCCGGGACTTGACGGTGCCGAGCGGAATCTCGAGGACCGCGGCAACCTCCGCCAACTCCATCTCCTCCTGAAAATGCAGCACGAGCACGGCGCGGCTCGCCGGGGACAGCACGTCGCCCGCGAGCAACTCGGCAAGCAGCTCGTTGTCGGGCGGCGGCTCAGGCGCGGGCAGCGATGCAAGTACCAGGTCAGCGTTGTCCTCGATGCCCCGGCGACGAACGCGGCGCAGGTGGCTGAACGCCGCCCGGCTGGCGATGCGGAACGCCCAGGCCCGGAACAGGCCCGCCTCCAGCAGCCACACAACGTTGCACGCGATCGCCACGAGCACGTCCTGCACCACGTCGTCGGCGTCCGTCGTGCCGACGAGGCGCGCCACGTACCGGTGGATCGGCCCCTGAACACTGCGCAACAGGTGCTCGACGGCGTCGCGGTCGCCGCATTGCGCGCGCAGCGCCCACATCACCTCATCCTGCGGCGTCACGCGACCAGACCCGTCGCCTGTTGTGTCATCGCCGGTCTGCTTCTAAGAGGCCGCGCCGCGGCAAAAAGTTCGGGTCGCATCGACAGAATCCGACGGGGGCGGACGCGGGGGCCCGCTGTGGAGCTTGACATGCTACGCCTGTAGCAATACGATGCTACGCCTGTAGCATCTATGACGCCGAAACGCAGGCCCGCGCGCGGGCACGAACAGCTCTCGCGGCGCGAGCGCGAAATCATGGACGCGATCTTTGCCCTCTCGAACCGCGCGTCCGCCGAGGACATTCGCGCTCGCCTGACGCATCCGCCGAGCAATACGGCCGTGCGGGCGATGCTGGCGCGGCTGGAAACCAAGGGGTACGTGCGTCATACGGAAGAAGGCGTCCGCTACATCTACTCCGCCACGACATCGCCCGCGACCGCGCGCAAGGCGGCGCTGCAGCAGTATTTGCGCGTGTTCTTCAGCGGATCGCTCGGGCAGATGATGACGGCCCTGCTCACCAACGAGTCGTGGACGGACGAGGAGCTTGACGCCCTGCAGGCAGAGATCACCCGCATGCGCAAGGAAAGGAAATCGCCATGACCGAACTCGCGCTCATCGCCAAAGCGACGGTCATTCTGGGGGTCGCCCTCGTGGCGACGCGCGCCGCCCGCAACGCGCGGGCGTCGGTGCGTTCGTTGATCCTCGCCTCGGCATTCGCACTCGTCCTCATCCTGCCGGTCGCATCCGCGATGGCCCCGCCGCGTGAGCTGACGATTCCTGACGCCTACGCACCGGCGTTTCTTCTCGAGAATCTGGATGCGCCGGCGCACGTATCCAGTGCGCCGGTCGCCGGACGGAAGGCCGACCGGCCGCAGGAGCCGCGGCTCCCCTCGGCTGCGGCGCTGGCCCGGGTCGTCTGGCTGCTTGGCGCGCTCGTCACGGTGACGCCCCTGCTGCTGGGCCTGTGGCGTCTCCGCGAGGTACGTGATCACGCGCGCGCCTGGGTTGACGGCCGCCAACGTGTCGACGCACTGCGCGCCATGCTTGGTATGCGCCGCGCCGTTGCCGTCGTGGTTCATGACGAGCTCAGCGCACCGATGACCTGCGGCTGGATCCGCCCGACGATCGCGATGCCAGCCGACGCGCCGCAGTGGCCCCCGGCGGACGTCCATCAGGCGCTGCTCCACGAGCTCGAACACGTGCGGCGCCACGACTGGCCCATTCACGTCGCCGCACGGCTCGCGTGCGCGCTCTATTGGTTTCATCCCGCCGCATGGATCGCATGGCGTCAGCTTCGCCTCGAGTCCGAACGCGCCTGCGACGACGCGGTGGTCGCACAGGCAGACGACTTCGTATATGCGCAGCAACTGGTGACTCTGGCCCGTCGCTTCAGGACACATGTCACCGCTCCACTGCTCTCAATGGCCGACCGACGGACGCTGGCGACGCGGGTGGCGGCGATCATGAACCGCAACATGCCCCGCGGCCGCGTCGGCGCCGCCTATGCCGCGGCGATCATCGTTGGCGCCGCGGCGCTCAGCGTCGTCATCTCGCCTTTGCACGCTGTGGTTCGCGCGCAGGCCGTTCAAGGTTTGACTCCGGGAACACGTGCATTCGATGTGGCTTCGATCCGCCGCAACACGTCCGTCGAGCAAGGTCAGACAATCGGGCTGCAGGGAAATACGTTCGTCGCCAGAAACGTTACGGCGCGCGAGCTCGTCATGACGGCGTTTCGTGTGAGAGCGGAGGATCTCTCCGGAGGTCCCGGATGGCTCGATTCGGAAAAATACGACGTCTCCGGGCGTCCACAAACTGAAGCGAGCTGGGACGAGCACCTGTCCATGGTGCAGCGGCTGTTGGTCGATCGTTTCAAACTCTCCATTCGCCGGGAGGCGCGACCGTCGCCGGTTTACGCGCTGGTCGTTGGCCGGGACGGCCCAAAGCTTACGCCTGCTGCGGACGTCAACTGCACGGCTCCCGGCCCGAAATGCGGTGGCTTTGCGACCAGGCCCGGCTTCTTCAACGGACGACGCGTCACGGTCGCCCAGGTGGCGTCGCTCCTGTCAGGGCGCAGCGGGCGACTCGTCGTCGATCGAACGGGCATCAGCGGTTTCTTTGACGTGACGCTCTCCTGGACTCCTGACGCGAGCCAGCTTCCGCCGGGACCGCGTCCCGACGACGCGCCGCCGTTCGATCCGTCTGGCCCCTCGCTGTTTGCGGCGATCCAGGAACAGTTGGGGCTGAGGCTGGAACCTGCAACTGCGGAGATCGATCACTTCGTGATCGAACACATCGAGCGACCGACGCCTAACGACGCCCCGGAGCTGACCGGCGGCGTCGCCCAATCCAGCGGGACGCCTGCGTTCGACGTCGCAAGCGTTCGGCTGAACACATCAGGGTCCGAGTTCTCGCGGGGCCCCATGGTACAGCCGGGTAACCGGCTGCTCGCGCAGAACGTGGCGGCTCGCGGGCTCATCGCGACCGCCTACGGGCTGGGATGGAACCAGATCGTCGGCGGCCCCGGCTGGTTGAATTCCGAGCACTGGGACGTTGAAGCGAAAGCGCGGGAGACCGCTTCCGTTGAGGACGTTCGGGCGATGCTACGGACGCTGCTCGCAGAACGCTTCGGACTTATGGCCCGTCACGAGATTCGTCAGCAAGACATCTACATACTGACGCCCGCGGGCAAACGGCCAACGCCCGGACTGCGTGCCGCCGCGGATCCCTGCACGCCGATCCAGCCAGCGCGGCGCGGGGTTACGTTCACGCCTGGCTCGCTGCCGACAGGGGGCGCACCACTGGGCGAACCGGTCGCCAATTTGAGCAATCCACCGAAATGCCAGCGCATGTCGTTCCCGGGCTTCATCGCGGCACGCCAGATCACCATGGCGGAGTTCGCCAGTATCCTGTCCTGGTTCGCGGGCCGACCGGTGATCAATCGGTCCGGTCTGGGCGGCGATTACGACATCGACTTGACGTTCGCGCCCGATCCGCGTACCGGCGCCGGAGACGCCGCCTCGCTGTTCACGGCGGTCCAGGAGCAACTCGGCCTTAAACTCGATTCGGCTCGCGGCCCGGTGGAAGTTCTGGTGATCGATGCCGTCGAGCGACCGGCGGCCAATTGATCTGACGCTGCAACAAATCGCCGGCTGCGGGGTTATTGCGGGCATGCGCCTGCTCTCCCTCGCAATCGGCCTGACCTTGCTGACGGCCTTTGTGGCTGCCGAGACTCGACAGTCACCGGACCGCCCGACGTTCGAAGTCGCATCCATCAAACCCAACAAGTCCGGTGAGTCGCGCAACGGCGCCGACGCCGCGCAGCATCCAGCAGTGCGGACGGCGCGTCGGTCCGGGCTACATGGCCCCGAACCCGGAACGACCGACGCCGGCGCCCCCGCGGATGGCGCCTCGTTGTTTACCGCACTCCAGGAGCAGCTCGGGTTACGGCTGGAGGCGCGGCGCGCACCGGTCAACGTCTTCGTCCTTGAAACCGCCGAACGGCCGGAGGAGTAAAGCCATGAGAG
>JBOGIQ010000419.1:0-4461 GCA_050742535.1 Vicinamibacterales bacterium | reverse complement strand
TCGTTCTTGCCGCGCACGCGGACGCTGTCGGACGCTTCGTCGCGTTCCTCCACCTCGATCGCCTCACCGGGCTTCAGATCGTTCTGCTCGATGAAACGCAGGAATACCTTGTCCTGATCGATTACGCGGCTGACCGTTACCGGCGTGCCCAATGGACACGTCAGCAGGCTTTGCGCGTGCTGCGGCTTCACCAGCCCTTCCGAATTCGGAATCGGGTCGCCGTGCGGATCGGCTTCCGGCCTGCCGAGCATTTCGTCGATGCGTTCGATGAGCCGATCGCTGACCACGTGTTCGAGCTGTTCGGCTTCCTCGTGCACCTCGTCCCAGGCGTATCCCATGAACCGCACGAGGAAGAGCTCGATCAGCCGGTGCCGGCGGAGTACGAGCGCCGCCAGCTTCTCTCCTGCCGAGGTAAGCGCTACGCCGGCGTAGGGCTCGTATTCCACGAGCCCCGACTCCGAGAGCGTCTTGACCATCGTCGTGGCGGTGCCGGGAGTGACTCCAAGCGCGGAGGCCAGTTGGCCCATCGGCAGCAGGCGATGCGGTGCCTGAAGGCCGGCGGTCCCGGTGTAAATCGCCTTCAGATAGTTCTCTACGGTGCTTGATGGCAGCATTTGAGCCCTAGTGCAACTATATTCGTGAAACCCTAGATTGACTTTTTACCACTCTCAGTCGTATTTTTGAAGAGTCAAAATTATGAAATTCAGCAGGCGGACCTGGCTTCAGTCAATTGGCGTGACGTCCCTGGTCGGCGCGGCTGTCTCACGACTCGGCGGGCAGGCGCCCCAACCGCTGCCGTCCGCGCATGACAACCACTCGATGGGTGTGATCGGCCGCGTCGGCAGCGATCAGCTGTTGCCGTCGAAGTATCTGCGCGCGTGGAACTTCTCCGACGTTCCGCCGACGGAGCGGTCGAAGTTCTATCGCGAGACGAAGCGGCCCGATGGAACCATGCTCCGCGAGTACGACATCTTCGCCGTCGATCGCGAAATCGAGATCGCGCCCGGGATGTTTTTCCCCGCGTGGACCTACAACGGACAAGTTCCCGGCCCGACCATTCGCGCCACCGAAGGCGACCGCGTCAAGGTCACCTTCAGGAATGCCGGAACGCATCCGCACACGATGCACTTCCACGGGTGGCATCCACCGGAAATGGACGGCGCGCTGCACGGCCAGGAGGTCTACCCGGGAAAGACGTTCGTCTACGAGTTCGACGCCGACCCGTTTGGCCTGCACCTCTATCACTGCCACACGGTTCCGCTGAAGCGTCACATCCACAAGGGACTGTACGGCGCGTTCATCATCGATCCGCGCGCCGGCCGGCCGCCGGCCGACGAGTTCGTCATGGTGATGAACGCGTTCGACACGAACTTCGACGCGGAGAACGAAGTCTACGCGGTGAACACGATCGCGAACGCCTACATGCAGGAGCCGATCGAGGTCACCGTCGGCCGTCTCGTGCGCATCTACCTGATCAACGTCACCGAGTTCGATCTGATCAACAGCCTGCACCTGCACGGCATGTTCTTCGACGTGTTCCGCACGGGTACGTCGCTCGCGCCGAACGAGCGCACCGACACGCTGATGCTCTGTCAGGGCGAACGGGCGATCGTCGAAACCACGTTCCGGTATCCCGGCGACTTCATGTTCCATGCGCATCAGAGCGAGTTCGCCGAGCTTGGCTGGATGGGACTTTTCAGGGCGGTGAAACGTGACAGCTAAGAGCTGGGCGATGGCCCTCGTTCCGCTGGCGATTCTTGCCGCGCTGCTCGTGGTCATCGTCCGGTCGCGACCCGCAGATGCTGTGCGGGCAGCGAATGCACCGCCGGTCGAGCGCTTGACGTTCCAGCGCGTTATTCTCGAGCCGGGAGCGATCGTCGCGACGGTTCTCAACGACGGTCCCGACGACATCACCATCGCCCAGGTGCAGGTGGACGATGCGTTCTGGACGTTCCGGACGGATCGCGGACAATCGCTGCGGCATCTGGGCCGCACGACGCTGACCATTCCGTATCCGTGGGTCGAGGGCGATGCTCACGTCGTCCGCGTGCTCACGTCCACCGGCACGCCGTTCGAGCACGAGATCCCCGTTGCCGTGGCGACACCGACGGCGAACGGACGGTTCCTCGGTGTCTTCACACTGATCGGCCTGTATGTCGGCGTCCTGCCTGTGGCGATCGGGCTGCTCTGGTTCCCGGTTCTGTCGCGGCTGTCGTCGCGCGGCATGGACTTCCTGCTGGCGCTGACGGTCGGCCTGCTGCTGTTCCTGCTGGTCGATGGTGCCGAAGAAGGATTGGAGGCCGCCGGAGGACTGCCGGGCTCCTTCCAGGGTGGCGTGCTGTTCGTGCTTGCTGCCGGCGCCGCCTACCTGGTTCTGGAATGGGTTGGCGGCGTGCTCAAAGCGCGCCGCCCCTCGACGGCGCCCGGGGCAAGCGGCCGGGCCTCGAAGGGTTGGGTGCTCGCGCTGCTGATCGCCATCGGGATCGGGCTCCATAACTTTGGCGAAGGGCTGGCGATTGGATCGGCCTTCGCATTGGGTGAGGCGACGCTCGGAGCCCTGCTGATCGTGGGATTCGCCCTTCACAATACGACTGAGGGGCTCGCCATTGTCGCGCCGCTGGCCAAGGAGCGGCAGAAGGCCGGAGTGGTCGATCTGATGAAGCTGGGGCTGATTGGTGGAGTGCCGACCATTGCCGGCGCGTGGCTGGGCGGGCTCGTCTATTCCCCCGTGTGGTCCGTGCTGTTCCTGGCGCTTGGCGTTGGGGCGATCGCTCAGGTGACGCTGCAGATCTCCCAGCAGATTGGCCGTGGCGACGAACGCGCCCGCACCTTTACGTCGACGCCGGTGCTGGGCGGGCTGCTTGCCGGATTTGCGGTGATGTACGTAACAGGGATGCTGGTCGGATGAGTTTCTGGGGCAGACACGTATCGGTGAAGCTGATCGGAACGGCCGTCGCCGTGCTGCTGCTCGGGGCGTTTGCCGTGGCGCTCACGCGCCCGGCACCGCGCGAGATCACGCTCGTCGTCCGTGGCATGGCGTTTTATCTCGAGGAGGGCGGCCTGCCCAACCCGACGATTCGGCTCAACGCCGGCGAACGCGTGCGCATCGTCCTCCGCAACGAGGAGCGCGGCATCCGGCACGATTTCGCGGCCCCGGCTATGGGAGCGGCCCTTGATCCGATCGGCTGGAACGAATCGGCGGACGTGTCGTTCGCTGTTCCGGATACACCAGGCAGCTACGATTACTGGTGCCGGCCGCACATGCTGATGATGCGCGGGAAGATCATTGTTACGGCGCACGATCGCGACTCCTGAGGGCAAACGGCGCTACGTCCGGCAGCTGTTTGCCACCATCGCCGACCGCTACGACTTCATCACCGGGTTTCTTTCCTACGGCCAGGATCGACGCTGGAAGCAGCGGCTGATCCAGCTGGCGCGTCTGCAACCTTCCGATCGCCTGCTCGACCTGGCGTGCGGAACCGGAGACATCGTGTTTGCGGCAGCTCCTGGAGTGGAGCGCGCTGTCGGTCTCGATCTCACACACCGCATGCTGCAGCTCGCGAAACGCCGTGCGGCGGACCGTTATCCGGCTGAAGCCGGACTCCACCTTGTCGCGGGCGACATGCTCGCGCTGCCGTTTCCCGATCGGTCGTTTACGGTCGTGACGGTCGGCTACGGGTTGCGAAACGTCCCCGACCTGCAGCGTTCCCTGCACGAGATCCGCCGCGTGCTTGCCCCGCACGGACGCGTGCTTTCGCTCGACTTCAACCGGCCGTCCAATGCGCTCGTGCGCAGCGTGTACCTGATTTACCTGACCATCGTCGGCTCGGCACTTGGCTACGTTCTCCATCGCGATCCGGACACGTACCGCTACATTCCCGAGTCGATCCGGACGTATCCGGGCGCTGAAGGGGTGGCGCGCATGATGGAGCAGAGCGGGCTGAGCGGCGTGCGCGTGGTGAAGGTGCTCGGCGGTCTGATGGCAATTCACATCGCGTACACGTCGGATGCTCTCTAGCCAGGTGCATGCGGGAATCCGTCCGCTACTGCTCGCGCAAGACGAGCATCGGGTCGACGCGAGCCGCACGGGCGGCCGGAATCGCGCATGCCGCGGCGGACACTGCCGCGAGCATGGCGGCGACCAGCGCGAACGTCAACGGATCGGTCGGGGTCACACCATAGAGCAGGGTGCCCATGGCGCGCGTGACCGACCACGCCAGGACGGCACCGAAGCCTACCCCGGCCGCGGTCAGCGCGATACCGCGCGATAGGACCATCCGCATCACGCTTCGCCCTGTCGCGCCGAGCGACATGCGAATGCCGATCTCGCGGGCCCTCGCCGACACCGCCTGCGCGAGCAGTCCATACAAGCCAATCGCCGCGATGACGAGTGCCAGCGAGCCGAACGCGACCAGCAGCGTCGTCTGCTGACGCCGGTCGCCTATCGTGAGCGCGATCACC
>JBOGIQ010000418.1:0-4496 GCA_050742535.1 Vicinamibacterales bacterium | reverse complement strand
CCGTGCGGAACTCCGGTTCGACGCTCCGCAGTCGGCCGTCACACCCGGGCAGGCCGTCGTTTTTTATCAGGATGATGTCGTCGGCGGCGGCGGCTGGATCGACTAGGTGGCCTGGGTGGCCTGGGTGGCCTGGGTAGCCTGGGTAGCCTGGGTAGCCTGGGTTAAGGTGACGCTACCTGGCGGACGCCGAGTTCCAGCTGTTCGTAGGATTCTGTCGAGATGTATCCCAAACACGCAGCTTTGCTACCCGAACCGGCGACAACTACCCAGGCAACCCAGACTACCTCTCCATCAGCTTCTTCGCATGCGCTGCCGCGGTCTCGCCCGTGGCCTTCTGGTTGTATTCCTCTGATTTGCCCTTCGGAATACTGAGCGTCCGCCAGCCGCCGCCCCGCATCGCCTTCGCCATGAACACGATCTGGCCGACGTGGTAGGCCGTGTGTGCAAGCGAGCGGTGCAACGCTTCGTCAATCCGCAGCGGCTGACGGCGAACGGTCACGGTGGAGCTCAGGTCGCCGTCGCCGAGCTTTTCCAGTTCGACGAACAACACGCTCCAGCTGTCGTCCCATGCCTGTAACAGCTCAGTCCGGCTCAATCCGGCGGATTCAAACTCGTCGTCCCGATGACGCCAGGGCTTCTCGCCATCACTGGTGCGGAACTCGGTGAAGCGCGACTTCAGGTTGCCGGCAATGTGACGGATCAGCATCTCGATCGAGTTGCCGCCGTCGTGGCCCGCGTACCCGAGCTCTTCGTCGCCGACCTGGGCGATCGCGGCTTCGGCCAGCGCTTTGTAACGCCGGTATTCGTCGACGAGCGATTGAATGACACTCATGCGGAGCCTCCGCACTCTTCCGCCAGAAGGCGGAAGCTACGTTCGAGCATTCGCCATCCGTTTGAGCAGCTGGATCTGACCCGCGTGATAGAGGTCGTGTGCCGCGACGCCGGTCAGCAGCGCGCGTTTCGTGACGCCGCGCTGTGCCGAGCCCCGGTCGAGCTCCCCGGCGGGCACGCCAGCCGCCGCCTCGCGGAGAACACGATGCATCTCGTCGAGCAGATCGAGGTCGACCTGCAGGGCGGCCTGTGTGATCTCGACTGGTCGCGCGACGAAATTCGAGCCGGCGAGCGGAAACGAGCCGCGCTTCGCGCCCGTCAGGCGCCGCCATGCGACGTACTTCCAGTACGCCGCGTGCACGATCAGCTCCCAGATGTTGTGACGTTCGGCGCCCGGGCGCCACGCGGCGAGCGCGGGTGTCATCCCGCGCAGTGAACCCCTCAGGTTTGGACCGTGCCATGAGACGCGGTCGTACGCCGTGTCGATGAGAAACAGCAGCTGTCGAAGGTCTGGCGGCGCCGATTTCGAGACAGCGGCCGCAGCCATGTTCTACGCCGTCGCACTCCCGGTCGCGTTCAGGTCGCGGGGCAGGCGCTGGACTGGCGCGGTGATCTCGGCATCGGGCAACCCTTCGAGATAGCGTTCGGCGTCGATGGCAGCCATGCAGCCCGAGCCTGCCGCCGTGACCGCCTGGCGATACACATGATCCTGGACGTCGCCGGCGGCAAACACGCCCGGAATGTTCGTGCGCGTTCCACCTTTGGTGACGATGTATCCGCTCGGATCGAGGTCGATCTGTCCCTTGAAGAGCGCGGTGTTTGGCGTGTGGCCGATGGCGATGAACACACCGTCAACCGCGAGGTGGCGGATCTCGCCGGTCTTCAGATTCCGCAGAACAATGCCGGTGACCTCGCCCTTCTCCAGATCGGAAACGTCGATGACTTCGGAGTCCCAGATGAAATCGATCTTGGGATTCGCGAAGGCTTTGTCCTGCATGATCTTCGACGCGCGCAGCGTATCGCGGCGGTGCACGACGGTGACCTTCGACGCGAACTTGGTGAGGTAGACCGCCTCTTCCATCGCGGAATCGCCGCCGCCGACGACGGCAATCGGCTTCCCACGGAAGAAGTAGCCGTCACAGGTGGCGCACGTGGACACGCCGCGGCCCGACAGCTTCCGGTCCGACCCGATGTCGAGCCAGCGCGCCGACGCGCCCGTGGCAACGATCACCGTCGCGGTCGTCACCGTGCGGCCGTCTTCGAGCGAGATCGTGAAGGGGCGATGCCGGAGGTCCACCGCGGTCACGTTGCCCTGCACCACTTCGGTCCCGAAGCGCTCGGCCTGCGCGCGCATTTCGCCCATCAGGTCCGGTCCCATGATGCCGTCGCGAAACCCCGGCCAGTTCTCCACCATCGTCGTCAGCATCAACTGACCGCCGGCTTCGAGGCCCTCGATGAGCAGCGGCTTCAGGTTCGCGCGCGCGGCATAGAGCGCCGCGGTCAGTCCGGCGGGTCCGGAGCCGATGATCACGACCTCGCGGTCTGCGTGGGAACCGGACATCAGAGGTGACGCTCGAGCGCGGAGACGATGTCTTCCCTGGGGACCAGACCGACGATGGTGTCGACGAGCTGTCCGTTCTTCAGCACGACGAGCGTCGGGATGCCGCGCACGTGGAACCGGCTGGTCGGCACGTTCGGGTTCTCGTCGACGTTCATCTTGCCGATGGTGGCGCGCCCGGCGTACTCGGTCGCCAGCTGCTCGACGATCGGCGCGATGCGGCGGCAGGGTCCGCACCATTCCGCCCAGAAGTCGACCAGCACAACGCCCTGCTTTGTCTCCTCGTCGAAATTGCTGTCAGTGAAAGTCTTCACATTCTCCGATGCCATGTTTCGCTCACACTCCCACGCGCGATGCCATTGCGCGCTCGTACACCTCGACGTAGCGCCGCGCCGAGGCCGCCCACGAATGATCCTGCCGCATCCCGGCCTGCTGAATCCGCTGCCAGGTCCGCCGATCCATAAAGACGCCCAAAGCCCACCTCAGGGTGCCGAGCAGCGCCTGAGGCGAATACTCGTCGAACGTAAAGCCGGTTCCGGCTCCGCTGGCTGCGTCGAAGTTCCGCACCGTATCCGCCAGCCCGCCGGTGGCGCGCACCAGCGGCACCGTACCGTAGCGCAGGCTGTACATCTGATTGAGCCCGCACGGCTCGAATCGCGACGGCATCAGGAACAGGTCCGCCCCCGCTTCGATCAGATGCGCCAGCCGTTCGTCGAACCCGATGTGCACCGCCACGCGATCCGGATATCGCGTGGCAAGCGCCAGCCACAAATCTTCATACCGCCGCTCGCCCGATCCGAGCAGCACGACCGCCGCGCCCAGGCGCGGAAGCTCGTCGGCAATGTCGGCGAGGAGATCGAATCCCTTCTGATCGACCATCCGCGAGATGAGGCCGACGATCGGGCGCGCGAGCGCTTCGACGCTCGCCGGCAACCGGCACCGCTCCAGCAGTTCCCGCTTGGCCGCGTGCTTCCCCTCGAGATCGGTGGCGGCATACGGCCTGGGAATGTTCGGATCGCGCCCTGGATCCCACAGATCGTAGTCGATCCCGTTCAGGATCCCGATCAAATCGGAGCCGCGCTCACGCAGGATCCCGTCGAAGCCGAACCCGAGCTCCGGCGTCTGAATCTCCTGCGCGTAGCGTGGGCTCACGGTGGTAATCAGCTGACTGAACACCACTCCTGCCTTCAGATAACTGATCCGGCCCCAATACTCCATCGCGTCCACGCGCATGAGATCCCAGCCGAGGCCGAGATACGGAAGCCAGCTCGCGTCGAATACACCTTGATACGCGAGGTTGTGGATGGTGAAGACGGTCGCCAGGCGGCGGAGCGATGGACTCGATCTCACCATCCGCGCATGAAGCACCGACACCAGGCCGGCCTGCCAGTCGTGCGCGTGCACGACGTCATAAGGAAGGCTCGAATCCGCCGCCCAGTTCAGCGCCGCCTGACACAGAAACGCGAAGCGTTCGGGATTGTCGACGTAGTCGTGGCCGTTTGCCCCGTACAGGTGATCGCGGTCGAAGTATCCGGGATGGTCGATGAAGATTGTGCGGACGCGGTCATCGGCGGTCACGTAGCAGCGCGCATCCGACACGAGGTTGCCGAGCGTCACGGTGATGACACGCTGCGGAGCGCCCGCCTCGATGCCGCGGTATCGCGGCATCACCACATCCACCTCGTGTCCGAGGCTGGCGAGCGCGCGCGGCAGGGCGCCGATGACGTCCGCCAACCCGCCGGTTTTGGCGAACGGAGCCGCCTCCGACGCCACCATGAGCACGCGCATTCCGGACAAAGTTATCGCAGACTGCAGCCGTCCGTCGTCTGTGTATGATTCCTTGAGTGACCGATCAGGGAGAACGCCCGCCGCGGCCGCAGCGCGCCGAGTCGCGCGAAGCCACCGCGCTCCGTGCGATTAAAGCGGAGCATCCGGAGCTCGGCGAAGCGGTCGACATGCACCTGGAGCTGGTCGAGCTGTTCCGGCGCGTGCAGGGCCGGGTCACGCTCCCTTCGCTGGCCATCACCGCCGAGGTCGTCAAGCGCCATACGGCGGAGGCACGCCCGCTCCTGCGCTTCGAAGACATCCCGCTCGACCTGACGGACCT
>JBOGIQ010000417.1:0-4507 GCA_050742535.1 Vicinamibacterales bacterium | reverse complement strand
GGCCAGCATCTGCTTGTAAATCACCTCGATGAACATCGACGTCGTCCAGAAGCCGGTGTCGTTGCCATACCGCGGATCGAAATCGAGCGTGGGCTTCCGCGCCTTGACCTGATCGAGTGTCATTCCGCGCTTGACGTACTCACGGATGCGATCGCGGACGATCGTCACCATGTCGCGGTATTCGACGACATCCTGTTCGTCGGACAACCGTCCGTGCCCGGGGATCACCATCGTGCCGCCTTCGTTGACATTGCTCGGGACGGTGATCGCAAGAATGTTGTTGAGTGCCTTGATATAGCCGTCGATCGTACCGCCGTTGGCGGCGTCGATGAACGGATACATCACGGTCGTGAAGAGGTCTCCCGTGGACAGCACGTCGGCGCGGCGGAAATGAATCAGGAGGTCGCCGTCGGTGTGAGCGGCCGGCTGATGGAACATCTGAATCGCCTCGCCGTTGAAGAGCAGGTCCTTCCGTGCGTTGAAGAACGTGTCGGTCGGCAGCGCCGCCGACGGCAGCGGCGGATCGAGCATGACCATGCGATTGAGCGCATTCTCGTGAGCAATGATGCGCGCGGTTGCGGTTGCCGCGGCGCCGATGTCGCCGACGACGTTGCCGCCGGCACGGGTGCGGCCCGCCTTGGCAATCGCTTCGTTGCCCCCGGTGTGGTCGCCGTGCATGTGCGTGTTGACGATCCAGCGAATCGGCTGATCCGAGAGTGTCCTGATCGCGTCGAGAATCTTTCCGCTGAGCGGAGCGAACTGGGTGTCGACGACCATGACGCCTTCGGGGCCTGTGAACACCGTCGTGTTGCCACCGGCGCCGAAGACCATGTAGACGTTGCCGCTGACCTGCTGAATGTCCAGCTGCACAGCGTCAAAATTTTGGGTGTCGAAGTTCTGCGTCTGCTGCGCGCCGGCGCGTGTCACTGCTGCGCCGGCGGCGCCGGCGATCACAGCCGCGGCAACGGCGGCGAGTCGAATGGTCCTCGGAAAGGCGTGCCGCATCACTTTCCCTTCGCCGGGGCTGGGCGCGGATTCTTCAGGAGCCACTCGCGGACGCGCTCCTTGAACTCCGGATACATCGTCTCGGCGCCACCGCGCGCGGCGAACTCGGGCAGATGGTGTTTCGTTTCGAACTCGCCCTTGAACGGGTGCTCACCCGGCAGATAGGCCGGCACGTCGCCTTCGGTCTGCGTCGCGATCTCGACCACCGGTTCGCACACCCACAGCCAGGTCTGCGCCGGAAGATCCCGCTGGGCGCGGATGAATTCCTCGCTTTTTACGAGCGGTTCGGTCAGGAACACGGGATCGACGAGCACCCCGATATGCGTCAGCATGTCGCCGTTCAGCACGAGGTACTCGGTATAGGTCGCGCGGTCGCTCATCGCGATGCCGTTGCGGCGAATCCACCCCTGCTTGAGGTGCGAGGTCTCGACGATGAACATGTCGCCGTCCCAGCGGCCGGTGGAGAACCCCATCCACGTGTGCGGCGCGTTCGGGCCCGGGTGCGGACGCCCGTCCATCCAGATCGTCCGCGTCTGCTCGTAGGTGCTGCTGTACATCTTGATTGCCAGCACGTCCTGCGTCTTCGGGTCCTTTTCGACCCAGATGCGCAGGTTGAGCGGGCCACGCAGGATGTACGGAGAGACGTGCACCCGGCACTGCTCTTCGGGCAGCGTGATGCGCGATGGATCCCAGCTGTCGCCGAACTGGCGGGCGGAGTCGTTGATCGGCAGGCCGAGGTAATCGCGTAGTTCAGGACCCGGTATACGTTCGGGCATGTCTTCGTGATAGCGCGGCTGCCACACGCCCGAGAGCTCGACCTGCGCGGCGGCAGGCGAAGCACCGGCCGCAAGCGCCAGCACCGCGAGCGCGGCGGCGCACAGACCCGTTCGTGTCATCGATATTCCCCGGCCACGCTGGAGGTTTGGAACGATACCGTACTGACGCCCAGTTTGCGGGCGCCTCGCACGATGTCGCGCACGTCAACCGGGTACCTGTTGCGCTTGCCGGGATCGCAGAGTCCGGCGATGTTCAGTGGTTCGATGGATCGCGCAACGGCGGCTGCGTAGTCCGGGTCGGGGCCGTGCGACTGCGGTGAGAGCCGGGCGAGCGCCTCGGCGAATGCCGTCCGGTCGGCGCCGAGAAAGCGCGCCGCGCCGGAATTGACGCCGAGGCGCCTCGCCATTTCGCTGAAGCTGGCGGCGGCGAAGTAGAACATCGAGTAGGCGGTGAACTGATCGAACCGGGGGAATGCCGCGTAGCAGCCGGCGATGAACCGCGCCGTGTGATCGGCTTCCGCGAGCGTGACGTCGGCGTATGAGTTCAAAGCACCGCGTGGCGCGGACGTTGTCACGTCCGCGTTGGCAAGCCTGACAAGGCTCGCCCCACGTGCGTCTTCCAGAATCCGTGCAAGCCGCTCGATGCCGTGCAGCGTCAGCGGTATCCCCGTCGAGAACAGCGGATCGATGAAGGCGGCCGCCGACGGCAGCATCGCCCATCCCTCGCCGGCCGCGCGTTCGGCACGCCACGACAGCCTCGGCATCCAGGTGTATTCCCGTGTCGGCTCCGCCGCGGAGAACTGCGCGGCGACCGAAGGGTAGAGCGCCAGGAATCGACGCCACGCCGGCTCGCCGTCGGCGAGTTTGAGTTCGGCCGCGAGCTCGTCCGTCACCGCAATCCCGGCGCTCGTCACGCCGTTGCCAAACCGCAGCACCCACATCCAGCCGCCGTCGAACACGTGATGCAGCGCCGCGTCGTCCATTGGATACGGTGCGCACTCCGTGGGGCGAGGCTCGCCTGCAAACTCCGCCATCTCCCCGCAGCGCGCCACCCCGGTGAAGTGCGAGAACAGCGCCTGCGTATTCGGATAGCCGGCAAAGCCACGGTTCGGGAAGCTCATCGCGCGACTGATGAAACCGCTCGGGCCGCTGGCGTCGATCACCAGGGAACCGCGCATCGAAACCAGTGCACCGCGCCGCCGGCCACTGAGCCTCGAGCCGCGCTCGTTGCGGTCCCACGTCTCGATCCGCATCTCGTCCAGGTACTCGACGCCGGCGGAGATCGCCTCGCGGACGAGAAACTGATCGACGTCCGAGCGGAGCCAGTGCGTATCGGACAGCTCGTCGCTTGGGCTTGCCGCGACAAGGAGCTGGTTGCACCGATCGGCTCCCGCGCGATACGACGTGTCGCGTTCGTGCCGGAAATAGGTGAAGCCGCGCTTCAGCCCGCAGACGACGTCGGGATAGGAGCGCTGCCACGACCCGTAGGTCGAGAGTGGCCGGATTCGCGGCAGACCGTAGCGATCGGCAAGCTGTTCGATCAGGATGCCGGCCAGCGGCGACGCGGATTCGCCGATCGCGAATCGCGGATGGCGCCCGCGCTCCAGCAGCACGGTACGGCAGCCCACGCGCTGCGCGATCATCGCCATCAGCGAGCCGCCGAACCCTGAGCCGACAACCGCGACGTCGAAGTCGGTGATCACGTGACACCTGTCCAGTGAGAAGTGTCACGTGAGGCGCAGCGGCCACAGGAAACGGGTGGCGGCACCGTCTGCGTCCGGTTGATGTGCTGCAATCGATCCCGTCTGGCAGGCGAACACTCGCAATCGAAGAACTGCCCGGCGTCCCACAGGTCGGCGAATACGCGAAGGCGCCCGGTCGAGATGCCGTATTCGACGACACGCTCGAGCGCCGGAAGGCGCGGGCGCTCGACAGCGCCGTCGAGCGCCTCCATCGCGCCGTTGCCGCTTCGCGTCGGGATGACCGAGCAGACCACTGCGCCGCAGTCGGCGGCAAGGTCGATCGATCGTTGGGCCCATGCGATCGCTTCGCCACCGGAGAGAAACGGCGGGTTCAGCAGAATAAAGACGCGGAGGTCGATCTCGTGCCCGGCCAGGAAGGCGGCGGCCTTCCTGAACGAAGCGACCGTCATCCGCTTGTTCAGCCGGGCGAGCGTCTCGGGATGCGCCGTCTCGAGTCCGACGGCGACTTCGAGCGTGGCTTCCGCCTTCAGGCGGAAGCTACGAGACCGATCGCGCAGCCGATCCCGCAAGCGCAGGCATCGCTCGGCGTAGTCACCGGTCAGAAACCGAGGATGCGCCTCGACGATGACGCGATCGAAACCCGAGACAAGCCGCGCGATCTCGTCGTCGTCCGACGGCGGGATCGCCGCCGGATCGAAGAAGCTGCCGGCGTTATAGAGCTTGATCTGGCGTACGGGCGGCAGCGCGCGCAGCGCCGCGCGAATCTGACCGGCAATCGCGCCGGGCGGGACCGTCTCGTCCAGCGTGTTGCGCCACAGATCGCACATCACGCAGCGGAACGGACATTCGCGATTGGTGATGAAGACGACCGCGGTCGGCGACAGCACGCCGTCCGCATCGAGCTCCTCTTCGAAGACGGCTGCATAGGGGCGCATCGGATCGAGAGGCGTCTTCGGTCCGCGCTGCTCGAGCACCCAGCGGTCGTTGATGGTCAGCATTCGCTTGCTCGAGGCAGGGAGGATG
>JBOGIQ010000416.1:0-4521 GCA_050742535.1 Vicinamibacterales bacterium | reverse complement strand
TGGTGGACCAGACCGGGATCGAACCGGTGACCTCGTGAATGCCATTCACGCGCGCTCCCAACTGCGCTACTGGCCCATTTCTTGGGAAGATCCGAACAAATAATAGTAGCCCACGGCCAGACGGGTCGCAACCGCGTCAGTACCTGCACACGGTGATGACCCGGCCTGTCACGCGGTCGGTTTACGCTAACTAGCGCGGATTTCACTTCCGTGGCGCGAACCCTGCGGGCCCTGCGGGTTCGCGAGCGAGCCTGCAAGGCTCGCCCCACGAAATCCGCGCTAGGCGCATTCGAAAATGCGCTTAGTTTTGGCCGCCTTCGTGCGCCAGTGCCGGCGGCGCGTGCTGCGGGCGGTGCGCCAGCGTCAGCCACTTCGTGAGCAGACGGGCGGCTTCGTCAGGCGTCGTTCCGTAGAACGGCATCATCGCCGTGGGGAGTCCCGGCGTGCGGCACAGCTGCGCGCGCCATCGGTTGCTGACGGGCGTGACCTCGATGTGGTACGCATGCCCGCCAATCGTTTCGAGGAAGCGATGAATTGTCACGTGTCTCTTGGTTTCCGGGGAAGTGAAGCGGGATGAAATTCTACGCAGCCGTCGCCGTCGATCAAGCGAAGCGAGCCGCGAAGGCGCGTTCACACATGGCGAATACGGGGTTTCTGCCGGATCTTTGCAGAAGAAATTTTCCTGCTGTCAGGTTCTCAACAGGATTTGCACTACCCGTCCACAGCTTTTCCACAGCGCACCTGTCTGTGCGGATCTGCACGAGTGGACGCGGGTAAAATGCAGCATCGCCCGATCATGCCTGTGTGGGTCAGATGTCTTGTCGCGCTGGTCTTGTGCGTCGCGGCCGCGAACCGGGCGCATGCCGCGGATGAGGCGACGCTCTTCCGCGTCTTCCTGCTCGACGGCACCTCGATTGTGACCTACGGTGAGTTCGCGCGCGTTGCCGATCAGGTCGTGCTCTCCGTTCCGGTTGGCGGGACGGCTCAGGATCCGCGGCTGCAGGCAGTGACCCTCGCGGCGTCGCGTGTCGACTGGGAGAAGACGGATCGCCACGCCGCGTCAACGCGGTACCAGCGATATGTCGCGACGAGAGCTGAAGCGGACTACCGGCAGCTGACCGACGCGGTCGCAGGCGTTCTCAGCAACATCGCCCAGTCAACCGATCGGCCCAGCGCGCTGGCCGCCGCTGAACAGGCGCGGCGCATGCTGCTCGAGTGGCCGCGATCGCATTACGGATACCGCCAGCAGGACGTTCAGGAAATTGTCCGCGTCCTCGATTCCGCCATTGCCCGGCTGCAGGGCGCCACTCCGCCTCCGTCGTTCCAGGCGGCATTGTTCACCGCGCCGGAGATGACGCTCGAGCCGCTTGCTGCCATGCCGGGGGCGAAGGAGCAGCTGACCCAGCTGCTGCGCATTGCGAACGGAACCAGAGACGTGACCGAGCGCGTCGCGCTCCTTCAATCCGCACGTGCGCTGCTCGCCGCCCCCGGTGGCGTCCCCGGCACAGATGCCGCTCGTCTTCGTCGCACGGTCGAAGAGCAGCTGCAGCGCGAGGCGTCCATCGATCAGCGCTACCTTCGCGTCAGCAGGGACTTGCTCGACCGGGCCAGCCGCTCGGCGGCCAAAGCGGATATCCGGAACGTCGAGCGCGTGTTGGATCGGATCCAGAAGGAAGACAGCAATCTGGGTTCTCAGCGGCCCGAAATCGTGCAGGCGCTCACCGCGTCGGTCCAGGCGCAACTGGACAACGCCCGCCGCCTTCGGCTTCTGCGCGATCAGTGGAAGAGCAGGCAGGCGATCTTCCGCGAATACCAGCGCGCCGTCGGCCTGGATCTGGTGCAGCTGGTCAAGGCGAGGCCGGCGCTGGAATCCATCAAGAAACTCGACGGCCCGGAGCCCGACCGGCTCGACTCGCTCAACCGGGTTCTGAGCGGCGGCACACTGCGGCTCGACAGGCTGCTGGTGCCCGAATATCTCCGCAGCACGCACGAACTGGTCAAGGGAGCGTGGCGATTCGCGGAGACGGCTGCCGCCGGCCGTCTCAAGGCGGTCGCTGCGGCCGATATCGGAACCGCCTGGGAGGCATCCTCGGCAGCGGCCGGCGCGCTGATGATGCTGTCGCTCGCGCAGAAGGAATTACGTGCCCTGACGGAGCCACCAAAGCTCCAGTGATTACTCCCCGCGCGACACGCCTGGTACGCGTCGGAGGTCTCCAGGCGTTTCGCGAGGCGGCGATCTCCCTGGCTGTTCAGGGGGCGCCGCTCGACGCCCGTGACCGGCTCGTTATCGTTCCGACGCGCGCCGCCGCCGAGCATCTCGTTCGAGGAATCGAAGATGCGACCGCATCCGGCGCGGCGATTCTTCCGGACTTCGCCACCGCCTCCGAACTCGTTGCACGGTTTGCCGACCGGCTGCCGGCTTCACGGCGGGAGCTGTCCGCCGAGGAGCGCGAAGTCCTGTTGCGCGTTGCCTGTCGGACCGTCATCGCCCGCGGCATCGAACCGCCATTCCGCGTTCGCCCGGGACTGGTTGCCGAGATGGTCAGGTTTTACGACGACCTGCGGCGCTGTCAGAAGGACGTCGACACGTTCGAGCGGCTGGCCCTCAGCATGCTGGAGCCGGGTGCCGCGGACGACCGCGGTGCCCGTCAACTTGTTGAGCAGACGCGATTTCTTGCGGCGGTGTTTCGCGACTTCGAGCGCCGGTGTTCCGAACAGGGCGCCGACGAGCACGAACTGCGGCGCCGGGTGATCGACGAATCGCCGGCGCGGCCGTATCGCCACGTTGTCGTGGCGGTCGCCGACCGGAGTGTCGATCCCTTGGGTCTGACGCCTGCCGACTGGGACCTCCTTGCCCGGGCGCCAGGGATTGAGCGTCTCGACGTCATCGTGACCGATCGGGTGCTTGCTGGCGCCCTGCACGAGCGGATGCACGCGCTGCTGCCGGGTATCGAGGAAGAACGCTTCGATCCCGATGGTCCTCGTCGCCCGCCGTCGATAGCGGTTCCGGATTCCGGCCATGTGTTGTACGTCGTTCGCGATCGCGAGGAAGAGGTCGCGACGTTCGCTCGACGTGTGAAGGCGGCGCGAAGACTGGGACTGACCAGCACCCTCGACCGCGCGGCGCTCGTCGTTCAGCAGCCGCTGCCGTACGTCTACCTCGCACGCTCGGTTCTCGCGTCCGCTGGTCTGGAATGCCAGCTGTTCGACACGCTGCCGCTGGCTGCCGAGCCGTACGCCGCGGCGCTGGACCTCGTGTTGACGTTTGCCAGCTCCGGCTTCGCCCGCGTTCCAGGCATCCAGCTGCTGCGTTCGCCGCACTTCCATTTCAGTGCGGACGGCGAGCCGGTGGCGGCCCGGGACATCACGGCGCTCGATCGCGCTCTGACCGAGAGCGGCTACGCCGGAGATGCCGAGGCGCTCGGGCGGCTGGTCGACGCATTTTCGTCGCGTACGAATGGCGTGGTGCGCGCCGGACGGATCTTTCAACGCATCGCCGGCGAGCTCGAACGACTGCGGTCACCAGCACCCGTCGATGAACACCTGTCAGTCGTTCTGGAGTTTCTGAGGACGCACGAAAACGTCCCAGGCGCGTCGGATCCGTTGCGTGTCCGGCACCTGCGGGCGCGCGGTGCGATTTTCACGACGATCGCCTCGCTTCATCACGCGCACGAGCAGTTCGATCGCGCGCACGTCGACTTCGACGAAGTGGCGGCGCTGTTGCGCCGATGGATTGAAGGGCAGACCTTTGCACCGCGAACGGGCGATTCCGGAGTGCATGTGCTGGACTCTGCCACCGCCCGCTTCGGCAGCTTCGAACATATGCACCTCGCCGGACTCGTCGACGGCGAGTGGCCCGAGCGTCCGCGGCGGAACATCTTCTATTCGACGTCCATTCTCAGAGAGCTCGGTTGGCCGGCGGAACGTGATCGCATCGACGGAGCCCGCGCGGCGTTCGCCGATCTGCTCCGGTCGCCTCTCACCGAAGTGGCCGTTTCGGCATTTCTGCTGGAGCACGACGCCGTCGTCAGTCTCTCGCCACTCGTCGACGAGATCGATTCGAGCGTGCCGCGGCAGGAACGACCCGTTCCGGCCCTTCTGGTGTTCGACCATGAGGCGCTCACTCAGGAGACCGTCGTCACGACGATGCTGGGAGAACATGGGAGGGAGTGGGCCGCTTTCAGGGCTGCGAAGAGTGGACCCGCGGAGTTGAAGTTTCGAGGGTCAACCGGGCCGCATCAGCCCGCCGCATATTCGCTGAGCGGCCTGGAGCGTTATCAGGACTGTCCCTTCAGGTTTTTTGCGTCGGACGTTCTGCGTCTCGACGAGCCGGCCGAGGACGGCGCGGTGCTCTCGGCCCGCGCGCGCGGCCGATTCGTCCACGAGCTGCTGCAGAAGTTCTTCGAGGCGTGGGACGCGCGCGGAGAAGGCGTCATCACGCCCGGCCGGCTGGAAGCCGCGCGAGCGGTGTTCGCGGAGGTGGCCGAGCCGATGCTCGCCCGGATTCCTCCAGCCGACGCG
>JBOGIQ010000415.1:0-4563 GCA_050742535.1 Vicinamibacterales bacterium | reverse complement strand
ACCTCGAAGGTACGAATCTCCGCGTCGAATTCGTGCGTGACGCATCAGGTGCGGTCGTTGAGATGGTGATGCACCAGGGCACGCGGCAGGATCGAGCCAAGCGCGTCCAGTAACTGGGTAGCCTGGATAGCCTGGGTAGCCTGGGTAGCCTGGGTAGCCTGGGTAGCCTGGGTTGGGTAATTGCGCAACCTAGGCCACCCAGGCCACCCAGGCAACCTAATTTAGGGATTTCCCAGCGTCCGGTCATCGTTGGCGTAAACCAGACCGGCTGCACGACGCCGGGAATCGCGTCCTGCTTGACGCGCATCTCCGGAATCCCGAGGCTGTGGATCACGTCCTTGCTCGAGAGATGGATGATCGCCGTGCGTCCGACCGGCAGGTGCAGCTGGTTGATGGTCGTAATGTCGTCCTTCGCCGCCGCATCGCGGCGATCGAGGCCAAGCGGGTTGTCGGGATCGACCAGCGTAATCGACGTCCTGCCGAACCGGCCGTCCGCGCCGGGGTAGCGGAAATTCCACGAGAACTGCTCGGCCACCACACGCACCTCGACGGTGTCGTGGTGCGGCGGTTCCGCGTCGACGTTCGCGCTCCAGAACGGAATCGAGAAGAACGCCAGCAGCGCGATTTCGGCGGCCAGCACGCCTCCTTCGATGACGCTGGCGAAGCGTCCGCGCGCCCCCTGATACGACGCGCGCGGGTTGCGGCCCCTCTGGAAGCGGACCAGCACGAACGCGAAGAACGCTCCCCAGCCGACGAATAACACGAGCGAGCCCCGGTGCCCGCAGCTGGACGATGATGACGACGAGCGAGAAGCCCACCAGCAGGAAGAACAGGCTGGTGAACCCGTAGAGAAGACCGATGACCTTGTGGTCGGTGGAGAAGAGATGCCGGAGGAACAAACTGAGCCATCTTATAATGCCGCCGACGTTTGGTGGCCTGTGTGGCTACCCAGGCAACCTATTCTCAAGGAGCAGGAATGACTAATCGATTCCTCATCGCCGCGGCCGCGGTCGTCGTCGGTCTCGCGGCGGGTGCCTGCAGGTCGAACACGACCGAGCAGGCCGCGACCACGGAAACACCTGCGGCTTCCTCCACCGCATCGCACGAAGGTCATCAGGCGGCGAAGGTGTACTTCAAGGAGCCGAAGGACGGTGCGACCGTCTCGTCGAAGTCGACGCTGAAGTTCGTGTTCGGCGCGGATAACTATCAGATCTCGCCCGTGCCTGCGGACGCGAAGGACGCGCGCCCGAACATGGGCCACTTCCACCTGGGCGTGAATACCGACTGCCTGCCCCCCGGAACGACAATTCCCAAGGCAGAAGAAGGCGACAAGCCGGGCACGGCCGGGAAGTGGGTCCACTTCGGCAAGGGGACCGACACGTTCGAGATGGCGCTGAACCCCGGGGACTACAAGTTCGCGGTCGAAGTCGGCGACGACCTGCACCGGGCCGTGGAAGGCATGTGCGAGACCATCAACGTCAAAGTCGAGTAGAGGAGAGGATATCGATGCGGTTCGTCAGGATGACCATCGCGCTGCTGGCCCTGCCGGCGGCAATCGCTGTTTCCGGTTGTAACCGTCCGGCGCAACCGGCAGGCGCGGACGCCGTCCCGAGCGCCACCGCGCCCGCCGGCGCGCCGGCGCCGCTGACGGGCGAGGCGCAGATCGAAAGGGGCCGCATGCTGGTGATTGGCGGCGGCTGTCACGATTGCCACACGCCGAAGAAGTTCGGCCCCGCCGGACCCGAGTTCGACTACGACCGGGCGCTGTCGGGTCATCCGCAGGACGTCAAGATCGCGGCGCCAATCAAGAATGATCCCAAGAGTCCATGGCAGGTCCACGCGAACGATCACCTGACGGCATGGACCGGCGCGTGGGGCGTGTCGTTCGCCGCCAACATCACCGGCGACATGAATACCGGCATCGGCATCTGGACCGAGAAGATGTTCATCGATGCGATGAAGACGGGGAAGCACATGGGCACGTCGCGTCAGATCCTGCCGCCGATGCCCTGGAACTTCTACGGCCAGCTGCCGGAGGAGGATCTCAAAGCGCTCCTCGCGTATCTGAAGTCGACGAAGCCGATCGCGAACCGCGTCCCGGTGCCGCTCGGGCCCGACGGAAAGCCGATCGAAGAACCGCAATAACGCTGCGATAACGAGATCGTGGGGCGAGCCTTGTCAGGCTCGCCTCGCGGACCTCACAAGGTCCGCGCCACGATCGCCTGGACGAATCAGAAAAGGCTCCCTCCACTTCCCATCATCTGCTGCCTGACCATCGGAATCGGTGGTCCGCCATAGGTGAGGAACGTGTCGTGGAACTCGCGCCACGCCGTGCGGCCGCCGCGCGACGCTGACCAGTCGTCGCGCAGCTTGCGGATCATCAGCTTGCCCATCGTGTAGTTGAGATACGCGGGATCGTAGGTGCCGCGCGCCGCCTGTTGCCGCGCGTTGCCCGCATCGAGGAATCCATCTTCGCGGAAGAGACGCTCCGATTCCGCGACGGTCATGCCTCTGGTGTGCAGCCCGATCGCCGAGAGCAGCCGCACGGTTCGGTACAACGAATTCATCAGCTGCCCGACGTGGGTCTCGGCGTCGCCCTTGCCGAGCCCGAGGTCCCACATCAGCTCTTCAACGTAAAGCGCCCACCCTTCGGCGAACGCGTAGCCGACGAAGAGCCGGCCGACCAGCGATTTCGTGCGATTGGCGTGCAGGAACTGGAGAAAGTGTCCCGGCCACACCTCGTGCACGGACGTGAACAGCAGATCCGCTTGACCAGGGATGTAGGCGCGCCGCTCCGCCGCCGTCCATGCCGGATCGGGCGGTGCGATGTAGTAGATCGACGGCAGCTGCTTCTCGTACGGCCCGGGGATGTCGATATACGCGGAGTTGGCGCGGTTATACGGCGGCGACTCGGCAACCATCGCCTGCTCCGGGCCTGGAATCGTCACCACGCCGGCGTCCTGGACGAACTGTTTCAGCGTGTCGAGCTGCACGCGGGCGCCGGCGACGGCACCACCCTCAGGCTTGTTGTCCTGCATCTTTGCCATGCAGGCGTGGACCGTCGCCCCCGGGGCAAAGGTGGCGCACGCCTCGCGCAGCGCCTGCAGATCGCGCCGCAGTTCCTCCCGGCCAGCCGCTTCGATTTCGGCGAGCGACGCCGCGACGCCTTCGGTCGCCTTCAGCATTCGCGCAAACCTCTCGGCGCCAAGGGCGAAGTTGTCCGTGGCCGTGGCGCGCTGCGAGGTGAGCCACTCGGCCAGCTCCGACATCGCCTTCGCCGCACCTTCATTCGCGGCGGCAAACTCTTTCTGCAGCGCGGTATCGGTGACGCCGGCGAACACCTTGGGCACATCGCTGCGGTAGAAGTCCGCATAGCCCGAGAATCCGGACACGCCTCGTTCGAGCACCGTGCGCGCCAGCGGCAGGCGGAGGTTCGCGCGAATCTGGGCTGCCGCGCGCGGCACCGCCCGTGCGTAGCTGATGTAGGCGCGCAGGCGCTGGTCGAGCGGCGCGTACTCGCGCGTCAGATACACCGATGGATCCAGTGCGCCGATGTAGAAGGCCGGATTGCTGAACGGAAACTGCGCATCCTCGAGCCAGAACAGCTCCTTGTCGAAGTGACTGATCAGGTAATCGCGCTCGAACGCGTCGGCGCCGCCGAGTCCGGGCACGGCCGCCGCGCGCAACCGTGCATCGCGCAGCAACTTCACCCCTGCCGCGATCCCCTCTTTGCTCCAGTCGGGGAGCTGGCCGTCGAACTCATGGCGCCCCTGATACACCGCAAATGCCGGCTGGGCCTCGAGGAATGCTTCGATGAGCGCATCGCGTGTCGAGGCCCACGATGCGGCGGCGTTGTCACTCGTGGACGCCATCGGGTTTTCCTCGCGCCGGCAGCCGATGAGCACAGCGCATGACAAGACGAAAAAGACGAACGCTCTTCGCATAAGAGACTGATTATGCCGTGTAGAGTCCGGCTTCAGCCGGATTGCCAGCACGTAGAGTCCGGCTTCAGCCGGATTGCCAGCACGTAGAGTCCGGCTTCAGCCGGATTGCCAGCACGAGAGTCCGGCTTCAGCCGGATTGCCAGCACGTAGAGTCCGGCTTCAGCCGGATTGCCAGCACGTAGAGTCCGGCTTCAGCCGGATATCGAAGGGCACGGTATAGAATCCGTGGCCACTACGGATGCATCATTTCGGCAGATTCGATGAGCGCGCGCTCACGGCGCACCCGATCTTCGAGGGGCATAGCCGCGGCTACACCACAGCCCCATTGATCAACCGCGCGAGCGGGTCGGTGCACACGGGTCTCAGCATCGACCAGCTTTCGCCCGGCGGCACGGTTGACCCACACGTGCACGCGTTCGAGGAAGGGATGTACGTCCTGGCCGGCGAACCGATCGTCCTGATCGGGTCCGAAAGCTACCGCCTGCGGCCTGGCGACTACGCCGCACTCAAGGTTGGAACGCCGCACGCGCTTCGGGCAGGCGATCGCCCTGTGCGATGGCTGCAGATGGCGGCGCCGCAGCCCAAGCCGGCCGGCGCGGAGCGCGACACGTTCTTCCTG
>JBOGIQ010000414.1:0-4566 GCA_050742535.1 Vicinamibacterales bacterium | reverse complement strand
CGGTGTGAACTTTACCGTTTTTGCTGATGCGCTCAAGGCTCTCGGCTTGAGACTCGAGCCAGGGGCAGTGCCACTCGACGTGATCACTATCGAGAAAGCTGAAAGGCCTTCTGAAAACTAGTGGGCCTAAGTCCCGTTAACGCGCCGCCGGCAGGTGAAGTCTGGCCACGCCCAGGCGGATAGTCTGCCAATCGACGTCGTGCAGGTTCATCAGGAGAATGATCGTTAGGCGATCGTCCACGAAGCGGACAAACTCGGACCGGAAACCGATCACGCTCCCGCCATGACGGACGACGCGCCGGCCCAACACCGGACCGTCGAGCTCCCATCCGAGGCCGTACGGGTGCGTGGTGCCGTTATTGAGCGTCACCGAAGTCCACATCTGGCGGCGTGTCGTGTCCTTGAGAAAGGTACCGTCGTCCAGCCACGCGTTCCATTTCGCCAGGTCTACCACTGTCGAGAGAAATCCGCCCGCCGGCATCAGTGCGCGTCGATGATTGGCTTCCTTCAACGGCGTGTCATTGTCCGCATAGCCACGCGCGCGATTTGGCAGAACCGCAGTTGTATCCAGTGGGAACGTTGAGATCATCCCAGCCGGCCGGAAGATCTTTTCTGCAAGGTATTCGGTCCACGGGCGGCGGGTCACTTTCGTCATGATCATCGCCAGCGGCGAATACCCTGCGTTGCTGTACTCCCACTTCTCGCCCGGTGCGAACCGCAACGGCAACGAATAGGCAGTCCTGATCACCTCCGAATCATCGCGGTCGCGATATTGGTCGTATCCGGGTGAATCACGCACCATGCCAGACGTGTGGGTCAGAAGATGCCGAATGGTGATGCCGCCCCAGGACGGCGGCAGACCGTCCAGGTGTTTGGTGATCGGATCATCGATGCTCAGCAGTCCCTCTTGGGCGAGGAGCATCATGCCAATTGCCACCAAGGGCTTACCGAGGGACGCGATGTCGTAGACCGTCTCAGGTGTCGCGGGGACTTTGCCTTTGACATCCGCCAGTCCATAACCCTGCATCTTGACGATCTTTCCGTCCTTGATGATCGCCAGCGAAAGGCCGGGAATGTTCTGGCTGCGCATCTGCGCGGCAATGAAATCGTCCGTCGGATCGGCGTGTGCTGGCGTCGGGGAGACAAGCGCCAGCAGGTACAGCGCAACTCGCACAAAGATGGTCGCGACGACGCGGTGCTTTGTGGTTTCACGCATGCGCACTTTCTACCACAAGCCAAGAGGCGATACGCACGTCGAGGTCCGCGTGAAGGCGGACACTACGAACGGGCTGAATGGAACACGATCTGCGGATCCTGCGGTCCAGACGCAGAAGGACGCCGCCGGCGCCTGAACAACTAGGAACTACCGACTACGAACTACCAACTAGATAACCCGAAGCGGAATCACCTCGGGGGATGACCGGGCAACGACGAGCTCGGGCATCGGCCGGCCGGCAAACAGGCGGCGGCATGGCTTGGCCATCCACCGCGCCCAGCGCGCCGATCGATTGACCCGCGCGCTGTCGGTCGCGATCCCCGTGTTCGCGTACATCTGGCGGTAGATCTTCGAGATCAGTACGAACGCCAGCCGCCCTTTCAGCGACTTCACCGCGCCCGCCCGCCGCCAGATGCTGCTGAACGAATAGAACCGATCCCACACCCCTTGCGTGCGCCACCGGATCTCGTCGCCCGCCATGACCGGATGCTCCATATAGACCTTCGGGCGGCGATCCTGCGGGATCAGCCAGTGACGGCTCACCGGGATCCCGTCAACCTTCTGCGGATCGGGGCCGAGCGACTTCTCCCAGGCGGCGAAATCGAGCGTGCCGGGGAAGGGCGTCAGCATGACGAACTGCGCGAACGTGAGGTCCGCCTGCTCCGCGACGGACAGGCAGGCGTCGAACGTCGCGGGACGGTCGCTCGGCAGGCCAAAGATGAACGAGCCCAGCACGTGAATGCCGTGCGCCTTGAATTTGCGCAGCCGCGCGATCAACGCATCTCCGCTGTCGTTGAAGTCCTTGTAGACGTCCTTCAGGCCTTCCGGCGTGACGGACTCGACGCCGACGAGCGCACCCTTGATGCGCGCGCGTCTCATGGCATCCAGGAACTCGGGGTCCTCGGCCGCCTCCATCGTGATCTGCGTGAAGAACACGGTGTCGTCCGGCAGCTGCTCGAGCGCCTGCATCAGTTCAAACCGCTCGTTTCGGAGCGCCGTCAGGCGCTCGAGATTTCCCGGATCGTGCCGGCGTCCGGCCATGCGCAGATCCTCGAGCGTCACCGGATAGAAGTTGTCGTCCGCGAGCGCGATGAAGCGGAAGCCACGCCGCCGGAGATCGACGATCTCCTCGAGAACCCAATCGACATGCCGCTGCCGCGGCTGCTGCCCGTCCGTGCGCCAGACCGAGCAGAACGAACAATGCTTCGGACAGCCGCGGACGGTCTGGACCGACGCCCACATGTAGCGCCCCTCCGGCAGCAGGTCCCAGCGTCCCGGAAGAAACGACTCGCCCTCGATTCGGCCGCCGTCGTACACGGGAAGCGGCGTGCCGGCGGCGCAGTCGCGCAGCGCGCGGGGCCACGCCCGTTCGCCGTCTCCGGTAACCACGGCGTGCGCGCCTCCCAGCGTGGGAGGCTCATCGGGATAGAGCGTCGCGTGAATGCCCCCGAAGACAACCGTCGCTCCCGCGGCACGCGCGGCGGTACCGATCTCGTATCCGCGCAAGGCATTGCCGGTGTGAATGCCGATGCCGACGATGTCGCCAGGGCGAAGCGCGCTGACGTCGAACTGCTCGAGCGTCTCGTCCACGATCACCGGCGCGCCGTACTCCGCCGGCGTGGCGGACGCCAGCACGTACAGCCACCGCGGAGTAATGACGCCGATGCCGAACGAAACGTGGCTCGGATTAATCAGGTAGACGGACATCAAGCCTGCGAACGGGCGGCGCGCTTGGCGCGCGGTCGACGAACAGGCTTCGGCGGCGCCGGCGTGGAGGACGCGCTCAGAACGACGCGTGGCGACGAAAACGTGCGCAGACCGTGTGCATCGAAGTCGATGACCGTGTGGTACTCGTTGGTGCTCACCAGGGTGCCGTCACCGTACTGCGTGTGCATGACTCGGTCGCCGGGCGCATATGTCATTCAATCCTCGGATTCGGTGCACGTGCTCGTCTCGTGCGGGGGCCAGCTCGAGCGGACGGTTGGCTAACCGTGCTGTGAGGAACCCCGGTGATTGTACCTTACCTGCGGCCCGCGCCTGCCCACAGGCGCCGTATCAGATAGACGGCAAATGCCAGCGTTGCAGCTCCCACAGCCCATTTGGCGTCAACGCTGACGGCGAGAATCCCGCTGCCGCTGGCGACCACGCGGGGCATCAGCACGAGCTGCGCATACATCAGCTGGCCGAGCAGAAAGACCGCGCCGGCCACGAATGCGACGAGCAGCGCGACGCCAATTTCTCTGATTACAGCAGGCAAACGGGTGCGCCGAGTGTACAGCGCCGCTGAGTTTTCTTCCGCCTGAAGGCGGAAGCTACGGTCGAAACCAGGTGTTTGCGTAGTACATCAGACGGCCGGCGAGAATCACATTCGTCCACAACACAAGCCCGAGCACTCCGGCGAGCTTCGCCGCCGGCGGGAGCTGTGGTCGGCTATCCCATTCGCCGATGGTCGCCGCCGTGATGAAGTGAAATGCAAGTGCGTTCAACCCCGCCAGCGCCATCGCGATCATCTTCGTCCAGAAGATGATGTTCGCGAAGTAGGTCATCGGGTTGGCGAAGAGCAGACCCGCGCCAGTCAGGTTCGCGCCGACGATGCCGGCCATCTGCCATGGAAAGAGCTGCCGCTGCACATGCGAAAACGGCAGCCGTGTACTGCTGAGGCCAACCAGCCGCAGATCCATCAGGAAGACCGAGCCGGCAAAGAGGCTCACCGAGACGACATGGAGCACCTGTAACCAGGGGGCGACGTAGGTCGATCCGCGGAGGGCTATGCTGCTGTCAAGCTCCGACATCCAGACGAAGAGCTGCCGCAGGAGCTCGATGCCGTTCGAGATGACGCCAGACACGTCACTGGTCGCCTTCCCAGACGTACTGCAGCTCGATCAGGGCATCAACTTCGACGGGTGTCGAGCGCACGCGCGCCGGCACCCATCGCTGAGCGGCCAGCGCACCAAGTGCTGCCTCCGACAGTGCAGGGTGTGCGGAGGAGACGGCGCGCAGGTTGGTGAGCCGTCCGTCAACCCCGACGCGTCCGGCGACCGTCACGTTGCCCGCCACCGATCGGCCCAGCTGACGCAGTGACGCGGGTACGTCGACGCGATACCGCTCCCAGCCATCCTCAGGTTCCGCAGTGCGCGTCAGCGCGGCGGCGTAGCTCTCGCGGTCGCGCTGAAGATCCTCGGCGACCGTCTCCGGCACCGGCGCGATGCCAGCGGCGCAGTCGATGCACACGGTGAACGCGCCGGTCATCGGTTCCAGCTGCATCCGCACGTACCGCTCGATGCGCTCGCCCGGCTTGAGTGTGATTTCCGTCGAGGGGAAAAAATCGATCAACGCGCTGAACAGATAGG
>JBOGIQ010000413.1:0-4574 GCA_050742535.1 Vicinamibacterales bacterium | reverse complement strand
CCGAAGAGCAGCGCCTGCAGGAGGCGGGCTGCCGCCACCGCCAGCACGGCGCCAACCGTCACACCGGTCACGGCCAGCGCCAGGCCGCGCCGAAGCACCAGAGCCAGGATGCTGCGCCGTTCTTCCCCGAGCGCCAGCCGGACGCCGAACTCCCGCGCCCGTTGTGACACGTTGTACGTGAGCAGGCCGTGCAGTCCGACGGCCGCCAGCAGGAACGCCGCGGCCGTGAAGATGCCGATCACCCGTACTTGCACGCGGCGTGGGGCGGTCTCGTCGTCAACGATGTCCGACACCCTCCGGATCTCGGTAACCGGCACCTGCGAATCAGCACGGCGAATGATCGGGTGAAGCGACGCGGCGAGCGCCGCAGGCCGCAGCGAGCTGCGCACGACGAGCTCGCGCGGCACGTAGCCGGACAGTGCGCCGTCGTTCATCTGCTTCGACGGGAAGTACATCTGCGGTTCGCTATCGCGCTCGAGGCCGCGGACGTGCACGTCACCGGCCACACCGACGATCGTGTGGTCGACATTCCGCACACGGAATGTACGCCCGAGCCCACTCTGCCGCGGCCAATAGCGGCGGACGAACGACTCGCTCACGACCGCGACGGGCCTGCTGTCGCGTGAGTCGCCGTCCTCGATGTCGCGCCCCTCGAGCAGCGGGATCCCGAGCGCGCCGAAAAATCCAGGCGTCACAAATCGCTGGCTGGCATTCCGCTGGCCGTCGGGCGGATCCGGCTGGTCGGGGACCCGCACGCTGAAAATCATGCCGCGCATCACCATCGGTAGTCCCGAGATGAACGCGGCGTGCGATACGCCGGGCAACGCCCGCACGTCGTCGAGCACGCGACGATAGAACCGCTCTCGTTCAGCAACGACCTGATAGCGCGGGATGTCGCGCACCGCGGTGTGTACCGTGGCGACGCCGTCGGCCTGGAATCCGGGATCGACCGCCTGCACCTGCAGCGTCGCGCGCAGGAGGAGGCCCGAGGACACCAGCAGCACGACCGACGCGCCGACCTGCCCTACGACCAGCAGCGAGCGCAGCCGCTCGGTGGTGCCTCTGATGCCGCCGCGAGCGCCGGTGCGCAGCGCGTGAGCATCCGCCTGCCGTGCCGTTCGCCATGCAGGCCACAACCCGAACGCGACAGCGCTACCGAGCGTGACGAGGAGCGTCGCCGAGAGCATGCGCATATCCAGCGCCGGCGTCTCCGCAATCGGCAGCGATGTCGGCACCAGCCGCGCCACCAGTGGCAACCCCGCTGCGGCCAGCACGATGCCTACTGCGCCGCCGATCCCTGCCAGCAGCAGGCTCTCAGTAAGTAACTGTCGCAGCAGCCGATGCCTCCCGGCGCCGAGCGCGGCACGCAACGCAAGTTCGTTCCGCCGGGCCAGCCCGCGCGTCAGGAGCAGGTTCGCCAGATTCGTGCAGGCGATGAGCAGGACGCCTCCCGCGGCGCCAAGCAGGCACCACAGCAGCATGCGCGACTGCGGCGCGACCTCGTCGCGCAGGTCGATCACGCCGGCAGTCAGACGCCTGTTCATGCGTGGTGTCCTGCGGACGACCTCGGCCACGATGTTCCGGACTTCCGCCTCGCCCTGCGCCCGCGACACGCCGGGCCGCATTCGGGCGAGGATATTGAGGAACGGATTCTCGTACACGTACTCGTCGGGAGCGAATCGGTAGGTCCGCCAGTAGTCGGTGACCCGTGTCGGGAACCCGAAGTGCGCGGGCATGATGCCGACGATGGTGTATGGGCCATCGTTGAGGGTCACAGCTGTCCCGATTACGGGATCGCTGTTGAACCGCGTCCGCCACAGCCGCTCACTGATAACGACGGCACCCGGCGCTCCAGAGTGATCGTCGGCAGGGACGAGCGTCCTCCCTGCCAGCGGCCGCACACCGAGCATCGGCAGAAGTATGCCGCTGACCTGCGCTCCATCGAGCAGCAGCGGCTCACCGCGTCCGGTGACCGTCGCCGTATCGCCGTCATACGCTGCAACAGCCTCAAACGATTGCGCCTGCTGCCAGTCCCGAAGGTGTGCTGGCGAAGGCTCGAGCCGACCGCCTCCGCCCGTCGTCTGCCAGATCTTGACGAGGCGATCGGCATCTCTGAACGGCAGCGGCCTGATGAGCACGTGATCGACGATCGAGAATGTCGTGGTCGTCGCGCCGATGCCGAGGGCGGCGACGAGCACGACGGTCACGCCGAGCCCGGGCGCGCGCCGCTGGGCCTTCACCGTGAACGCGGCGTCCTGGCGGAAGATTTCGAAATGCAGCGCCGGAGCGTGGCGGATCGCGTCCGCCACGGCGCCCGCCATCAGCAGGGCGCGTCCCCTGGTGCCCGCCAATCTCCAGCGGCGCAGGAAATTGGCTTGCATTTCTGGTCCGTACTCGCACCGGAACGAAGCGGGATAGCACCAGAGGAGCACGCGAAAGACGGCGATCATGCGCTCTTCGGCGCGAACCCGCTGGCTCGCGCGATCCGCACCAAATCCTGCAGCCGTCGTGCCTCGGCCTTTGCCACAGCGACGCCGAACTTGGTAATCCGGTAGTAGCGCCGGCGCTCGTCGTCTTCGTCTGGTGCGGGCCGCTCGTCTACCTCGACGATGAGTCCCTGCTGGACCATGCGCTGGACCGATCGGTAGAGCGTTCCGGCGCCCATGCGAACGGCATTGTCAGTGCGCGCGGCAATCTCCTTGATGATCGCGTAGCCGTGGAGATCTTCGTCCGCGACGGCCATCAGAATGTGGAAGGTCGCCGGCGGCAGCGGCAGGAGATCTTCGAGAGATGTATCGTCAGTGGCCATAGCCGCATAGGCTATAGCCATGACGGATATATGTCAATTGCCGTGTTAACCAAGGCAGCTCACCCGAGGTCCGCCCGCAGCGCGACGACCGGGTCGACCCGCGTGGCGCGGACGGCCGGCACTGCGACCGCTATCGCTGCGGTGAGCATCAGCAACAGCGCCGCTGATCCGAATGCCCACAAATCCAGCGGCTCGACGCCAAAGAGGAATGACGAGATCAGTCGGCCCACGCCGACGGCCGCGATGAACCCGACGACCGCACCGGCGGCGATAAGCCGGCCGGCACGCCCCATCACCACCTTCAGGATTCCGACAGTGCCTGCACCGAGCGCCAGGCGGATGCCGAGCTCGCGTCTGCGTTGCTCGACCGAGTAGGCGAGGACGCCGAAGACGCCGACGAGGGCGAGCAGCAATGCGAGGCCGGCGAATGCGCCGACGAGCACCGCGCGGAAACGCGGCCGCGCGGTCGCAGTGGCCGCAATCGCGTCGAGTGTCCGTACCTGCGTCACGGCCCGATCCCGGTCCACACGGGCCACGGCCGCGCGGATGGCGGGCGTCAGCGCGGCTGCCGGTCCCTCGTGCGGCTCGACCAGGAGCGACGCCGACCACCAGGCGTTCTGGGCCAGCGGCACGTAAATCGCCGGCGCCTCCTCGGTTTCCTCGGGTCGCTCCTTGACATGTCGCACGACTCCGACAATCTCCCGGATCACCGGCCGCGACGGCATCGCGTTGACGACGATCCGCGTGCGGAGCGGATCGCGGCCCTGCAGGTATCGCTGGACGAACACCTCATCGACGATGCAGACCTCGACAGCGCCTGGACGGTCGCGTTCGTCGAACGCGCGACCTGCGAGGATCGGGATGTCGAGCGTGTCGAAGTAGGAATGGTTGACCATTTGATAGGCGGCGCCGCCGCGCGTCGCCTGCGGCCCTGGCGCCTCACCGTCGATGTGAAACGACTGCTCATACCACCGGCCGCTGAAGGGGAGTGCGCTTCCCCACGCGACGCGGCGGACGCCGGGCACGTTGCTGACCTCGCGCTCGACTGCTTCGTAATGCCGGCGCAAATATTCCGCGTCGTTCGACATCCTCGTCGGGACGATCATCGTCAACACGTTGCGCGCGCGTGCACCAGAGTCGACATCCTCCAGGGCCAGGAGGGTTCGAACGAACAGGCCGGCGCCGCACAGGAGCAGGACGGCCACGGCGACCTCGGCGCCAGCCAGCAGGTGCTGCAGGCGCCCGCGAGGCGTTGCCGTGCGGCCGTCGCCGCTGCGCGTCAGCCCGTCGCGCGTGGCGTGCCACGCGGGAACGAGGCTGAAGGCAATCGCGACCACGACAGCTGCAATGGCACAGAACGTCATCACACGGCCGTCAAAGGCGAGGGGCACGACCGCCGGCAGCAATCCGGGCGGCACCATCGCGGCGGTGGCCTGGAGCAGCCCGCCGCCGATGGCCCCTCCGAGGGCCGCACCGAGTGAGGCGAGGACGAGGCTTTCGGTGATCAGTTGCCGGACAATTCGTTGCCGTCCGGCACCGAGCGCCGTGCGGATGGCCAGCTCTCGCGCGCGCCCGGTCGCCCGCGCGAGCAGCAGGTTGGCGACGTTGGCGCAGCAGAGCAGGAGGACGAACCCCACCACGCCCAGCAGCAGCATCGACGTGAGCCGCAGTTCGCCGGGCACCAGGCTGTCGCGGAGCGGCACGATCGCGACACCGTGGCCCGCGTTGGTTGACGGCGTCTCGCTGGCGATGCCCGCGGCGACGG
>JBOGIQ010000412.1:0-4577 GCA_050742535.1 Vicinamibacterales bacterium | reverse complement strand
GTCGCTGCGCGACCGGCAGCTCGGCGACATCAAGGCCGACTTGACGCTTGATGCCGCTGCACCTCTCCGCCGCGCGAGCGGTACGGCGCACGTCGAGCGTCTGAACGTCCGCGCGTTGACGCGCGACGGCAACCGGCGGCTGGCAAGCACCATCACCGGTGATACCCGCTTCGATCTGGTTCTGCCCGAGGAGGGACGGCCGATCCGCGGGTCATGGGCGGTCGATGTCGGCCATGTGCGCATCGCCGGCTATGAAGCGCGCAGCGTCGTCGGCAACGGTCGAATCGACGGGACGACCGTGCGGCTGAATGTACGCGGTAACGCGTATGGCGGGCATGCAGCGGCGACGGGGACCGTGCGCGCCGCGACTCCCCTTGTCCTCGATCTCCGCGGTCGCGCCACCGGCGTGAACCTGCGCAGTCTCCCTGCGGTGGCGAACGTGCCGCCGGCAACGAGCGATCTGCAGCTCGCCTACACGCTCAAGGGCCGCGGCAGCGCCTTCAGCGGGGAGGTCACGCTCGATCGCTCGACGCTGGCTGGCGCCACGATCGAGCAGGGAGCCGCCGGCACCTTCTCATTCGGATCCGGTGCGCCGACCTACACGGCGAAAGGCCAGGTGTCGGGTCTCGACGTGCAGCGCGTCGGACAGGAGTTCGGCATCCAGGCAATCGCCGTGGACCGCTATCGCAGTGTCGTCAACGGTCCCTTCGCCGTCAGTGGTTCCGGCGGCGGCCGCTATCCGCTCACGCTCGACGTGACCGGAACGCTCGTCGATTCGCAGCTGTTCGATGCCACCTTTCCGCGGATGGACGTGACAGCGAATCTGGCCGGTGGAGACATGCGTGTGCGTACCGCCGGATCGTTCACGGGCTTGAACCCCGCTCTCGTGACAGGGGACACCCGCGCCGACGGGATGCTGAACGGCTCGATCGACGCCGAGACGGCGCTTCGCGGCTACGCCGCGGGCGTGACGGTGGATTCGCTGGACACCGGCGGACATGTCGAGCTGACCCGCTCGACGCTTGGCAAGCTGACGATTGACTCCGCCGTCGTGGATGGCAGCTACGCCGGCCGGGAAGGGCAGCTGAAACAGCTGCAGATCGCCGGGCCGGATCTGAACGTTACCGGTGAGGGAAGGATTGCGCTCAACGAGTCGGGCGCATCGAATTTGACGGTACACGCCGACACGCCGTCGCTCGACCGTGTTGGCGAAATCGTTGGCCAGGAGATGAAGGGGTCCGCGGTGGTGGACGCCACCATAACCGGCAATGCGCGAGCGCTCAAAGCGAGCGGCTCGTTGACCGGCAGCAATATCGGGCGCGGCGACAACGAGGCGTTGAGCCTGAAGAGCGCCTTCACGGCGACGATTCCCGATCTTCAGATCGGGCAGGCACAGCTGCAGGCCAGCAGCACGGCGACGTTCCTCGAAATCGGCGGGCAGAAGATCAACGAGGTGACAGCCGACACGACCTATTCGAAGTCGCGCCTCGAGTTCAAAGGGGTGGCGAAGGAAGGCCGGCGCGAGCTGACTGCCGGCGGCTCGCTGCTGCTCCACCCGGACCACCAGGAGATCCATGTCGACAGCCTGGCGCTTCGATCCGAGCAGATCGTGTGGCGCACGCCGGACGGCACGTCGGCGGACGTGCGCTACGGCAACAATCGCGTCGAAGTGAAGAACCTGCAGCTGGTGAATGCCGATCAGCGGATTGCCGCCGACGGTGTGATTGCCGGAATCGATTCGACCCTGCAGGTGCGCGCCGAGAACGTCGACGTCGCCCAGTTGGACACGCTGTTGCTCGGCGACGGACGGCTGGCCGGCAGGTTCACCGGCAACGCGGAGATCTCCGGTTCGACGAAAGCGCCCACCGTCACGTCGAAATTCACCCTGTCGCAGGGTGCCTTCCGCAACTACACGTTCGAGGCGCTGACCGGTACGGTCGATTACACGCAGAGCGGTGTCGCGATGGACGTCCGGCTGCAGCAGACGCCAACGGCGTGGATCACCGCGAAAGGCGTTGCGCCGGTGACACTGTTCCGCCCAACCCCGCCCGGCGTCGACGTGCACGACGAAGCCAGGGCCGGCGGCGTCCTCGACGTCCAGATCGCGAGCAGCCCGATAGAACTGGGCATCGTCCAGGGCTTTACGTCGTACGTGACGAATGTCACCGGCACGATGCAGGCGAACGTCAGGTTGACCGGAACGGGCTACGACCCGCACGCCGTGGGCACAGTCGAGATCAAGGGCGGGGCATTCCAGATTCCCGAATTCGGCACTGCCTATACCGGCCTCGACACGCGCATCGATCTGCAGCCGGACGTCGTCACCGTGCGCGAGTTCAAGATCCTCGACAGCCGGGGCTTCCCCCTGACGATTGGCGGGACGCTGGCCGTGCACGAGAGGGAAGTGGGCGCGGTCGACATCAACGTGCAGTCGCAGGCCTTCGAGATCATCGACAACCGTGTTGCCGACCTGAAGCTCAACTCGAATCTGAAGCTGACCGGCGAGTTGCGCAAGCCGCGGCTGGAGGGGTCCGTCGACGTCGAGAACGCGACCATCTTCCTGGCCGAACTTCTCGATCGGGTGACCGCGAATCCGTACGCGATCGAGGCCGAGGCCGCATTGCCCGGTGCCGACGACGCGGCGCGGGCGACGCCGCCGGCCGAAGGAACGCCCGCGCCGAAACAACCGTCGTTGTTCGATGCCCTCGATCTGGACGTCACCGTGATGATTCCAGACAACCTCGTGATGCGCGGCAACAATCTGCGTCCGGCGAACGCGCCGATCGACATCGGCGACATGAACGCCACCGTCGGCGGCACGATTCGCGCGCGGAAGTTACCCGGTGCCGAGCTGCAGATCGTCGGCGACGTGAACACGGTCCGCGGCAATTACTCGTTTCAGGGGCGCCGTTTCGAGATCCTGCGCGACGGTCACATCCGGTTCGACGGCAGCGACGAGCTGAACCCGGCGATCAACATCCGCGCCCGCCGCATCATCTCCGGCGTCGAGACTTTCGTGCAGGTGCAGGGGACGATGAAGCAGCCGGAACTCTCGTTCAGCAGCAACCCGCCGCTCGACCAGGCGGACATCCTGTCGCTCATCGTGTTCAACCAGCCGATCAACGAGCTCGGCGAAGGGCAGCAGGTATCGTTGACCGAGCGCGCAACGGCGCTGGCGGGCGGCTACCTCGCGACGGGTCTGTCGCGGTCGATCAGCAACGCGCTCGAGCTCGACGAGTTCGAGATCGAGGCCGGAGAACGGGGCTTCGGCCCGACCCTCAGCGTGGGTGAGCAGGTCGGCGAGCATCTGTTCTTCCGCGTCAGGCAGGGCTTCGGCGACGCACAGGCGACGGAACTCATTCTCGAATACCAGCTCGAGGAACACCTGCGCGTACAGGCAAACGTCGCCGAAACCTCGTCCACACAGCGCGTGACGTTCAGGCGCATCGAGCGGGCCGGGCTCGACCTGCTGTTCTTTTTCTCGTTCTGAGTAGTGTCGTGGTCCTGCGTGATTGAAACGGGCTCTTCACGTATCCCTCGTCGCAGATAGAGCGCTCTCATCGTCAGGAATGGCCGTACGATCTGCTGTCTTCCAATTCCGCGCGCAATCAAGAAGTTCGTTGTCGGTGCGGTCGACGTGGACGTGTTCGATAAGGTAATTAGCGGCATGCTGTAATCGCAGACCGTGTGGGTGGACGGCACCGTAGAAAACTACTTGGGCTAAGGAGAAACTATGGCACGTCACGTGTGTGCCACATTGTCTTGGCTGGCGTTTCTTGGATTGGTTGCTGTTACAGCGCAGCCGGCAAAACCGACCTTCGAGGTCGCTTCAGTCAAGAGGCAGATCGACCCGACACCGGTCCAGCCGCCTCCAGAACGGCCACACGTGTTTTACCGGCGGAATGCAACAGCAGCTCAGTTGATACGGTTCGCTTTCGATCTCCATGCGACTCAGCTTATCGGTGGTCCCAGCTGGATCCGGAAAGACGGTTTCGAGATAAACGGAAAAGCCGCCGGTCCAGTCTCCGCGCGAGACATGCGACTGATGGTGCAGTCGTTACTCGAGGAGAGGTTCAAGTTGGTGACGCACCAGGAGCAGCGCGACATGTTGTCAGCGCGACTGGTCGTGGCGAGTCGCGACGGAGCCCTTGGACCGAATCTGAAAAGATGCGATCCACAGAATCCACCGAAGGATCGGGATTTCGCCATGTCGGCAACCGTTAGAGTCGCATTTTTGAAATGTGCACCGATTTCAGAGCTCGCACCGGTTCTTGCGGCAGTTCTTGGCTTTCCCGTTATCGACGAGACGCATTTGAACGGATCGTGGACGGTCCAACTCGCCTACGAAACAAACGCCGTTTCTGTCCAGCAAAGCAGGTCAAGGGTCAGTGCGCCGCCGATTCGCGATGCGTTGAAGGAGCAGCTCGGCTTGCAAGTGGAATCGACGCGGGGGCCCGTGTCCGTGATTGTCGTTGATTCAATCGAGCCGCCCAGCGAAAACTGACGCTCTGCCGTAAGAACTTTCGAAATTCTATACGACGGTACGGTAAGTAACGCGCACCGTCTCTTGCGGATGA
>JBOGIQ010000411.1:0-4579 GCA_050742535.1 Vicinamibacterales bacterium | reverse complement strand
GTCCGTGGGAGGTTCCTTCGCTGGTCGGTGCGATCGTGCTGACGCTGGCTGGTGCACGGTCCGTTCGCTACACCTGCCAACACTCCCGTGCTAGACGGTACCAATCAGCGTGGCCGTCGAGGCGGACCGTCCGGACGTACGTCGGATCGCCGCATCAGCCCGTTTGAACCGAACCGCGCAGCCTGTTCGCACCGACCAGGATCCACCCTGCACCGACCGTGGAGTAATCTTTCGCTGCGGAGGAACGATCGAGCATGCACAGGCGCGCTCTGTACTACCTTGTCGGGGTGTTCACGGTGTTGGGGGTGGTCTCCGCACACCTTGCTGCGCAGCGACCACCGACTGTGCGTGCGTTCACGGATGCAGACTGGCCGCGCTACGCGGGGGATCTTGCCGGAACGAAGTATTCGACGCTGACGCAGATCAACACAACAAACGTCTCGACGCTCGTGCAGGCGTGGACCTTCCAGGGCGTCGGCACGCAGCAGACGCCCATCGTCGTCGACGGCGTCCTATATGCGACGACACCTGGTGGTGCGGTCGCATTGGAGGCCGACAGCGGAAAGCTGATCTGGCGCTACGGCGCGGCTCCCGCACCCGGTGGCGGACGCGGAGGACGCGGCGCACCCGGTGGAGGTCGCGGAGCCGGCGGTCGCGGTGGTCCGCCACCGGATGCCGATGCGGCGCAGGATGGTGCCGCGCCGCCTGCGGCCGGCCAGGGCCGTGGCGGGCCTGCGCCCCCGGATGCGGCGGGCCAGGGCGGTGGCGGGCGTGGCGGTGCCGTGCCGACGACGGAAGGTCCCGGCGGCGCACCATCGAGCCGCGGCCTTGCCTATTGGCCCGGTGACGGCGCGATTCCACCTCGTCTCCTGATGACCGTCGGCCGCCGGCTCGTGGCAGTCACTGCCGCGAACGGGACGCTCGACACCTCGTTCGGCACCGGTGGCTTCATCGACATGGGCGTCAACTGGGGCGGTGTGCCGCTCGTGTTCAAGAACATCGTGATCGTCGGCGCCAACAATGGCGAGGTGACGCAGGGACCGAGTCCCGGCGACACGAAGGCCTTCGACGCGCGCACGGGAGCGAAGCTGTGGAACTTCGCGTCCGTCGCCCAGCCCGGCGATCCGAACCATCGAACGTGGCTCGATGAAGGGTGGAAGAACCGGCAGGGCGTGAACCACTGGGGCTGGTACCTGACGCTCGACGAGCAGCGGGAAATTCTCTACACCTCGTTCGGCAGCCCGGCAGGGAATTATTGGGGCGGCGATCGGCCGGGCGCCAATCTGTACGCGAACTCGGTCGTGGCCGTCGACGTGAACACCGGGAAGTACCTGTGGCACTTCCAGACGGTCCATCACGATCTCTGGGATTCCGATCAGCCATCGCCGCCGACGCTGATCGACATTACGCGCACCGGACGCCGTGTGCCGGCTCTCGGGCTGATCGGCAAGACGGCGTGGATGTTCATCCTCGATCGCACGACCGGCGCGCCGGTGTTCGGAGTCGAGGAGCGGCCGGTGCCGAAGGGCGAGGTCCCCGGCGAATGGTATTCGCCGACGCAGCCGTTCCCGGTGAAGCCGCGTGCGCTCGCACGCATGGATTTCAAGAAGGATGATCTCGTCACGGCGGCGGACACGACCCCCGAGCACGAGAAGAACTGTCTCGCGCTGTACGAGAAAGCAGGCGGGTTCTACAACGCCGGCCCGTTCACGCCGTTCCTCTTCCACGAGGAGGGCACGCCGCCGAAGAGCACGATTCAGTTTCCCGGCAATGGCGGTACGAACTGGGGCGGTCCCGCCGGCGATCCGGCGCTCGGCTACATCTTCGCGTTCACGCAGGATGCCGCGCTCACCGGATGGGTGGAGAAGAAGCGCGAGGGTGGCAACTACGGCAGCGGCAACGGCTCGCCGCAGCCCTACGATCGCGGCAGCATCAGCGGCCCCGGCCCGTACTCCGGATTCTCCGCGTCGATGGGCCCAGGGCTGCCACAGGGGCCCTGCCAGAAACCACCGTGGGGGCGGCTGACGGCCGTCGATGCCAATACGGGCGAATTCGCGTGGCAGATCACGCTCGGCGTGACCGATGGGCTCCCGCCCGAGAAGCAGAACACCGGACGGGGCGGATCAGCCGGGCCGATCGTGACGGCGGGCGGGCTGGTTTTCATCGGCTCGACGAGCGATGGCCGTTTTCGCGCGATTGATTCCAGAACCGGGAAGGAACTCTTCGTGACCCGGCTCAACGCGACCGGGACGGCGTCGCCGATGACGTATCAGGGACGGAACGGCAAGCAGTACGTGCTGCAGGCGGCGGCCGGCATGCTCAACGTGTTCGCATTGCCGTAGACCCAGCGCATCGGAACGATGACTAGATGGGCATTACTCTGGCTGGCCGCGCTGACGTTCGGCGTTGTCGCGTGCGCGCGCGAGATGCGCAACCCTGCGGGCACGGCGCGGCTCGACAGCATTTTTGCCGAGTGGAACCGTCCGGATTCACCGGGTTGCGGGGTGGGTGTGAGTCGGGACGGTCGCGTTGTCTACGAGCGCGGCTACGGAATGGCGGATATCGAGCGGCGAGTTCCGATTGGTGCCGATTCAGTGTTTCCGCTCGCGTCACTCTCGAAACCGTTCACTGCGATGAGCATCCTGCTGCTGGCGCAGCAGAAGCGACTTTCACTGGACGACGAGGTTCGGCACTACGTTCCTGAGTGGAGGTATCGGGAGCATCCGATCACCATCCGGCAGCTGCTGACTCATACCGGCGGATTACGCGACGTCTTCCTCCTTGACCAACTCGCGTCGCCGGTGTCGCCTCGCGGCGATGTCAATGAGAAGCTGCTGGGCCTTCTCGCGCGGCAACGAGGCATGAATTTCGTGCCCGGCACCGAGGTGCAGTACAGCAACGGCGGCTACAACGTGCTCGGCGGCATCGTGCGCCGTGTCAGCGGTAAGCCGCTGCGCGCGTTTGCCGAGGCCAACATCTTCAGATCGCTCGGCATGACCGCGACCCACGTCCACGACGATCCCGCACGGATTATTCCCAATAGAGTGACCAGCTATACCAACGACGGCGATGGCTTCAAATCCGTGTGCGCCGAGTGCGGCGGCATCGTCGGCAACGCCGGGATGTTCTCGACCGTTCGTGACCTCCTTCGCTGGGCGCAGAACCTGGCCGAACCGCGTGTCGGTGATTCCACGCTCATCGCCGCGATGCAGACGCCGGCGACGCCGGCAGGCCCGATGGGACAGTGGAGCCACGGGCTGCAGATCGGCGATCATGGCGGTCGTCGCACTGTCGGCCACGCCGGGGGCGATCGAGGAATCGCCACCAACCTGACGCGTTATCTGGCGGAGGGGTTGGCGATCGTGGTGCTGTGCAATACGAACGCTCCCGCGGTGGAACTGACTCGCCGCATCGCGGACGTCTATCTCGAGCCCGGCGCGGCGTCGACTGGCCATTCCCCTGGAAGCGTATCGGCTGCCGTTACGCTGTCGCCCGCCGCGCTCGCAAGCAAGACCGGCCGATACGGGGATGCCGAGGCCGCTGCAGCGGACGCCCTTGTCGACGTAGTGGTCGAGAACGGACAACTCGTCGCGGTTCTCGGCAGCGGCGACCGAATGCCGCTCGCGCCGGCGAGTGCCGAGCGGTTCACGATTCCCGGTCTTCCTGTTGCCGTGACGTTTCTGCCGGGACCAAACGGCCGCCCGCGCGCGATGGAGATCGTGGGCGTCGCCGCCACTCCGGCGGTGTTGCCGCGCGTCGAACCCTTCACCCCGGAGGACCGGGACCTGCGTGCGGCGGCGGGCTCGTACGCGAACGTGGATCTCGATGTGACCTACACGCTCGTGCCCGGTGGCGGAACACTGATTCTTCAGCGGTCCGGCCGCGAGGACGTCCGGCTGGCGCCGTTGTTCCGCGACACGTTCGAGGGGTTCAACATCGTGCGTTTCGCCCGCGACGGACGAGGTGCCGTGACCGGATTCGATTACCACTCCACGGGCGTCAGAAGGCTCCGCTTCGACCGCGTAGGTCGTTAGGCCGCCCGCACGTTCGAGCAGGTGTAAAATCCGCCCATACAGTGGAGAGAACTCCCATGAGACATCTCATCGGCGTCAGCGTTGTTGCGGGGGTAGTGCTGGCTGTGATCGCCACTCCGCAGGCTCAACAAGCGCGTCAGGCCGCGGCGCTGAAAACGGTCACCGGCTGGATCAAGACGTCCAGCTATGTGCCGCCGAGGACGCCTTGGGGCGACCCGGATATCCAGGGCGGATATACCAACGTCAACGAGAACGGCATTCCGTTCGAGAAGCCCGGGAACTTGGCCAATCGCCAGGTGGAAGAGATCGACGATTCCGAACTGGCCGAGTTGCAGCGCGAGCGCAATGAACGTGCGCTGGCCAGCGCCGCGGGTATCGGCGGCCGCGATACCGGCGCGGGCCCGGTTCACTGGTACGAGCACTACAACGCGAAGAACAGCCGCGCGTGGATGGTGGTCGATCCGCCGACCGGGCTCATTCCAGATCAGACCGCCGCGGCGCAACAGCGTCCGGGCGGCCGCGGTGGGCGTGGCGCTGCTCCAGCG
>JBOGIQ010000410.1:0-4611 GCA_050742535.1 Vicinamibacterales bacterium | reverse complement strand
AACGCCGACGACGATGGAGACCTTGCCGTCGGAGGGCGAGGCCAGAACGACAACCCCGCTTTTGATTTTGTCGCGCTGCTTGTCGACGAGCGCGCGCAGGCCGTCCTTGTCCAGACCTGCGACCTCACGTGCCACGAGCTTGATCCCGGCAACCTCCACCGCGTCGTCTTCGGTGCCGCCGCCCGAGCCGGCCATCGCCGCCTTCATGCGCGCCTGCTGGAGCTCGCGCGACAGCCGTTTGTTCTCTTCCGCGAGGGCCGTGATCCGGCTCGTGATCTCACCCGGCCTGGCAGTAAGGGCTGCCGCCACGCTGGCCAGCTCGTCGCGGTCGCGCTGATACGCCTTGACCGCCTCGAGCCCGCAGATCGCCTCGACCCGCCGGACGCCGGCGGCGACACCGCTCTCCGCGATGACGGCGAACATGCCAATGTCGCCGGTCGCGCGCACATGCGTGCCGCCGCACAGCTCCACGCTGAAGCCCGGCACCGAGACCACGCGCACACGGTCGCCGTACTTTTCGCCGAAGAGCGCCATCGCGCCGGCCGCAATGGCCTCGTCGGTCTTCTTGAGCTCGGTCTGAACGGGCGAGTTGCGCAGCACCTGCTCGTTGACGATTCGCTCGATCTCGAGAATCTGTTCGCGGGTCAGCGCCGCGAAGTGCACGAAGTCGAAACGCAGCCGGTCCGGAGCGACGAGCGACCCCGCCTGCTTCACGTGGCCGCCAAGGACCTGACGCAGGGCCGCATGCAGGAGGTGCGTCGCCGTGTGGTGGCGGCGGGTCGCATCGCGCGTGTCTTCCGAGACCTCCGCGGTCACGAGGTCGCGCGTGTTGAGAACGCCGGAGACCATGTGCACGGCGTGCAGGCGCGGCCAGCCGCCAACGCGAACGACTCCGGTGACGCTTGCTTCGCCTTGCGGCGCGCGGATCGTGCCGATGTCCGAGACCTGTCCGCCAGCCTCGAGATAGAACGGCGTCTGCGCCAGCGCGACGAAGCCGTGCTCGCCCGCGGCGAGGCCGTCCATCGAACGCCGCCGCTCGTCGAAGACTGCCAGCGCCTGGGTGTTCAGCGCGGTCTGGTCGTAGCCACGGAACCCCTGATCGCCCGCGCTCTCGAGCGCCTGCTTCAGGTCGTCTGGTGCGTCCCAGGCCGCGTCCGGTCCGCCGCCCGCCTTGAACGTGCTTTTCGCGCGCGCCTTCTCACGCTGGCCTTCCATCGCCCGATCGAATCCTTCGCGGTCGAGCGTGAGCCCCCGGGATTCGATCGTGTCCTCGATGAAATCCTGCGGGATGCCATGCGTGTCGTAGAGCCGGAAGGCTTCGTCGCCGGACACGACACCACCAGCGGATGCCGCTCGATCGAGCGTCTGTTCGAGCCGCGGCAAGCCGTTGGTCAGGACGGCGTCGAAGCGCTCCTCCTCCGAGCGAATCAGTTGCATGATCGAGGCGCGGCCGGCCACGAGTTCCGGATACGCATCTCCGAACTGCGACACGACGGTGTCAACGAGCGAGTGGAGGAACGGCTGCCTGAGGCCGAGCTTTTTCCCGTGCCGCATCGCGCGGCGCATGATCTTGCGCAGGACGTATCCGCGCGACTCGTTGGACGGCACGACGCCGTCGGCGATGAGGAACGTCATCGCGCGCATGTGATCGGCCACGACGCGCATGGACGTGTCCGACGGCTCCGTCGTGCCCCGGTGCGTCGTGCCCGCCAGGTCGCCAATCGCGTCGAGCAGGGGAGTGAACGCATCGGTGTCATAGGTGGAGACCTTCCCCTGAAGCACTGCGGTGACGCGTTCCAGGCCCATGCCGGTGTCGATCGACGGCGCCGGCAGCGGCTTCAACTCGCCGCCCGGCTGGCGGTCGAACTCCATGAACACGTTGTTCCAGATCTCGACGTAGCGATCGCACTCGCACTCGAGGCCGCGGCAGGATCGTCCGGCCGCCTCTTCGGAGCAGGGGAGGCTGTTTCCGCGGAAGTAATAGATCTCCGAGCAGCGGCCGCAGGGGCCGGTGTCGCCCATCTGCCAGAAGTTGTCCGCCGAGCCGAGCTCGCCGATGCGTTCGGCCGGCAGAAACCTCCGCCACACCTCGTACGCCTCATCGTCGCGGGGCACGCCGGACTCTCCACGGAACACGGTCGCAAAGAGCCGATCCGGCGGCAGCTTCCATTCGCCGGTGAGCAGCGCCCATGCGAACGGGATTGCCTCGCGCTTGAAGTAGTCGCCAAACGAGAAGTTGCCGAGCATCTCGAAGAACGTGTGATGCCGGAATGACGGCCCGACGTTCTCGAGGTCGTTGTGCTTGCCGCTGACGCGCATGCACTTCTGCGCCGTGGCCGCCCGCCTGTAGTCGCGCGTGTCCCTGCCGAGGAAGACGTCCTTGAACTGGTTCATCCCGGCGTTGGTGAAGAGCAACGTCGGATCGTCGTGCGGCACCAGGGGGGAGCTCGCGACGACGCGATGGCCCTCTCGCTCGAAGTAGCGGAGGAACGACGCGCGGATTTCCTTTGAAGTCACTGCCTTACATCTTACCGTCTACTCTTCGTGTCCTTTGTGCCGCCGGAGGAGCGCCAGGACGCGATCGGACTCGAATCCCTGTCCGATCAGATAGCGATAGAGCCGTTGAAACTCGCGGTCCCCGGCGATTCGTTCGCGGCCGCGCAGGCGCTTCTGCAGCGCGGCTTCCATCAGCGTGTCGGCGTCGACGGTTTGGAAGATTTCCTGCGTGGCGCGCTGGGCGACGTCCGGGGCGATGCCGGCGGACTCGAGGCGGCGTGTGACGCGCAGACGCCCGCGCTTTCGCAGGCTGGTCTCGGCGTGCGCCATCGCGCGTGCCGCACGCTCGTCGTCCAGGCTGCCGTCGTTCTTGAGGCGGGCGACGGCGGCGTCGATCGCCTCCTCGTCGTAGCCGCGGCGGGCGAGCCGTTGACGGACCTGGCGCTCGGACAGCTCGCGCCCGCCCAGCATTTTGAGGGCCGCGATGTAGGCGGAGTCGGGCATTGGAGACGTCAGACGTCTGACGTCAGACGTCTGATCCCTGTCTTCTGATTCTAGCTGCTGCCGAAGCGGGTGATTTCGGGTGCGCGGCCTCGCGAGGGCTCGGCCGGTTTGCCGCGGGAGGCGTCTGGCGTCCTGCCGCGGGAGAGCTCAGGCGCTTTGCCTCCGGCCGCCTGGCTGCTGCGCGCCATATCGTCGAGGGTCATTTCGGCGGTGGTGGCGATGCCCTGGACTTTCAGGTTGAACTCGTCCACGTTGGACGCCCAGCGGACGGCCTCCTCGTAGGAGATCAGCTTCTGCTCGAACAGGCTGAAGATCGACTGATCGAAGGTCTGCATGCCGTACTGGGAGGTGCCCTGAGCGATCGCGCCAGGAATCAGGTGCGTCTTCTCCTTGTCGAGGATGCACTCACGGATGAATGGCGTCGTCAGGAGTACTTCAACAGCGGGTGCCCGGCCGGCGACGTCCTGCCGCGGAATCAACCGCATTGACACCACCGCCTTCAGGATGCTGGCCAGCTGGACCCGCACCTGCTTCTGAAAGTGCGGCGGGAAAACCGAGATGATGCGGTTGATCGTCTCGGTGGCGTCCACGGTATGCAGGGTAGAGAGAACCAGATGCCCGGTCTCCGCCGCCAGCACCGCCGTGTCGATCGTTTCGTAATCGCGCATTTCGCCGACCAGGATGACGTCCGGATCCTGCCGCAGCGCGCTGCGCAGCGCATGGGCGAACGAGCTGGTATCCGCGCCGATCTCGCGCTGGTTGACGATCGACTGCTTGTCGCGGTGGAGGTACTCGATCGGATCCTCGATGGTGAGGATGTGCTTGTTCCGGGTGGCGTTGATCTCGTCGATGATCGCGGCGAGCGTCGTGCTCTTGCCGCTGCCGGTCGTGCCGGTGACGAGGATGAGGCCGCGCTCGAACTGGGCGACCTTCTTGAGCACCTTCGGCAGCACCAGTTCGTCGATGGTGGCCGGCTTCATCGGGATGACGCGGAAAATCAGCCCAATCGTTCCGCGCTGATGAAACGCATTGCAGCGGAAGCGTCCGAGGCCAGAGACCGCGTAGGCGAAGTCGACCTCGTGGGTCTCCTTGAAGCGCTCGCGGTACGTCGTCGGGAGGACGGAGGCCGCCATGGCCACCATGTCCTCGTGCTCGAGCCGTTTGTCCGAAACGGCGGGAACCAGGGCGCCACGGACGCGGAGCATCGGGTAGCTGCCGACCTTCAGGTGGAGGTCCGATGCGCCGCTGTCGACTGCGATCTTCAGGAGGTCGTTGACGTGCATCCCGTAGGGTTATCGGCTCTTTGCGGCTCCTGAAGCAGTAGCCGCTTTCGCGCCCTTCACAACCGCGGAGAGGGTCGGGACATTCACCGGTTGGAGCCATCCGTACGGGTCCGGCGTCTCTCCCCGCACGATCTGGAAAAACCGCTGCTGCAGGGCCTCGGTCACCGGCCCGCGCCGGCCGCGTCCCACCTTGACCCGGTCCACGGTCCGGATCGGGGTGACCTCGACGGCTGTCCCGACGAAAAACACCTCGTCGGCGATATACAGCATTTCACGCGGCAGCGTCTGTTCGCGGACCTCGAACCCCATGTCGCGGGCGATGGTCATC
>JBOGIQ010000409.1:0-4618 GCA_050742535.1 Vicinamibacterales bacterium | reverse complement strand
GCCTGCTCGACCAGGCTGCCAAGCGGTTCGGTCCGGTCGCCGAGAGCAAACCCGCTTGGCGTCCGGCGGATCGCCTCCCGACCGGCGTTCAACGAGAACAGCGCAACCGTGTCGGACTGGACGCTCGCCTGCGCGTGATATCCCTGGGCCTGCAGCGCGTCGCCGGCCTCAGCGGCCAGCCGCGCGGTCGTGCCGGCCGTTTCCAGCTCTCGAGCGAAGAGATCGGCGACCAGCGGCTTGGCGGCAGGATCTGACGCGTCATAGACGACGAGGCCCCGTGCGCCGAGCGTCTGCTCGAGCCACCGGCCGAACGCGTCGGCCATTCCGGCACCCGGCTGATAGGCCTGGCGGAGCGAATCGAGAAGGGAAGCGGTGAACTCGGTCTTCGGCAGGAGCTTGTCCAGCTCCGCTACCGCGCCGGCTGCCGATTCGTCGAGGCGGACTCGAGCCACGGCCGTGTGATGCGCTCCCGGAGGGTCTCCGAGCGCCACCCGACAGACGTTTAAATCCGCGTCCAGGACGCCGCACGCCTTCACCTCGTCCCAGTCGTGGTCTTCACCCTCGATCCAGAAGATCGGTACCGCGGGAACGCCATGCTCGGCCCGAACCTGCTCCGCGAGGCGGATGGCCGTGATCGCCTTGAGCAGCGTAAACATCGGCCCGCCGAAGAGCGCCGCCTGCTGGCCCGTGACGATGGCGACTGCGCGAGGATCGCGAAGGTGGGCCGTGGCCTTCAATGCCTCGGCCGGGGCTCCCCGCTGGCGCTGCTGCGCCTCCAGAATGCCGGCTATGGCGTCCCGCTGCCGCCGCTGCTGCTGTGCCCGCCCGATCGCCGCACGCCACGCCGCCGGATCGTCCGGATGTCCGGCAAAGAAGTCCGCGACACGCGAGTAATCGAACGCGTAATCGGCCGCCAGGCGCCGGATCCAGGGAAACCGCCGGATGTCGATGGGGAGTCGCACGGTGGAGGCGTCGTCCCCGCCACGGACAGCCGCGCGCACGGGTGCCGAGGCTGACACGTCGGATTGCGGGAACACCGCCGGTACTGTCGCCCGCCTTCGCACATGTGTCAAGGCTCGGCGTGCGCGCCACGATCGTCGATGGCTGGACGTTAAGAATGTTAAATGTTGACACCGCTCCGGCGCCCACGTACGCTCCGGTCGTTTTAGCGGGGGCTAAAAGCACGTACAGAAGAGGGAGAGACCGATGCGTAATCTCGCAAGGGCGATTGCAGCCGCTGCGTGGGTGCTGCTCCTGCCGTCCATAGGATGGGCCCAGGCGTCTATCGCGGGTGTTGTTCGCGATTCATCAGGGGGCGTGCTGCCGGGCGTCACGGTCGAAGTCTCGAGCCCGGCGCTCATCGAAAAAGCCCGCACGGCGGTGTCGGACAGTTCAGGTCAATACCGCGTAATCGACCTCCGTCCTGGCACATATTCCGTCGTTTTCACGATTTCCGGTTTCAATCAGTTCCGCCGCGACGGCATCGAGCTCACCGGTGCGCTCACGGCGACTGTCAACGCTGATCTTCGGGTCGGTGATCTTCAGGAAACCGTCACCGTTACCGGCGAGACGCCAATCGTCGACGTGCAGAGCGTGCGCCGGCAGACCACGCTCGATAACGAGATTCTCACCACGGTGCCGACCGCGCGATCCTGGGCCGCGACCGCGGTTCTGATTCCGGGCATCGTTACTCAGGCCGGCGCGAGCGCCGACATCCAGGTGACACCTCAGATGACCGTCTTCGGCGGCATGGGCGGCCGTGGAAACGAAGGCCGTATGCAGGTGGACGGCCTCGGCACAGGTGCCGCGCTGAACGGCGGCGGCGTCTCGACGTATGTCGCCGACATCTCGAACGCCGCGGAAGTCGTGACCACCACATCCGGCGGTCTCGGCGACGCCGAGGTCGGTGGGCCCACTCTCAGCATCGTCCCGAAGAGCGGGGGCAACCGGATGGCCGGGCAGGCGTATTTGTCTGGCGTCTCCAAGGGCATGGTTGGCAGCAACTTCTCGGACGAGCTGCGGAATGCCGGTCTCTCGGTCCCAGGCAAGCTGTTGAAGCAGTGGGACTTCACGGGCGGTTTCGGCGGCCCGATCATTCGCGATCGGATCTGGTACTACGCCACGGCCCGTGACGAAGGGCAGCACCGCTCGATTCCCGGGATCTTCCCGAACAAGAATGCGGGCGATCCGACCAAGTGGACCTACGAGCCGGACACCACGCGCCAGGCACGGGGCGCCGAAAGCTTCCAGTTGTACAGCGCGCGTTTTACCGTGCAGGCGACGCCGAAGAACAAGTTCAACTTCCACTGGGATCTTCAGGTTCCCTGTAATGGCGCCGCCGCTGTCAACAGCGCCGATGCGTGCCGCCATCAACCCGACGATGCGGTGGTTGGCGCGCTCGGACTCGGCGGCCTCAGCGCGACGACGTCTCCCGAAACAGCGCAGTACCTGCGGACTCTCGTGCAGAACCGGCAGCTGACGTGGACGATGGTCGCCACGAGCCGCCTGCTGCTCGAAGCGGGGCTCGGATCGTACGTCGCCAAGTGGGGACCGTTCGAGTCGCCGGGCAACAACACGCGCGGCCTCGTGCGCGTGACGGAGCAGTTGGCGCGCACCTACCAGACGCCGAACGGGGAGGTCAGGTCTCTGGCCAACCTGCAGTACCGATCCGCGAACTGGGGCGAACACCTCGACAATCCGAACCGCTGGCGCGCGACGATGGCTTACGTGACTGGCGCGCACAGCATGAAGGTCGGATATCAGGGTTCGTACATGGTGGAGGACATCGAGAACCACGGCAACGATTTGAATCTCGCGTACACGTTCAACAACGGGCGTCCGTCGAGCCTCACGCAGACGCTGCGCGTCTTCAAGCAGAAGGATCGCGTTCGATGGGACGCGGTCTACGTCGAGGACCAGTGGACGCGCGGCCGGATGACGATGCAGGGCGCGTTGCGTTTCGATTCGGCCAGGAGCTACTCGCCTGAGCAGACGATCGGTCCAACCAACTTCCTGCCCACGCAGCTGCAGTTTCCGGAAACGCCCGGCGTCGACTCGTTCAAGGACGTCTCGCCGCGAGGCGGCGTAGCGTATGACCTGTTCGGAAACGGCAGGACGTCGCTGAAGGTGAACTTCGGGAAGTACCTCGAGGCGGCGAGCAACCTGAGCGGCAGTTACTCGATCTCCAACCCGATCGCCCGGATTGCCACGACAACGTCGCGGACCTGGACCGATAACGGGACGGGCGGGGCGGGTACGCCCGGATTCGGCGACTTCGTCGTGCAGTGCAACCTTCTCATCGTCGATGCCAACGGCGAATGCGGGCGTATGAACTCGCCGACGTTCGGCACCAACGTACGGACGACAGCCGCCATCAATCCGGCTATCCTCAACGGCTGGAGCGTGCGGCCTGCCGACTGGCAGATCGGCGCCTCGATTCAGCAGGAGCTGATGCCGCGGATGTCGGTCGAGGTCGGTTATTTCCGGCGCTGGCTCACGAATTTCACCACCACGGACAATGAAAGCCTCACCGCCGTGGACTTCGACACCTTCACCTTTACCGCGCCCAGCGATCCACGGCTCCCGGGCGGCGGGGGCTATGCGATCAGCGGGTTCTACAACGTGACGGCGGCCGGCTTTGCCAGGGCGCCCAGCAACAACATCACGTCGTCGAACCTCTTCGGTGGCCAGTCGCAGGTCTACAACGGCGTGCTGATCAACTTCAGCGCGCGCGCCGCCCAAGGGCTCACGCTGCAGGGCGGCATCAACTCCGGCAAGACGGTGACGGACAACTGCGACGTGCGTAACCAAATACCAGAGCTGAGTCCGCTCAATCCGAACTGCAGGAACGATCCGGGCTTCATCACGAAAGTGACCGGCCTGGCGTCGTACATGATCCCGAGGGTCGAAGTGCTGATCGCGGCCACGCTGCGCAGCGATCAGGGAGCACCCCTGCGTGCGCAGTACAACGCGCCAGTGGGCACCTCTGCGGCGACGCCCGGCAGCGTGTGGCAGGCGCTCGGACGCCAGCCGGCCGTTGCGGGCAGCACGATGTCGCTTGACCTCGTCAAGCCGGGCGAGGTGTGGGGCGATCGCGTCAACGAACTGAACCTGCGGTTCGCGAAGGTGCTTCGGTTAGGCCGCACGCGCACCCACGTCGGGATCGACGTGTTCAATGTCCTGAACTCGGATGCGATCCTGACCTACAACCAGACGTTCCAGGTGAACGGTCCGTGGCTCGCACCGCAGTCGGTGCTCACGCCGCGATTCGTCAAACTCAGTGCTCAAATAGATTTCTAACGCCGGAGGTTCAGTGGGTTCAGAGGGTTCAGTCGGTGCAGGACAGCACCTACTGCACTTTCTGCACCCCCTGAACCCTTGAACCTACTGGTGCCAGCAAGCCCGGGTCTACAGGAGGCCCGGGCGAGTGCACGACATCATCCTTCGCCCACGGTTCCCGGCAGGGCTGATCCCGTTCGTAGCGCCGGAGGTTCACGGCCATGCGCGCGGCTTCTTTTGCGAAACCCGCTTGCCGGGCCGCGTCCAGAACCCCACGCTGAATCGCCACGGCGTCGGCAAACTGCCCCTGTTCGGCCAGCGCCATGCCCAGGGTTTCACC
>JBOGIQ010000408.1:0-4652 GCA_050742535.1 Vicinamibacterales bacterium | reverse complement strand
CCGAGGTGGCGTCGATCGCTTCCACGCGCGACAGCCTCGAGCAGCAGCTGCGCGGCATCGAAACCGCGCTCTCACAGCAGATCGACGCTCGTCTCGCACTCGAGCGCGCCATCGCCGAACAACGTTTGGCGGCGACGGAGGCCGAGCAACGGCTCCGCGACGAGATCGGAGCAATGACCGAAAAGGCCGGCGCGGAACGGACCCGCCTGGAAGACCGGATTTCTCGCGAGCGCACGCTGGGCGCCGAGAGACTGGCTGCCCGCGGAGCAGAATTCGAGGCCGAGCTCGAGCGTCTCTCCGGGATTCACGCCAAAGCACTCGCCAGGTTTCAGGCCTCCCTCGCGGAACGCGATTCACAGATGGAGGCGCAGGCGCGGGCGTCTGCGGCGCTGCAGACACGGCTCGATGCCAGTGAAGCCGAGAACCGGCGGCAGTTCGAGCAGACGCCTGTGCCGTTGGTCCGGTTCACGCGAGACGGCGTCGTGGAAGACGCCAATCACGCGTTTGCGGCTCTGGTCGGCTGTCGGACGCCGGGTGACCTGCGCGACGGGAAGTTTGCGGCGACGCTCTTCGAATCCCGGAACGACCTGGCCTGGCTCATCGACCGTTCGGCGAACGCCATGAAAACGGGATCGGTCGAGACGACCTGCATCAGGAAGGACGGAGTGCGGCTCGCCGTCCGCCTGTCGGCGCGTCCTGCGGCGGCCGGCTGTGTGGAGATAGCCGCGGAAAACCTCACCCACGTCCGAGTGCTCGAGGACAGGTTGCGAGAGGCCCACCGGATGGAGGCCGTCGGGCGCGTGGCCTCCGAGATCGCGATGACCTGCGAGAAGCTGCTGCAGGACGTCTACCGCGAAGCGCAGCGGCTGCTGACGACAATTACAGGCGGCGGCGGACCGCGTGATCATGCGGCGACGCTCCTCGATGACGTGACGCTGGCCGGCAGCATCCTCCATCAGCTCGTCGCCTATGGTGACGAACAGACGGCGGCATTGGCGCCCGTTGACGTGAACGGCATTCTGCGTGACCTGCAGCCCGTGTTGAAGCAGGTCGCCGGTGACGCCATCACGCTCGACCTGCGTAAGCACTCGTCGCCGGTGAACGTCGACGTGAACGCCGAGCGCGTCGAACGGCTGCTCGTCAACGTCGCGAGCTACGGACGCCAGCGCATGCCGCACGGGGGGCGTCTGCGAATCGAGCTCTCGACTGTTGTCGTCGACGGAAAATTCATCGCCCAGCACCCCAATGTTCGACAGGGTCCGCACGCGCTGATTACCGTGACGGAAGTAGCGCGGCCAGCCACGGAAGGCCAGCTTTCCGATCACGCCGACAGGACTGAACCCGCTCTGGCATCCGGACGGCCGCGCGTCGAGCTCGGTGCGCTCCAGGAGCTCATCGCCGAATGCGGTGGTCATCTGTGGATTACCGCCGAGCCGGGAGGGAGCATGGTGGTGAAGATGCGTCTGCCGCTGCGCGCCGCGTGGGGGCGCCAGGCCAACGCCCGCGCCCGGCAGGGTCTCGGACGCATCACCGCCCGCCTGCTTGGCCGCTGAGCGCTCACGGCGCAAACGCGCGGATTGACGTGATGCAATCGTTGAACCCGTCGCTGCACCCGGCTCCCGCGAAGCGCAGGTTTGCGACGTCCCCGGTCACTTCGATGTAGTCCCCGTCGAAGTCGTCGTGCTCGTACACATGGGCGCGCCAGCCCGGTGCCACACTGATCGACGAAATGCAGTCGTTCCACGCGGACGTCGGCAGTCCCTCGCTATCGGTCTCGAAGCACGGTCCCCTGTAGTCCTTCAGATCGCTGACGTTCGTCGTGATGTGCGCGGACTCGCCAAGGTAGTCGGCGTGCTCGTACACGATGATGCCGGTCTGCAGTTCAGCGGGAGCCGTCGGGAACGATTCCCTGCACCCGGAACCGGCCAGAGCGACAACGACGACAGTGGCCGCCCTGATTCTGGTCAACGCAGATCGAACGATCGCTTCCCGATGGTGATGATCTCCGCGCGCAGTTCACTCGAGTTCCGTCTGCTGACGAAGCCCTGAACGTTGACGGTCGTGCCCGGCTTCAGCATCGGCTCCGTCAGGTTGCGGAAGTCCATTCTCACCGGTGGCGCGAGGATCACCGTCCAGTTCTTGCGGTCGACGTCGAGGGTCAGAACCCCGTAGGGCGTCTTTTCGTAGCGCGTCTCCTTGATGACACCGGCGACGGTCAGCGGCTTCGTCCGATCGTAAGCAGGCCAGTCGCGCTCGGTGCCGTAGACGAGATTGACGTCGTGGATTTGCGGACCGGTCCATGGGCTGATCGATTTCTCGAGCAGGGAGGTCAGGTTTCCCTCCATGCACGCGTACTCCATGATCTCTACGTTCGGCGTGAGCACGAAGACGCGCTCGTTGCTGATTGGCCGCGTGTAGGTCTTGGGGTCGTCGAGCACCCACGTGAACTGTATGCGTCCGTAGACCGGCCGCCTGAACGTCATCGTCAGCTTTGCCTGATCGCTCATCGGATGACCGATGGTGCCGAGCTTGGCGTAGCCATTGAAGTTCACTGCTTCAATCACCAGCGCATCGCCGTCCCAGCGGCCGCGTGAGTCGCCGAACCAGGTCGGCGGCCATTCCTTGCGGTGGGGAAGGCCTTCGGTGTTGACCGCCTGAAACATCGTGCTCTGCTCGAAGAGGAAGGCGATGTATTCGCTGTTCTGCACGATCTGCATCGGATGCGGCGTGAACGATCGGATCCATCCGAACGGCATGCAGCTGCCGGCGTAGTCGCCGTCCCGGACCGGGTTGTAGTTGTCCCATTGCGCCTGACCCCACGGCGTGAACGGCAGCGGGTTCGGCTCGCCGCGATTGCTGGTGCCGTTGGCGTTGGTGAATGTCTCGGTCAGGTCCTGCGTGCCGGGTCGGGCCCAGACGCCGCTGAAGTCCGGCTTGCCATTTGGAAGCCGCGGCGCCGGCCCTTTCATGTCCACCTTCGCGGTCACGGATTGACTGCGCAGGGGAGCGGCGGCAAGGAGCAGCGCTGACGCGGCCGCGACGATGAACCACAGTGGAGGTCTCATGCTAATCCCCTCGTGTGTCGGAGCTTCGGTGCGCCGTGACAGGCGTCTCCGAATTGCGCGGAGATTATATGGCCGGCGGGAGGCTACGGAGATCACGGGGGAAACCGTTCCCTCCGTAATCTCCTGGCGCGCCCGAACTCAAGTCGCGATCGACGCCTCCGGGCTATGGGCCGAACCCACACGCCGCGCATTCTTCGCGTGCGCCGCTTCCCACGCGCGCACATTGCGCCGCGCCTGGTCGAACAGGCGTTCGTAGTTCCCAATCCGCACCTTGTGGCTGGCCTCTGGCGTCAGCAGCTTCCACAACGGGTCGTACAGGTGGAACACCGCTGTGATCGTGTCCTGGTTCCTGGGCGCCACGACACCGGTGCCGAACAGGAATCGATTGGGGTGTCGGTTGATCACGTCCGCCAGGCGCGCCGCGTTCTCCGGCGTCGCGACGGCATATGTCGCGACCTCGTCGCCGGAGAGGTCGAAATACAGGCGGCTCAGCTCGCGCTGGCTCAGCGCGCGTTCGACGAGCTGTGCCTGGTCGTGCAGCGGGCGAACGATGCGGCCGACGCCGACGTGGGCCCACACGATCGTCGTGCGCGGATGCCGCCGGAGCAATTCCCTCAGCTGAACGACCGCGACCGGCTCCTGATCGGGTTTGGGAAAGGGCGTGTCGATGTCGTTGTGGAGGATCACGACCAGGCCGGTTTCGCCCGCGAAGCCGACGATCCGGTCGAGCGCCCGATTGGCGGGCGGCGCAGCTCTTCCGGTAAGCGTCGAGGAGACGAAATCCTCGTGAATGGTGAGCTCGCCGATGCCGGAGAACACTCCCGGAAACGTCAACAGCACCCGCCGAATCTGCTCCGCCGCGTACATGTCCGAGGGATTGAACCCGGTGATCATCGGGTCCAGACGCGCCTGCTGCGCCGGCTTGAGCGATTTGAACGCCGTCGCGATGAACGCGTCCGTGAACGAGTAGTAATACAGGGGCGCGGCAGTCTGGAGATAGTGCGTGGGAGCAAAGTCGCCGATGCTCCCCCATGCCCATGGCTGCTGCAGCGGGATGCCGAACAGCGTGGCACGACCGATCGTCGATCCCATCATGTCTACGAAGTGGTGTACGTCCGTGCCTCGCTGGATGTAGTTCGTCAGGTGGATGTGCGCATCGTGGAAGTCGTACGAAGGCATACGTCACCTCGCCGCAGAAATTGCCTGCGTTTACTGGGGAAGGAGCTGACCGGTCTGCCAACGGCTCGGCAGACCGCGTCATGGTGGTGCCTGATCGTTCTATTGCCTATGCGTTTCCGGCGAGAGGATTCGGCGCGCCAGGTGGGCCATCACACGGCTTCAGGGTTCGAACGCGGTGCTGCATCCTCCCTGCTGAGAATCATCGTCTGCCTTATCCTGGCGAGACGGAGCAACGTTTCCTCCAGCCACGGATCGTCGTCGTCTAGCCCGCGGCTGCGCTTGAGCGACGCCGCGAAGAAGTCCGCGAGATCGATGGCGGGTGGTTCGCGGTTCACCAGCTCGGACATCACCATGTCTGCGGCGCTGAGATCGACGACGTGAGACAGCATGTCGACAATCAGTCTCCAC
>JBOGIQ010000407.1:0-4663 GCA_050742535.1 Vicinamibacterales bacterium | reverse complement strand
TCAGGTGGTCGAACGTCTCCCGGACGGAGGTCATCGACAGCGGCTGCCCGACGCGCGTGTCGATGAGATCCAGAATCGCCGGATCCGTCACCCGCTGCCCTTCCTGCTCGACGACAACGTCGACGATAGGCTGACCGACTAAATCTTGCGCGCTGGCTACCGCTAACGCGCCGGAATGCAAAATGCAAAATGCAAAATGCAAAAGAACGCTGGTCCGGAACCAGCTGGTGTTTGCATTTTGCATTTTGAATTTTGAATTACCGCGAAGCCACATCAAAACGTCCGCCTGAGCCTGAAGTCGAGCGCGTAGGTGCCGTCTTCGTTGCGCGAGAGGATCCAGGAGAGCTGATCGGTCTGGTCGATTTCGACGACGATCACCTGGTCGCGGGTCGTCGACGACAGCGACCGTGAATAGGTGAGATACACGCGATTGCCGACGCGCTTCAGGATGGTCACGCGCGCGGCGGGGTCGAGGCGCGCGGACTGCTGGTTCGGATCGAGCAGCGTGGTGCTCAGGTTGAACGACTCCACCCCGAATGCCCTCTGCGCCGCCTGGCTGATCTCCGACGAGACGGCGCCGGTCAACTGGCGCGTCAGCTGATCGCGAAACAACTGTTCCTGCGGCGTGATGCCGGCGTACTGGCGCTGCTCGACGTCGCGGCTGGGGGCGATGTCGCTCAGCAGCAGCGCAAAGAGCTGATAGTCCGGCAGATCCGGATCCGAGGAGAAGACCATGTTCGAGATCGGATTCGGACCAGCCGCGGTGATGGTGACGTTGTACGTTTCACCGGGAACGCGGACGCGTGTTCCGGCTTCGATGTCGAAGAACGGCTCAATCGCCTGCGGGTTGTTGAACTGAATCGACGCCTGCCTGACCTGGTAGCGCTTGCCGCCGAAGAACACGTCGCCGCGATCGAGATCGATCGTGCCGATCAGCCCCGGACGCTCGAACGTGCCGACCAGCTGGAGATCTGCGCGGCCCACCACATCACGAAGCAGGTTGTTCTGCGCGCGAATCGTGGACGGCGCGTTGATCCCGACGTTGTAGATCAGCGGCAACGTCGGCGTCGTCGCCGGCGCGGCAACGCCGCCTGCCTGGGTCTGGCCGAAGTCGAAAATATTGACGCCCGCCGCGAACTCCTTGGTGTAGATGGCATCGAGCACGGTGACGTTGCCGCCGAGCGTCAGCTCCTCCACCGTGCCCTGCACCTCGAGATCGGCGTCAACGGTGGCCCTCAACCACGGGCTCGCGCTCTGCGGATACAGCAGGCGCATGTTTTGGCCGGTGATCGTCACATCCACGAGGCCCGGACGATAGCCGTCGATCCCGATGCTGCCGCCGAACGTCACCGGACCATTGCCGATCGTTGCCGTCAGCTCGTCGAGGTTGATGCCGTTCGAGTCGAACGTGACCACGCCGCTGATCTTGTCCAGCGCGTGCGGCAGGCTGAAATGACGGATGCGGCCGTCGTTGATTTCCATGTTGCCGGACAGCATCGGCGTCCTCATCGGGCCGGTCAGCGCGGCCTTCACCTCGGTGCGGCCGGTGCTGCTGACGTTGCGCGTGAACCCTTCGAGGATACGCAGGTTGGCGCCGCCGTCGAAGCGCATGGCGATCGTTTCCTTGAGCAGGTCCACCGTGCCCGCAATCGTGAGCTGCGTGTCCTGGCCCACGAGCTGCGCATCGAGGATACGGAACGAGTTGCGGTCGAGCGCCATGCGGATCGGCAGCCGCTGGCCCGGCCGCTTGGGATCGTCGGGATTGCGAAGCGGGAAATCGAACAGGCGGATGTCCAACTCCTGCACCGAGGCGTCGAACAGCAGGTTGTCGACGCTGGTCAGCTCGCCGTAGACGCGGAGGTTGCCGCTGGCGATGGCGGTGGTGTACGGCGACAAACGCGGCTGGAAGACGCGGATGTACGGATCGAGCGACGTCTTCTGCACGCTGAACGTCAGGTCGGTGTCTCTCGTGTCATCCAGCCTGATCGTGCCGCGCCCGTCGGCGACAAATCGCGCTGAGCTCGCTTCCAGACGCCTGGCCGTCAGCAGGTCGCCGTCGATCGTGAGCTCACCATACACGCGGCCGATGCCTTCATCGCCCACGAAGAAGTCCGAAATGCTTCCACGCACGTCGTACTTCGGGCTGGCGAAGGTACCGCTGCCGCCGGCGGTGAAGTCGACGACGCCCGACAGCGGAATCTTCGATCCCTCCATCAACGTCAGGGTTTCAAGGGCGATGTTGCTGCCGGTGAAGTTGAACGAATAGACGCCGTCCCAGGTAATCGACGCGAATCCGGTGCCCTGTCCCGCCCCTTTGACGGCGACGATGTTTTCGAGCCGGACACTGTCTCCTTCCAGCTTGACGTTGGCCGTCGCCGAGTCGAACGTCTCGCCGTAGGCGATGCCCTTTGTGATGGTCATCGTGCCGGAGCCGAACGGCCGCTCGTATTCGCCGGCCACGGTGAATTCACCGGTCAGCGTGCCATCGAAGTCGTAATCGTCGATGTCGAACGCGTGCTTGAGGTCGGCAACCGGCCGGCCCATCACCCGGATCCGCGAGTTGATCTGCTCGCCTCCGTCGCTGCGCGGATAGCCGAGCGAGAACCTTCCGTTCACGTGTATCTCTGACCCCTCCATCGCCGACACGACGACGTCCTTCAGGTCGGCGTAGGCGTTCTCGATGACGGCATCGCCGGTCACCGAGCCCCACGTCACGTCGAACGCGCGGATGCTCTCCCCCGCGAACTTCCCTTCGATGCGCGGGCGGCGGAAGGCGTCGAGCATCACGCCGTCGAACGTGCCGTAGCCGTCGACGGGGATGACTCGCGTCCGGTTGCCGAACGCGGTCAGCATCCCGGCAAAAAGGCGGTCGCTATCCTGCCAGTCGGCGCTGCTGACGTGGAACGGCATGCGCGAGCGTTCGCCATACGCGGTCCGACCTTCGACCTCCACGTACGTGGTTGGCGTCGCGATGCGGCTCGGGCCGATGTCGATCCACTCCGGGCCCAGCGAATACGAGAGCGTCCCGCCAATCGGCACCGGGCCCTTCGGCAGATACGGGCTGAACTCGCCGGGCTTCTGGTTGCGCGGCAGTCTCGCCAGCAGCTCCTCCACCGGCATCGTCCGCGTCATCAGCATGGTCCCGGCCGGAGGAACGACCGTGACTTCTCCGGTCCATTCCCTTTCGCCGAAGCGGCCCGACGGCCACACGATCAGGTTGTCCCCGGAGGCGCGGCCGGCCAGCTGAAGCCCCTGCAGCTCGAAGAAATCCGACAGCGCGGACAGATCGACGTTCCTATAGGTTGCATCGAAGGTATTCGTCGGCCTGACGCCACGGACGCCGAGCGGCTCCATCGAGTACTCGAAGTCCGCCTCCCCGCCGTACAGCCGGCCCGATGCGTCGTGCACCTTGAGCAGCCGCGGCAGCCAGCGCACCGATCCGCCAACCTCGTCGAACCGGTAGTCGTTGACGAACATCGTCGGCGAGCGGAACGTTCCCTTCAGCTCGCGGCCGCCGGACGTCGTTCCGTCCGGCCTGGGGTCGCCTTTGAAGAGGTGGAAGGTGCCGTCGAATTCCGCGGTGCCGGCCAGCTCGAACTTGTCGTCGGCGAAAAAGAGCTGTCGCATGCGCGGCAAATCAATCGTCGATCTCACCGAATACATCTGCTCGGGCCAGTGCGACATGTTGACGTCGCCCTTCAGCACCGACTTCGTGCCGTCCGTCGCCAGGTTGATCGCGTCGAAGACGACCCGTCCACCGTCGATCTTGAACGTCGTGTCCATGTCGGCGCGGAACGGGACGTAATCCTGGATGCTGACGAGGCCGTTCGAGAAGCGGGCCGATCCGCGGTACTCGGCGTTCGGCTTGGCAACGGTCACGTCGATGTTGCGCGCGATCACGCTCCACGGCGTGGTCTGATCGTCGTAGGCGAATTCACCGCGGTGCGCACGGACGTAGCGCAGCGTGGTCGTCCACGTGCGCGGTCCGCCGGAGCGGCGGGGGAAGCTGGGGAAGCTGTGACCGCCGGGCGTCTGCTCGACGTACATCTTCCAGTCGGACATCTCGATCGAATCGATGATGACCTGCTTGCTGAAGAGCGAACGGCGGTTCGGCATCTTGACGATGATTTCTTTCGCCACCAGCCAGGGACGCGACTGCGGCGTCCGACCGTCGATCGTCAGGTTCCGGACGACGTACGCGCCGTCCCAGATACGGACGCTCAGCTCGCCGATGTGCATCGTCCGCTTCAGGTAGTTCGTCCCGGCGGTTTCGGCACGCTCACGCAGCCCCGGACCGACGTCCATGGTGAGAGAGAGGACGAACACCACCGCGAGGATCACCGATGCGACCGCGAGCGTCCGTCGCACGACCTTTCGCGTCTGCGCCGGATAATGAAAGAAGACTACAGAAAACGCCGCCAGCAGCAGGAGCGCGGCGCCGACGAGCGGCCTGGAGAGCAGGAAGCTGATGATCGCGAGAACAGCACCGGCAAGACCGAGCAGCCAGCCGACGCGCCGGAGTGGAACAGCGCGCGCCACCCGGCTGCGGGTTTCAGCGACAAGATCACGCGCGTTGCGAAGCATCACTCGAGTACCACCAATACCGTATTCGCTTCGACCGAGGCACCCTCGCTGACGCGGACCTCGGCGATCGTTCCGCTGC
>JBOGIQ010000406.1:0-4694 GCA_050742535.1 Vicinamibacterales bacterium | reverse complement strand
AGACCAGTGAGAGTCCGAGCGCGAAGAGGACCACCGTCACATCCATCCGCACCTCGTCCAGCCGGGGCAGGTCGGCTGGTGCCAAGGCCACGACTCCCTGCATGAGCATCGACGCGAGCACGAGACCCGTCAGCGCGGCGGCGCCAGCGAGCACGCAGCTCTCGGTGAGCAGTTGCCGTATCACGCGGCCTCGGCCGGCGCCGAGCGCGGCGCGGAGCGCCATCTCACGCATCCGGTTCGATGCCCGCGCCAGCAGGAGGTTGGCGATATTGACGCAGCCGATGACCCACACGACGCCCACGGCGGCCATGAGGATCCACAACGTCGCCTGAAGGTTGCCGGTGACGCGCTCGTGCAGCGAAATCACGCGCACGGCCTTCAGGCGATCCTCCGGATACTGCCGCGCGAGCGCCTCACCGATCGTGCGCATCTGCGCCTGCGCGCGCGTGAGGTCCACGCCCGGCTTGAGCCTGGCGACGGCGCGGTAGTTGTGCTGGCCGCGCTGGGTCTCCCTTTCGGAGGTCGGCCAGGGTATCCAGAAATCAATGGCACGCGGATAACTGAATCCCGGCGCCGCCACTCCGACGATCTCCAGCCGGCCGGACCGGCTGATGTTTTTCCCGAGTGCGGCGTGAGCGCTGCCGAAGTGTGTCACTGCCCACCGATGCGCGACGACGGTAACCGCCGGAGCCGGATCGGCGCCATCTGCCGGGATGTCCTTCTCGGTCAGCAGACGTCCCGCGGACGCGTCCCGGCCGAAGATTGCAAAGAAATCACCGGAGACGAATCGGGCGTTGGCAAACACGGCGCGGTCGCCAACGCGGGTGGTGCTATTGTCCCCGGTGTTATCTCCGCCGCTGTACACCGCCATCGTCTCGAAAACGTCGCTCCGCGCCCGCCAGTCGTGAAAGTCCGGGCCGGACACGTCCTGACTGGCGCGTCCGGTGTTGGTCCACACCGTCTCAATCGAGACGAGGCGCTCAGCGTCGGGGTACGGGAGCGGCTGAAGCAGGACGCTATTGACGATCGAGAAGATCGCCACGTTCGCCCCGATGGTCAGGGCGAGGACGGCGCCGGCTCCAAAGGTGAAGCCCCAGCTTTTGCGCAGGCTCCGCATCGCATAGCGCACGTCGCGGACGAAGGCGTCGAGCCACTGATGCATCCATGCGTCGCGAACGGCCTCCTGCACCTGAGTCACGCCGCCGAGCTCGACGCGCGCCCGTCTGCGGGCATCGGCCTCGTTCACGCCGGCCGTGGTCAGCTCGTCGACCCGGCGATCCACGTGATACTGCAGCTCGCGATCGAGGTCGCGCTCCAGCCGGTCGCGCCGCCGGCGGAACAGATTGAAGAGTCTGGCCACGTCTAGGCGCCTTCGTTGAAGATCAGCTGCACCGCCATCGTCAGCCGGTCCCAGCTGGCCTTCTCGATCGCCAGCTGCTTGTGGCCCGCCCTGGTGAGCGCATAGAACTTGGCCTCGCGGCCGGTCTCCGACTGCCGCCACTCGGCCTTCAACCAGCGCTTCTGTTCGAGCCGATGCAGCGCCGGGTAGAGCGAGCCCTGATTGATGCGCACCGTGTCGCGCGAGATCTGCTGCACCCGCTGCGCGATGGCGTAGCCATGGAGCGCCTCGAGCGACAGCACGTGCAGAATCAGCATGTCGAGCGTGCCCTGGGGGATGGGAAACCGCGTGGATGTCATCGACGCCTCAACCTTCGTTGCCTCAACCTTCGACACGTAGGCTACTGCAAGGCTCCGCCGCGGTCAAGCCGTTCACGCTCGAGGCTGCTTCAGAAGCCTGTTCGAAGGTTGCGGTGCCGGGCCACGATCGCGCGCACGCAGGCGGCCACGTCGGCGGCCGCGGTATCCACCACGAGCCGATCGCGATCCCAGTCGCGGTAGTCCCGTTCGACGACATCGTGCCAGGTGGGAAGAGCGTGGCCCGCGATATCAGGTTCGCGCGCTTCGACGCGTCGCCGGTGTTCGGCCGTGTCGGAGCAGACGATCTCGACATCGAGTGCGGCCACGCCGGCGCGTTCGGCCACGGAGCGCCATGCGCCGCGCGTGAGGGGCCATGGATTGACGCAATCGGCAATCACCGTGCGGCCCGCACGGAGGTTGTCTTCCGCCACAGCGTAGGCGACGTCGTATCCCTCGCCCTCGACCCGATAGCCTGCCTGGCGCAGTGCCTGCTCGATCGAGTCGATACGCAGGTGCACCGCGCCCGTCGCCCGCGCAAGCTCGCGCGCGATTGTCGTCTTGCCCACACCGGGCAAGCCGCTGAGGACGATCAGCATTCCGCTGCGGGGCTTTACCGCGGCGATGGCGGTGGAGGCCCGGCGACGCACGCGAAATTCGCCGCGTCGTCCGTGCTCCCCGATCCGGTCCATTTCGCAACCCGGCCGAAGGGACAGAGTGGCCGCGTGCGATCGGCCACGCCGTTGGTCACATGACTCGCCGGAATGCGCTCGGGCGCGGTCCCCGCGAGCCTCCACTGCTCGATCGCCGCGACCTTGTTGAAGACATCGGTGCCGGGTCCGCCGAAGCAATGATTCATGCCAGGCACCATGTACAGCTGAATGGACGTGCCGGCGACCTGCGCGCCGAACCGCGAGACGACCTTCTGGAAGTAATTGATCGAGTTGAGCGGCGTGACTTGCGTGTCGGACCAGCCGTGATACATCAGCAGCTTGCCGCCGCGATCGAAGAATGCCTTCAGATCCGTGCTGCTCGAGTTCAGCACGTCGTTCGAGTCGGCGCGCAGCGTCCGCTCGATGTCGGTTGCGGCGTTGAACGTCGCCGGATCCCAGTTGGGATCCGCGAACACGAGGTACTTGAACGCGTCGAGGGCGGTGCTCACCGGCCGCACGCTCGCGGCAGTCGCCCACGCCAGCTCCGCGCCCGGCGCGAGACCAGGGAGGACCTCCTGCCCTGTTTTCGGATCGAGCACCGGCGCATACAGCGAGCGCGCCGATTCCACCTGCGGCGGCGTGAGACAGTTGGCGGCATCGGCGCCCGCGCATTGCAGCACTTTCGGATCGAACCGGCAGGCCAGCGGGTTCTCGATGAGGCCGTCCTTCACGCCATCGTTCATGTCGCACGCCGCCATCACGGCGTTGTGGACAAGGGCATATTTGTCCGGGGGAATCGTCGCCGCTTCGCTGCGATTCGCCGCCCGGTTCGCCGCCATGCGGCCGGCATGCAGATGCATCCAGTTCACCGCCGGCGCACCGGCAATCACGCCATCGAAGTCGGCCGGGTAGCGAACGGCGGCGGTAATGCCCTGGCGACCGCCCTGTGAGCAGCCGTTCCAGAGTGAGAACTGCTGGGCACGGCCGTAGAAGCTGTTGATCAGCGCCTTCGCCTGCACGGTCATCTCGTGCACGGAGCGGTAGCCGAGGTCGATGACCTTCTCGGGATGGCCGACGGCAAATGCCGCGGTGCCACCGGTGTGTCCGGTATCCGTGCCCGCCGTCGCGTATCCGCCCGCGAGCGCGGCGCCCATCTGCGCGTACGGAATCGATCCGGCCCAGCCACCGTTGCCAATCGCCTGGAACTTGCCATTCCACTGCGCCGCGGGCAGCCAGACTTCGATCTTGATGTCGGAATCGGCCGAGGGACGCAGCGTCGCGGCCACGCGGCAGAACTCGGGCAGCCTCGCGTAGACCGCCGCGGTCGCCGCCGGTCCCGCCGAGGGCTTGAACGTTCCCGCCGCGACCACCACGGCACTCGTCACCGTCGTCGTCGGCAGGACCGATCGTGCGAGATCCGCGCACGCGGCCAGGGCACGGGAAGGCGTGAACAGGAGGGCGGCAACGACGAGGACGCGGACGGTCATTCGCATACGGCCTCACAGAAGAAACAGCCACGAAGAACACGAAGTGTGCCGGGGTTGCTATCTGCTGCCCGGAGTATACGCGAGGATTTCGCCCTTGCCGGGTGCCCCGGCGTCACCGCAGTACCGGGCATAGGGCCCGTCGAGCGACCCGTCCGGCGATGCGACGCCGTAGCGGCGATACAGGTAGGTCAGCAGCATCCGCACGTAGGTCGGCTGATACGTGCACGCGTACTCGTAGGTCGCCGGAATATCGATCGGGCCGAGCGCCACGATCGAGCCGCGCTTGCTGCCGCGGCCGGGCTCAGGGCCCGTCCGGCCGAAAACGACCAGCGTGCCGGCAATGATTGCGCGCGCGGGACCGGCACCGACATCGCCGCCAACCGCAATCAGGCCGCGCCGTACCCGCGCTGCCGCGTCCGCGCCGGCGGAACCGTTGACGACGATCTCGCCGCCGGTCATGCCCTTCGACGCACCAGGCGGTGCGGCACCAAGCCGATCGCCGGCATCGCCGGTGATTCGAAGGGCACCCCCCTGCATCCCGACGCCGGCGTCATCGCCGGCATCTCCGCGCACGTCGATCCATCCGCCCGTCATGCCCGCACCCACACGTCGCCCGGCGGAACCGTCGATCAGCAGCTCACCGCCTGCGGCGCCGGCGCCGAGCCCGTCGACGCGCCGAAGGTCTCCTTCGATCTGGAGACGGTCCGATCGTTCCCCGTTGACAGTGAAGAAGTCACCAAGCGACGCGCGGCGCGAGCCGGCGAGAACCGGCAGGCCCGCGATCTCAGCTTCGGAGAGCGTCGCCACGCGATCCGGCGTCAGCCCGTCGATCTCGATGGATTGATCGATCGCGGTGCGC
>JBOGIQ010000405.1:0-4707 GCA_050742535.1 Vicinamibacterales bacterium | reverse complement strand
TCTGGCTGCCGTCTGGTCGCGAGTGGAGGGCCCCTGAAGGGGCGCCCTACGTCACAGATGGCCCGTCGTAGGGCACTCCTTCAGGAGTGCCAACATCGAATGCCGCGATCACCGGCCCGTGGTCGCTGGTTCCCGTCTCGCGCTGCACGACGCAGGACGTGGCACGCGCCGCGAACGCTTCGCTGGCGAACACGTAGTCGAGCCTCCAGCCGATATTTCGCTGGCGCATGTTCCGCCACGGCGCCCACCACGTAAACAGCTCGGCGTTGTCGGGCTCGAACTTCCGATGCACGTCAACCAGTCCGCGGCCGAGGATGCGCTGCATCAGCTCGCGTTCATCCGGCCGCTGTCCGACGATGTTCGGGCGGCGCTCCTTGGGATGGACATCCATGTCCGTAAGCGCGACGTTGAGATCTCCGCACAGGACGCGTGGTTGTCCGGCTGCCTCGAGTTGAGCGGAGAAAGCGTCGAGCGACTCGAGGAACCGCATCTTGGCGGGAAAGTCCTTGCCGCCGTTCGGGACATAGATCGATGCGACCGTCAGGTGCGAACCGTTGTCCGCCGCACGCGCAGCGGTTGTGCCGGCCCCCAACGCCAGCCGTGCGGCGACGATGCGGTGCTCGTAGTCGAATTCGGGATGATGAAATTCCGGCCGCCCCGGGAAGCTGGCCTTGCGAATATGTAATCCGACGCCTGAGTAGCCTTTGCCGCCGTGCCAGTAACACCAGTATCCTTCGAGGTCGCAGATCCAGACGGGCAATTGATCCAGTGACGCCTTGATTTCCTGCAGACAGAGAATGTCGGGCTGCTCGTGATCGATCAGTTCCTGAAGCTGCGCCTGTCGCGCGCGGATGCCGTTGACGTTCCAGGTTGCGATTTTCATGGTGGACCGGGGTCCGCCTGAAGGCGGAGACTACGAGCATCAGGATACTGGTCTGACGGTTGCATTTTGTGCGGTATGCCTCAGCCGCGGAACGACGATTACGAGGTTGACGAGGTTGTCGCTGATGTCGCGCGGCTGCGTATTGCGACGGTTAACATCTACTTCCTGGGCCTGCCGCGCAAGGCCAACGGCGCCAGCGCAGCGCACCCCGTTTGGGTGCTTGTTGATGCCGGTCTTGCGCATGGAACAGCGGAAATACTGCGCGTCGCGGGCGAACGGTTCGGCGTCGAATCGCGTCCGGCGGCCGTCGTCCTGACGCACGGCCATTTCGATCATGTCGGTGCGCTGCCGGCCCTGCTTGCGGTGTGGGATGTGCCGGTTTACGCGCACATGGCCGAGTTACCTTTCCTGACAGGACGCGCAGACTTTCCGCCGCCGGATGCGACGGTCGGGAGCGGCATGATTGCCCGGCTGGCCCCTCCGGTTCCGGAAGCCGGCGTCGATCTCGGCGATCGCGTCCAGGCGCTTCCGGCGAACGGCCGCATACCGGCCATGCCGACATGGCGGTGGATTCACACGCCCGGCCATTCGCCAGGCCATATTTCGCTCTTTCGCTCGACCGATCGCCTGCTCATCGCTGGTGACGCCGTCGTCACGACGGATCAGGCGTCCGTCTATTCGAGTCTCGCGCAGCGCCGTGAGCTGTCCGGGCCGCCGGCGTACTTCACAATCGACTGGGACAAGGCCGAACGTTCGGCGGCGATCCTGGCCTCGCTGAGACCGGCGATACTGGCCGCCGGCCATGGCGAGCCGATATCGAATGTCACGCTTGCCGCCGACTTCGCCGCGCTGGCGCGGGACTTCAATCGCCGCGTGCGCCCCACGCACGGACGCTACGTCGTTCAGCCGGCCTTCGCGGAAGGCGATCGCATCAGCACGCTGCCGGTGTCGGCGCGCGCGAGCCGCGTGCGCTGGGGCGCGGTTTCCGGAGTCGCCGCCGCGACACTGGCTGGAACCTGGCTGTACCGGCGATTCGCCAAACGCTGACCACGACACACTGAGACACCGAGATACCGAGTCGCAGACGCCCTCATCCGTGGGGCGAGCCTTGTCAGGCTCGCCTCGCGAACCCGCAGGGCCCGCAGGGTTCGCGCCACGTAATCGAATCCGCGGTTCGCGTGCTCTCCAGCTATCATTCCGCCGTGCTGCAGCTGCGGGCGGTCCTCGTCCTCGGGCTGATTGCCGGGGTTGCCGGCTCCCAGTCGCGCACGATCTCGCAGGTCCTTGTCAGCGTCACGTCGCCCGCAGAAGAGTTTGGCGCTTCCATCGGCGACGATTACTTCCTCGCGACGTATCAGCAGCTCGAGCGGTATTGGCGGAAGCTGGACGCGGAATCGGATCGCGTGCGGCTCGTTTCGATCGGCCGGACCGAAGAAGGCCGCGACCAGTGGATGGCCGTGGTTTCCGCGCCGGAAAACATCGAGCGACTGGAGAAGTACCGCGAGATCTCGCGCCGACTCGCGCTGGCCGATGCGGACGAGGCGCAGGCACGCGCGCTGGCCGCGGAAGGCAAGGCCATCGTCTGGATCGACGGCGGCTTGCACGCCGACGAAGTGCTCGGCGCTCAGCAGCTGATCGAGCTCGTCTACCAGCTTGCGCGCGGTGACGATGAGGAGACGGTGCGGTTTCTGAAGGACGTGATCGTGCTCGCCGTCCATGCCAATCCGGACGGTCACGCGCTGGTGGCCGACTGGTACATGCGCGAACGCGATCCGGTGCGGCGGACGCTCGACGGGCTGCCGCGTTCGTACCAGAAGTACATCGGCCACGACAACAACCGGGACTTCTTTCTGTCCAGCCAGGCCGAGACGATCAATATGAACCGTGTGCTCTACAAGGAATGGTTCCCGCAGATCGTGCTCGATCATCATCAGCCCGGTCCGCCCGGCACCGTCATGTTCGCGCCGCCATTCCGCGGGCCCTTCAACTACGTGATCGATCCGCTGGTCCCGGCGACGCTCGATCGCGTGGGCGATGCGCTGCAGGCGCGGTTTGCCGCCGAAGGCAAGCGGGGCGTCACCATGCGTGGCGGCGCCGCGTACTCCGGATGGTGGAATGGCGGCCTGCGCACCTCGGCGTACTTCCACAATCAAATCGGCCTGCTGACCGAGACCACCGGCGACCCGACGCCGATGAATCTTGCGCCGGCTCCGGATCGCCAGGTGCCGACGGCTGATCTGCCGATGCCGATCGCACCTCAGCGCTGGCATTTCCGTCAGGCGATTCAGTACTCGATGACGGCGAATCGAGCCGTGCTGGACTTCGCATCACGCTCCCGCGAAACGCTGCTGGTGAACGCTTACTCGATGGCGAAAAACGCGATCGCGGAGGGAAGCCGCGATTCGTGGATGCAGCTGCCCGCCGCGCGCGACCGCGGGCTGCGCGCGCCGCGCGCGTATGTGATTCCCGCGACGCAGCCGGATTTTCCGACGGCCACCAAGTTCGTTGACGCACTGGTGAAGGCCGGTATCACTGTTCACCGTGCGCGCTCGCCGTTTCGCGCGAACGGCACGTCGTACGCCGCCGGGTCGTACGTGGTCAGAACTGCGCAGCCATTCCGGGCGCACGTTCTCGACATGTTCGAACCACAGCACTTTCCCGACGGCCAGGCGCCGTACGACATTGCCGGCTGGACGCTCGCCTTGCAGATGGGCGTGAAGTTCGACCGCGTTCTCGAGGCCGTCGACGGCCCGTTCGAACGGATCGACGTCGTCGAGCCGCCGCGATCGGCCGTACGGGGCGGCGGTCACGCCGGATACTTCCTGCGCCATCACCAGAACGACAGCGCCGTCGCCGTCAACCGGTTGTTGCGAGCCGGGATTGCGGTGTACTGGCTGGGCGATCGCGCCATCGCGTCCGAGGACCGCACGGGATCCATTTATGTTCGTCCCGGCGATCGGGCGCGCGACATCCTTGCGCGCGCCGCGCGCGAACTGGGTGTCGCCGTCATCGCGGCAGATACCGAGCCCACCGGACCGGCGCTCCGCCTCCATCCGCTTCGGATCGGGTTGTGGGATCGGTACGGGGGCGCAACGAGCAGCGGCTGGATTCGATGGATTCTCGAACGTTACGAGTTCCCGTTCGAGCTCGCCTTCGTGCAGAGCATCGATCGCGGCGATCTGGCGGCGAAGTACGACGTGCTGATTCTCCCTGACGAAGCGGAAATACAGCGCGTGGATCGAACGCCGATGAACGTCCCTTCGCTGTACCGGGACCAGACCGGCGTGCTGACCGCCGCACGCAGCGTCCCGGCCCTGCGGAGCTTTGCGGAGAGCGGCGGGACTCTGATCACGATCGGCCAGGCTGCGCGGCTCGCCGCTTCGCTTGGTGTGCCCGCAGAGGAGATCGCGTACGACATTCCGGGCTCCATCCTTCGGGCGGAAGTCGACAACACGACGCCGATCGGCTTCGGATTCGAAAAGAACGTTGACGTGTTCTTCGACAACAGCCCCGTCTTCCGGCTGAAGGAAAGCGGGACCCCGGTCGCCCGCTACGGGGCCTCGCCGTTGCGCAGCGGGTGGGCACGCGGCCAGGAGCAGCTGGCCGGAGGACTGGCCGCCGCCGATGTGCCGTTGGGCGCCGGCCGTCTCATCGTGTTCGGCCCGCAGATTGCGTTTCGCGCCCAGTCGCACGCCACCTTCAAGTTCCTGTTCAACGCCATCTACTACTCGAACGCCGAGCCGCACGACCTTACGTCCGAGCCCAGCCGCTGAGATCTATCGCATTTTTCAAATGCGCCTAGCGCGGATTTCGTGGGGCGAGCC
>JBOGIQ010000404.1:0-4718 GCA_050742535.1 Vicinamibacterales bacterium | reverse complement strand
GTCCATCGTCAACGTGCTACCCGCCAGTGTTCCATCGTCGAGAAACGCCGCCTCGTCACGAACGTGAATCGTCTGCCCCCCGAGCACGGCGGCTGAACCCACAGGCTGGCCGGCGCCGGAGGTCGCGTCAGTGATGGCCATGACGCGCGACGGCCCCTTCGCACCAATGGCGACCGCACACATCGCGGGGTGCACATGGTATCCGTCGCAAATCAGCTCGGCTGAAACGTCATGGCGCGCGAGGACCGCGCCCGCCAGTCCTGGAGCACGATGGGCGATTGGCGTCATCCGGTTGAAGAGATGCGTGGCATGTGTCGCACCCGCCTCAATTGCCGCGACCGCCGTGTCGAAATCCGCACCCGAATGCCCCAGAGACACGATATGGCCCGCGCCTGTCAGCGTCCGTACCAGATCGATCCCGCCGGGAAGCTCCGGCGCCAGCGTAACGATACCGACGCTGGCGCGTGCGCGTTCGATGACGTCGAGAATCTGCGGCCCGGTGAACGGCCACGCCACGGCACCGCGATGCTCGTCAGGTGTTCTGAGGCACTTGAGCGGCTGTGCGCCGCGGAAGTCGGGGTTGATGAAATTGCTCTCCAGATGCGCCGGCAGCACGCGAGCGGCATTCGCGCGCGGCGCGCCGGCGGCGGCGCTCACCTGATCCAGAAAGAGCTGCAGATCGTCCGGGCCGCACGCCACGGTGGTGGGACAAAAAGCGGTGACGCCGTAACGCGGCAGCTCACCGGCGATCCGCGCGACTACGTCTCCGCCGTCGAGCGTGTCATGACCGGCGATGCCGTGCACGTGCACGTCGATGAACCCGGGAACGACGTAGCAGTTGGAGACGTCGACGATCGCCGCACCCGCAGGCGCCGCTGGCGCCGCCTCAACGGCCGCAATGCGGCCGTCGTCGAGGATGATGGACGCGCGCGCGCGAATCTCGCCGGGTAGTACGACGTCGCCGCCATTGAGGACGATCATGCCGGGCGCGACTTCTCAGCCCGGAACGCCGAGCGATCCTTGCCAGTCGACGTGCACGTGGAGCTTGCGCCCTTCCAACGGCAGTCGTTCGGATCGTTCGAGTCGTTCGAGTCGTTCGGATCGTTCGGGGCGGAAGATTTCCGTATCGAGCCGCTTGAGGAGATTCAGATAGCCGCGTTCCTCCGGCGCCATCAGTACGATCACGCCGCCGCTTTCGTCCGGAGGGAAGCGGCGATCGTCGAGGTAATCGCGGTCGAGCGTGATCAGCGTCCGCCGAAGCTGACGCGCGAGGCGGTAATGCTCGCCGTCGCGGGCACGGCGGAGATCGTCGTGCTCGATCACGAACAGCACGTCCCAGTCGAGCGACTGGCGCATGAAGCCGACGAGGCCGGCCGGCATGTTCGCGTCAACGTAGATGCGCGGCTGCAGCTGCGTGCGGCCGACGACCGGACCGAGTTCCGAAGCGAGAGTCCCCATGCTTCGCAAATTCAGAATTCAGAATTCTGCATTCATCTATGCCTCTCCAGATCAGGCATCGTCTCCAGCGGTTCGTCCGGCTGCGGGTGCTCACGTCGGGCCGCGGAGGCCTCACGCTTGAGCGCCGCCACCAAATCCGCCCGCTTATGGACAAGCTCCTTGCGCTGACGCCGCCCGGTTGCCGCCCCGATGACGTACTCGCAGAACAACGGGAAGCCGATGGTCGAGTCGACGTAGGCGACCGCGGTATCCGGGAGCACGCCCGGGTTGACCTTGCCCCAGCTGACGGCCTCGGCCGGCGTAGCGCCGGACAGCCCGCCCCAGACCACCTGATCGGTCGTGATCTGGATGAAGAAGTCGTTGCCGCCCTTGGGGATCCCGTAGACCTCCCACAACGTCGGCTGCCCCTGAAGGTAAAAGTTCTTCGGCGAACCGCCGCCGAGGATCACGCAGCCATTCTTCTTGCCCGCCAGGATGAATGCGCAGACCTCGTTCACATCCTTGTTGGGATCAATCATCAGCCGGCTGTCGTTCATCAGCTCGTGAAACGCGATGTTCATTCCGATTGAACTGTCGCCTGGCGACGACGTGTAGAGCGGCACGCCGGCGGCGGCCGCCGCGGCCACCACCGAGTACTCCTGGCATCCGGGCTGCCGCTCGAGCAGATCGCGCCCGAGCGCGTAGTGGAACTCGGCCGTCGACAACGGTCCATCGAGACCCGACCGGACGAGGAAGTCGCGAATGTAGGCGTCCGTCTCGAGAAGGACGGTCGAGGGGAACAGCACGTCGTAGATCCGGATCACTCCCTCTTCGTAGAGCTCCACGTCGTTGACGAACGGCGATCCGCGATGCAGCGTGAAATTCAGCGCATAGTGCAGATCGTGGTAGAGATTCGCTCCGGTGCTGATCACGAAGTCGACCAGCCCCCGCTCCATCAGCTCGACGATGCAGCCACCAAGCCCGGCCGGAGTCAGCGCGCCGGCAATCGTCAGCCCGATCGTCGTGTCGTTTTCCGGCAGCAGCATCTTGTCGGTGAAGATCCGGCACGCTTCACCGAGACGCGCCGCATTGAACGCCTGGAATCCCTCCTCGATCAGGTGGCGCACGTCGGCGCTTCCGCGCGGACGGTAATAGCGGATCGGCTTGCCTGAGAGGTAGTTCGGACGGGCTTTTTCAGGAGATCCAGGTGCACGGTACGGCATTGCGTTGGCTAGCTTAGCACTCGGTTGCTTGCCCGCCGTAGCTTCAGCGGAGGTGGGCCGTCGAGTTTCGCGCGCCGCGGCGCGCTGTCGACGGTCCTCGCAACAGCCGATAAAAGTCACGCGTGGTCTTTCCAAAAGTCGCCGACGGCATGAGCGTGACAACCGTAAAACCCAACCAGACGCGTCACGACCGCTTCCCCGATGTCGAGGGCCGGTTTCGTACGCTCGTGCAATCGCCGCTGCGCGCGGGCATTCTCAGATTTCTGAGCGCACGTCCCGACGATGCCTTCGACGTCGAAGCGTTGATGACGACGTTCGGCCGGCTGCGGCTCGACGTCGACAACTGCGTCAAGGAGCTCGTCGATTTCGGTGTCGTCGCGCCCACGACGGAGGATCCGTCGCGCTACGCGATCGTGCAGGACGTCGACGACGACCGCCGCCGGCTGCTCGACACGTTCCTGGAACGCCGTGCAACGGTGAGCATGGAAGACCAGGCGCCGTCCGTCCAGCGATTCCGGGAAATGATCGGCCGCGACGAGAAGATGCTGATCGTCTTCGAATGGATTCGCACCGCCGCCAAATCGGACATTTCGGTGCTGATCCTCGGACCGACGGGATCGGGCAAGGAAGTCGTGGCGCGGATGATCCACGAGCTGAGCCGCCGCGGGCGCGAAAACTTCCAGGCCGTCAATTGCGCGGCGCTCCCAGACACGCTGTTCGAATCGGAAATTTTCGGCTACGAGAAGGGCGCCTTCACAGGCGCCTACGACCGCAAGCCGGGGCGCGTGGAACTGGCCAACGACGGGACGCTGTTCCTCGACGAGATCGGCGATCTGTCGCTCGTCGCCCAGGCCAAGCTGCTGCGCGTCCTCGAGGACCGGCGTTTCGAGCGCCTCGGCGGCCAGAAGTCCGTGCAGGTCGATTTCCGGCTGATTTCGGCCACCAACCGCCCGCTCGAGCAATTCGTCCGCGATAGCCGCTTCCGCGAGGACCTGTACTACCGCGTCAACGCCTTCTCCATTCGCCTGCCCTCGCTGCGCGAACGCCCGATCGACATTCCAGTCCTGGCAACGAAGTTCGTCGCGCGCTACTGCGCGGCGAACGGCATGCCGCTCGACGCGAAGTCGTTCGCCCCGGAAGCGCTCGCGCGGCTGCAGGCGTACCCATGGCCGGGGAACATCCGCGAGCTCGAAAGCACCGTCTCCCGCGCGGCGCTCTCGGCGCCCGGCCGCATCATCCGCGATACGGATATCGAGTTCCTTCACGCGCACGTCGTGGCGCCGGTGCAGACGTCCGAATCCCGGCGGCTGCAGACGCTGGCGGAGAACGAGCGCGACCACGTGGTCCGGGTGCTCGAATCGGCCGACTGGAACAAGAAGGAAGCGGCCCGCGTGCTCGACATCAGCCGCGGAACGCTCTATCGGAAGATCGTCGAATACAACCTCAGGCCCGAGCCGAAGCTGTCTCGAAACAGACCAGGACGATAGCCGTCCGGCTCGACCATCGTGCGCTGCGCGGAGACGCACGTTTCAGCGCACGCGCAGAAAATCTGCACAACTCAGAATCCCTTCCGGCCACAGCGGGAAACTTCGTGATGAATTCTGCGATTGCGTTGACGAGGTCGGTGTCGATCTCCGCAGATGTGCGCAGCACGTTTCAGTGTTCACCACTGTGCCGGGACGCAACATCGCAACGCTTTCTCCTTCGGAGTTAGCAGTTTGCGCGTACCTCGCACTTCGGTCCGTGCGCAGGAACTGCACACAGTTGATGACGTCCATTAATTTCCAGACCCTCTGAACACGAATTAACCCGTTCACATACAAGCATTTAAATGCCATCGAGAGGCGGCCTCGGGGTGCGGCAGAGCTCTTGCCATTGCTCGGTTCGCGCCCATGAAAAACCGAATTGCACGTTCTTTCCTTGGCCGTCTTGTCGCGGCCGTCGTTCTTGTCGCCGGCGTTCCGTCGCTTGCTGCCGCGCAGCAGGACGGCAAGCTGGACGCGGTCCTGCGCGATCGTTCGACGCGCCTGGCCGGCTGGTCGCGGGTCATCGTGGAGT
>JBOGIQ010000403.1:0-4743 GCA_050742535.1 Vicinamibacterales bacterium | reverse complement strand
GCGCCGCGCTGACGTGGAGAGTCAGGTACGACGGCCAGTCCGACTCGAACTCGCGCTTCGCGGCTGCCACCGTGGCGCCCGAGAGTTCGCCCTCGCGGCGTAAGCGGGCGAACGCGGCACGCGTTTCCGGGTACGCCACGACCGAGGTGGCGACGACGGCCGCGTGCTCGACGAGCCTCCGGACATCGTCGGAGCCGGTCTCCTGCACGTACAGCTTGACGAGGCTGCTCGTGTCGAGATAGAGCGTCACCGGCGATCTTCGAGCACGATGGAGGAGGCGGTTCGGCCGGTCACCTGCGCCGGACGCGCCACGCCCTTTGGCTTGCCGCCGTTCCACTGTGCGCGACCTTCGGCGACGAGCCGGTGCGCCCAGTCGACATCGACCGGTGCTTCGACCGGACTGATCGTGGCGATCGTGCGCCCCCGTTCGGTGACAGCGAGTCGCGCGCCGGCTCGCACCCGCTTCAGGTGTCTGCTCAAGTGCGCCTTCAACTCACGAATGCCGACGGTTTCCATGTGACCACAATTGTAGCACAATGTAGTCACCACTGCGCCACCTGGCCAGACGGCACGCAACGATCACGCCGCTCGAACGCCGCTCCTGCGGAGGATCGCCATCATCGGGCACCAGTTCGTGAACCCGGACTGAAACAGATTCAGACCGACGAACAGCGTGAACCAGAGGAAGTACTGGTGCACGTAGATTCCGAGCAGCACGCTGAGGGTGACGAAGGCGCCGGCGATGAGCCGGAGCGCGCGATCGACGGTCATGATGGCCTTCCTTCCACGCCGGCGGCGGCCGGCACCAACGGTCTGGGCTGCGCGGAGTCGCCGGCTCTGCGCCGATGACTCGTGTAATAGAGAACCGGGACTGTCACGCGAGAGAGCAGCAGCGAGGCAACCTCACCGGCCATCAGCGAAATAGCGAGTCCCTGAAAGATCGGGTCGAACAGAATCACCGCCGAGCCGACGATGACGGCTGCCGCCGTCAACGCCATCGGGCGGAAGCGCACCGCGCCGGCGTCGACCACCGCCGCGGCGAGCGGCATCCCTTCACGGAGCCGGAGCTCGATGAAATCGACGAGGATGATCGAGTTGCGCACGACGATGCCCGCGCCGGCGATGAAGCCGATCATCGAGGTGGCGGTGAAGAAGGCGCCCAGCGCCGCATGCGCCGGCAGGATGCCGACCAGCGAGAATGGAATGGCCGCCATGATCGTCAGCGGTGTGCCGAACGACTGGAACCACCACACGACGAGGATGTAGATCAGCACGAGGACGGCGGCGAAGGCGATGCCGAGGTCGCGGAACACCTCGTAGGTGATGTGCCACTCGCCGTCCCATTTCATCGCGTACTTCGTCGTGTCGGCGGGCTGCTGGGTGCTGTACACCTCGAAGGCGTACCCCTCGGGCAGCGCCATTCGCGCGATGAGCTCGTTCATCCGGAGGATCGCGTAAACGGGACTTTCCGCCGCGCCGGCGAGGTCGCCGGTCACATACGTCACCGGCCGCAGGTTCTTGTGATAGACGCCGGCATCCTCGACGCGCGCCTGCTCCTCGGTAAGCTCGCCGATCGCCACGCCGTGCGCCCCGAGCCGCAGCGCGCGGACGGCCTCGAGCGAGCCGCGCTGCGCGCGGGGAAGCCGCAGCACGATTGGTACGTGTTCGCGCGACCGATCGTCGTGCAGCAACCCGACCCGGGCTCCCTCGGTGGCCATGCGCACGGCGGCGGCGACGTCGGCGACGTCCAGTCCGGCCGCACCGGCACGCCTTTCGTCGACGACAAGGGCAGTCTTGGGCTGCGGCGACTCGACATACCAATCGACGTCGACGACACCATCGGTGCGTTCGAGGATCGACTTCACCTGTTGCGCCAACTGCTGGCGCCGCGCGGCGTCCGGCCCGTAGATTTCGGCGACCAGCGTTTGCAGGACCGGCGGGCCCGGCGGCACTTCGGCCACCTGGATCGTCGCGTTGAACCGTGCGGCAGTCGGCAACAGCCGCGCCCGTACCCGTTTCGCGATGTCGTGGCTTTGCTCATCGCGGTCGTCTTTGGGGAGCAGGTTCACCTGCAGATCGGCGACGTGAGGCCCCTGCCGCAGGAAGTAGTGGCGGACCAGCCCGTTGAAGTTGTACGGCGAGGCCAGGCCGGCGTAGCTCTGCACATCCTGGACACCAGGATCGCGCAGCACTTCCGTCGCGAGTGCCGCCGCGACTCTCCCCGTCTGTTCCAGCGGCGTGCCTTCGGGCATGTCGACGATCACCTGAAACTCGCTCTTGTTGTCGAAGGGGAGCATCTTGACGGTGACGATCTTGAGAGGCACCAGCGCGACCGCCGCGACGAGCAGCACGGCGACGCCGCCGAGGAAGAGCAGCCGCGCGCGCGCGTTCGCGACGAGCACGCCCATTCCCCGGCGGTAGAAACGGGTTGCGGCGTCCTCCGCGCCTTCCCGGTGCTGCCCTGCAGGCCGTAACAGCCGGACGGCCGCCCACGGCGTCACGATGAACGCGGCACCAAGCGAGAACACCATCGCCGCGGACGCGCCAACGGGAATCGGCCGCATGTACGGCCCCATCAGGCCGCCGACGAACGCCATCGGCAGGATGGCCGCCACGACCGTCAATGTCGCCAGGATCGTCGGGTTGCCCACTTCATCGACCGCGCGGACGGCGACGGCGACGAGGCCTGCAGGCTCAGCACCGCGCATCCGCGCGTGCCGAACGATGTTCTCGACGACCACAATCGCGTCGTCAACCAGGATCCCGATCGAGAAGATCAGGGCGAACAGGGTGATGCGGTTCAGCGTGTAGCCGTAGAGCAGGAACGCGAACAGCGTCAGCGCCAGCGTGACCGGGATGGCGATCAGAACCACCGCTGCCTCGCGCAGTCCAAGGACGACGGCGATGAGCGCCGACACCGAGAGTACGGCGAGCAGCATGTGGTACAGGAGTTCGTTGGACTTTTCCGCCGCAGTCTCGCCGTAGTTGCGCGTGATGCTGACCTCGACGTCCCCTGGCAGCAGAGCGGGACGGATCGCGGCCAGCGTCGCCTCCACCTGCCGGGCGACCGTGATCGCGTTTGCGCCCTTGCGCTTCGCCACCGCAATCGTCACGGCCGGGCTGGATCCCTGGCCGCGTGAATGGAATCGAACGTAGGCGGTCGGGTCGCCGCCGCCGTCTGTGACCCTGGCGACATCGCCGAGCACGACCGGGTGGCTGTCCTGCGCTTTGACGATCACGCCGCGGACGTCGCTCACGGTCGTGAGGTGACGGCCGGTCTCGAGTCGCGAGATGGAGCCACGAATGGGACCGGATCCGGTTGAACGCAGGTTCGACCGGTCGAGCGCCGCCGCGATCTGCAGCGGGTCGACACGCGCGCTGGCCAGCCTCGCTGGATCGAGCTCGACCGCGACCTCGCGCGGCCGTCCGCCGATGATCGTCACTTCGGAGACGTCGGCGACCTCGGCAATCGACTCGCGGAGCTGCGCGGCGACCAGGCGCAGCTGATGGTCGTCGTGGCCGCCGCCCCACAACGTCAGCGACAGGATCGGGACATTGTCGATGGATCGCGCCTTGACGAGGGGAGCGGACGCCGCGGGGGGAAGCCGATCGAGATTGGCCCCGAGCTTTTCGTTGAGGCGGACGAGGGCTTGCGCCTCGTCCTCACCGACGAAGAACCGGACGATGATCGTGGACTGCCCCGGACTCGAAGTGGAGTAGACATACTCAACCCTGGGAACTTCCCACAGCAGCTTCTCCACAGGCCGCGTGACGCGCTGCTCGACTTCTGCCGGCGCCGCACCGGGCAGTTCGACGAACACGTCGACCATCGGCACGACGATCTGGGGTTCTTCCTCGCGCGGCAGTGCGGCGACCGCGAACAGGCCCAGCGCCGTCGATGCGGCGATCACGAGCGGCGTCAGCTTCGAGTGGAGAAAAGCGGCGGCGAGGCGGCCGGCCAGACCGGTTTGCGGCGGCACGCTATCCTCCGGTTGCAGCGGACGGAGTGGCGACCGTCACCGCCCGGCCATCCGTCAAACCGGCCGGAGGATCGACGACGACCGATTCACCGTCGTCCAGGCCGGCGAGGATCTCGGTTCTGTCGCCGTCAGTGTCTCCGGTCTGCACCAGTCTGATCCGCGCGACTCCCTGGCTGACAACGAAGACGGACGTCAGGTGTCCCTGCACCCGCACAGCGGAGACAGGGACCACGAGCGCACGACGGGGAGCGCCCTCAAACCGGACACGCGCGAACGTGCCGGTGCGCGGCGCACTGCCCGGCGGGAGGGTCACTTTGACGGTGAATGCCCGCTCGTTCGCAGCGATCGCCCGGCCGACTTCGATGACCGTTCCTGCGAGCGCCGCATCCGCGCCGAATGCCCGCTCCAGAAGAATGCCCACGCGATCGCCCGGCCGGACGGATCCCGCGCGCGCCTCGTCTACACCGACGTCAACGCGACGCTGACCTGTGGCGTCGATCCGGAGCAGCGACTGGCCCGGCATTGCCAGATGTCCGGGGTCGATGAACCGTTCCGTCACCTCGCCATCGAAGGGCGCTCGAATCAGCGCATAGGACTCAGTGATTTGCGCAACCTCTCCGCCGGCACGGAGCGCGGCCAGCTGTGCGCTCGCCTGTTCAACGCCGGCCTGCGCCGCCGTGACCCGTGCCGTCGCGGCGGCGAGGCGCGCCGCCGCTTCGTCGAACTCCTGCGCGGTCGCGGCGCTGCGCTCGCGCAACTGCGC
>JBOGIQ010000402.1:0-4858 GCA_050742535.1 Vicinamibacterales bacterium | reverse complement strand
GAGCGTGACCAGACGCGCGGTCGACCGAATGAGGCCTGACATGTTCGCGCCTCCTGTCGGCGATCGACGCACAAGTGCTGCCTGCGGCGAAAAACAAAAAACCGCGGCAAAACCAGCATTCGCGCGTAGCGGATGAGGGCCGGCGCGGATTCGTCCAGGGGTGGTGCGTGTTCTTCTGCATCCGGCCGCTTGATAATCGCTGAGACGGAGGCTCATGCTCGACTACGCGATCGGTGCCGCAGTTGCGATGGCGGCCGGGGCCGTCGCCGCAATGACCGGCTTCGGTATCGGCAGCCTGCTCACTCCCGTGCTCGCGCTCACCGTGGACACTCGCGTGGCCGTGGCCGCCGTGTCGATCCCCCACGTCATCGGCACGGCGGTCCGGTTCGCTCTCCTCCGCGGCCGAATCGATCGCAGAGTACTGCTTAGCTTCGGGCTGACCAGTGCCGCCGGCGGGCTCGCAGGCGCGTCACTCTACGAAGTCGCCAGCAGCCGGTCGCTGAATGTCGTCTTCGGCGGCCTGCTGCTGTTTGCGGCCATCAGCGAGGCAACGGGTCTCGCCCGGCGGATGCGCTTTCGAGGGTGGATGGCGTGGGCCGCGGGGGCGACCTCGGGGCTGCTGGGAGGGCTCGTCGGGAATCAGGGCGGCATCAGATCGGCGGCACTGATCGGATTCAATCTGCCGAAAGAGACCTTCGTCGCCACGGCGACGGCCATCGCGCTCTTCGTCGACGGCGCCCGCCTGCCGATTTACCTCGCCAGCCAGCACGACGAGCTGCTCTCCCTCTCGCCCTGGATATTCGCCGCAACGATTGGCGTTACTTCTGGCACGCTGGTCGGCAGCCGGGCGTTGAAGCGCGTGCCGGACGTCTGGTTCCGGCGCATTCTGGCGGTCACGCTCGCGACACTTGGTGCACTGATGGTGTCGCGAGCGTTCCGGTCGTGAACCTCGCCTAGGCAGCCACCCGCGGCCTGACCGGCAACGCTGCAACCGCTTCGCGCAACGCATCGCGCAAGACGACGTCGCGCGGATCGCCGGTCAGCGAGACCCCCGACTGACTGGTGACATACGCGTAGCCGACTGCGGTCGTCGGATCTGCATACCCCATCGAACCGCCGGCACCCGGCGCGCCGAACGCCGCCGGACTGCCGAATGGCCACGCGGCGTTTGGTTTCATGAACCCGAGCGAGAACTCCACCTCGCCCTTCATGCATTCGTCGAAGAAGCCGTACGCCGGCCGCACGGCGGGTGCGGCAAGCAGATCCAGGGTTTCCTGACGCAGCTTCAGATCAGCGCCACCGGTCGCGAAGACGCTGTACGCATGGGCGATGGCACGCGCGGTTCCAACGGCTCCGCCGGCCGGTATCTCGAGGTTGCGTGCGTAAACACGTTCCACATCGAGCGGCAGCTCCGAGCCACGCAGCGCTCTGATGATCTTCGACCTGCGGTTGATCACCTCCAGCAACAGGCGCGGCGGGAAGCCGAACAGCATGTCCCGCTTCCGCGGTGCCGCGAGCGTCGCCAGACGCGCGGTGGGAATGTCCTCCGGCAGTCGGATGTAAACGTCGAGGCCGAGCGGCCGTGCGATCTCGTCCTCGAAGAACCGTCCGAGCGTGCGATGCTGCGGGTCGACGCGGCGCAGCAGCTCGCCCTCATAGAACCCGAGCGTCACCGCGTGGTATCCCTGCCTCGTGCCCGGCGGCCACGCCGGCTTCTGTCGCGCCAGCACCGCCGCGAGCCGATCGAGATCGGCGACGAGCGCCCGGTCGACCGGTTGGTCCAGCGCGTAGAGACCCGCCTGATGGGCCAGTAACTGACGGACGGTCACTCGCTCCTTGCCGTGTTGCGAGAACTCCGGCCAGTACCGGCTTACCCGCTCCTCGTAATCGAGCCAGCCGCGGGAATGAGCCACGGCCAGTGCCATCGCGGCGAGTCCCTTGGTCGTGGAGTGGACGATCACCATCGTGTCCTCGTTCCACGGCTCACCGGTCTTCTTGTTCCGCACGCCGCCCCAGAGATCGACCACCTTTTCGCCGCGCACATATGCGCAGACCGCACCACCCAGTTCACGGCGGCTGCGAAAGTTCTCGACGAACGCCTCGCGCACGGCCTCGAAACCGCAGGCGACCTCACCGCCGATGTTGTGTTTTGCAGACATTGTCGGCCTCCCCTCGTGCACCGTGAGCCGGGACCCCTGCCCCGGGCTCACCCGATCGTGGCCAGCTGCTTGTGGCGATTCGCGGCCTCCTCTGCTTTCGTTGCCTCGTTGTTCGCCAGCCGGGCGAGCTGATCCCACGTGAAGGCGACGTCGAACATGCTGCCGCGGATGCCCGCCCGATAGGCCGTGGCCATTCGCCGTCGGTCTTGTGCGGTGGCCGCCGCGTTTTTCGCCACTGTCCCGTAGTACTCCGCAAGCTCGAGATGATCGGATCGCGTGCGTGCCAGCAACGCCAGCTTGTGGAGCTGATCGGGAGTCGGGTCCGGCGCCCCGCGTCCGGCCCACAACTCCGTTGCGCCCATCGGCAGGACCGCCGGACGGCCGGCGGCGTGATCGACGTGGTACGCGGCGAGCTCGCGCGCCTCCGCTGCCCACCCCATGGCGAGCGCCGCCTCGCGATCGCAGTGACTGGCTGCACTCGTCGCAACTGCCCGGTTCAGGTGGACTGCGTACACGGCGGCCGTGGCGCGGTGGCGCGCGGCTTCTTCAAGGTAGCGATCGGCGACCGCCCTGAAATGTGCGGCCAATGCGAGGTTGGCAACTGGGGTCTCCGCTGCAACAAGCTTCTGGACCGCCAGCTTGTGGAAGACGTTCGACGGCGTATCGGCAGCCGCCAGGCTGGACACACCGACGAAAGCGACGGTCGCAATTGCGACACGCGAGAACCGCGTCATGGCATCCCCCTTTCTTCCCTCACTTCTCCGGGTGATGGGCGCCGTGATCAGGTTCGGTGGCCTCGGTGGCCGCTGTCGGCGCCGTCTTCATCATTCCGCACGATTGGTGCATTTGGTTGCGCTGCGCAACGAGCTCGTTGAGCACCGCCGCGACCGCCGCGACCTTGTCCTCACCTGTCGCGGCGTTCATCCGCGCAACCAGATCAGCAAGCTTCTGATCGGCGGCGGCCATCTTGGCCATCATGGCCTTTTGCTCCGCCATCTTCTGTGCGTGGGGCATGTCTCCCTGGCCACGCATTACGGCGGCTGCACTCTGGCCGAGGTCGTTTTTGTGCCCGACCGGCGCTGGCGTCTGAGCAAGAACCACAGGTGTGCTGAGAACTGCTATCACCAGCGCGACCGCTGCCCACACGCGAGGACCGACGTACGAGAGTGTGTTGGTATCCATGACAGCCTCCAGGCGGGTGTCAACAGATGACAGGGCACAACGCGTGCCGCGCTGTGTTCGTCAGGGTTCGGCAGATCTGCGCGATGACCGGCGCTACGCGGAATATGCAGCGGGATGTTCCGCAGCGGCCGCGGACTTCTTCACGGGTACGAGCACGATCTTGCCGGTGACGCCTCCGCGCGCGAGCAACTCGTGGGCGCGTCTCGCGTCGGCAAAAGGAAGCCTCGTCACCAGGGGCTGGATCCTGTGCTGCCGGAGAAGCTCGAACAGCGTGAGCAGATCCTCGCGAAACAGCGTTGGTCTCCGCCGTTTCAACCACTGGATGCTGTACGGGACCACCCGCTTGCGGCCGGGAAGAACCCAGCCGCCGGCGATGTACAGCCCGAAGACAGCGATTGGACGAATGCGATGACGCCGGCGCGGCCGGGCCGACGGTCGCTTTCCCTGGACGGACGAGGTCAAACCATAGGCCACCACCGTCCCGCCGCGACGGAGTGCTTTTCGTGAACGCCAGATATGCGTTCCCCCGATGCTGTCAAAGACCGCATCGGCACCCGCGCCCGTGAGACGGTGGATTTCGTTCACGAAATCCTGCCGCTCGTAATCGATCGGGATACCACCCAGACTGGAAACCGTCGCCGCGCCGCGCGACGAACAGGTGCCGTACATTGCCAGGCCGGCAACCCGTCCAAGCTGCAGCAGGGCCGTCCCTACCCCACCTGCCGCACCGTGGATCAGCACGCGCTGCCCCGCTCTGACCCTGGCCGCCCGATGCAGCAGCTGGTATGCCGTCACGTAGTTCAGAATCAGGCTCACCGCCTCGGCAGCATCCAGCCCGGGCGGCACCGGAATCAGCTCCCGCGGCTGCAGGCAGACGAACTCCGCATAGGCACCGCTGATCGGCAACGCGGCAACGATCTGCCCTGGTTCAATCCCGGAAACGCCGTCGCCGAGCCGGTCCACAATGCCAACGAGATCCCACCCTGGGGTAAACGGCACTCGAGGCGTCTCGGGATGAATGCCTTCGCGCATCATCACATCCGGCAACGAAACTCCCGCGGCCATCACTTTCACGCGCACTTCGCCGGCCTTTGGCTCGGGGCACTCTTCTTCCACCGCGAACAGTGCATCCGGTCCGCCATAGTGAGTGACGATGAAGCGGGTGTGCATCGTCATGACGTCGGCGGATTGGGCAACCACGATGCCAACGATCAGTGGCGAGAGTCTCGTGAAGCGACGGCGATTCTGTGAGAGGCGCGCGGGTGTCGTCGTCGCACCGCTGAATTTTTCGCGGCGGTTGGGAATACTTCCCGCCTCGGGAAACGGATCGCCCATTCCGAGGCGAACCGGCGACAGGCAGCGTCCTTGCTTAGCGCAGCTCTTTCAAAGCAACGAGCACTGAACGGAGGCAGATCATGTCCAGTCCGACCCTGACCCTTGCGTCGGCACTCGTGGGCGGCTTGCTCCTCGGCGCGTGCAGTACTCTGCCAACCGAACAGCCGTCATCCGACCAGGCT
>JBOGIQ010000401.1:0-4882 GCA_050742535.1 Vicinamibacterales bacterium | reverse complement strand
AGCTGGGTGAGGCTGAAGCGCGACACGCCCATCGTCGCGCCGCGCCGGGAGGCGACGCGCCGCGCGAGGTCGTCCGCGGCGCCGCGGCTCGCGGCCACGATCGTGATCAGCTGGTGTGGTGGAAAACGCTCGAGATACGCCGCTGCCCGGTCGAGCCGGACAGCCGCCGACGAGGATTCGATGATCGAAAACGGGCGTGACGGCATGGCACTCCCCCGGACGCTATGCCGGGTATCCGATGCGGCAGTACTCACTGCCGTGCGACAGACGATAGCATACGATCCACCCGGTGAAGCGCGTCCTCATCTTCGTTCACCGCTGGCTCGGCGTCGCGCTGTGCATGGTCTTCCTCCTCTGGTTCCCGAGCGCGATCGGCATCATGTACTGGAACTTTCCGGACGTGCGGCCGGCGGATCGCATCGCGCGCGCGGAGCCGATCGATCCTTCGGAGATCAGGCTCTCGCCGTCCGACGCCCTGACGAAGCTCGGCGTGGACGGGGCGCCGTCGGTTCGCCTGACGACATTCGACAGCCGGCCGGTCTACCAGTTCGACGACGGCGCGTACGTCGTGTACGCGGACACGGGGGAACAGCAGATCGAGGTTCCCGATGCCATGGTGCGGCGCATAGCCGAGGCATGGACGAAGCAGCCGGTCAGCCGCGCGCGCGTCGAGCAGGTCACCGAAGTCGATCAGTGGACGGTGCAGATGCGGATCGCGGATCTGGCGCCGCTCTGGAAGTTTTCGTGGCCGGATGGCGAGCAGGTCTATGTCACCCAGACCACGGGTGACGTGGTCCAGCACACGACGACCGGTTCGCGGTTGGGCGCCTACGCCGGCGCCATCCCGCACTGGTTCTATTTCACGCCGCTCCGCCAGAACGGCCCGCGGTGGAGCCGCGTCGTCATCTGGTCGTCCGGAATCGGAACGATCGCGGCAATCCTCGGCGTCGTCATCGGTGCGTGGATGTATTCGCCGACTCGGAAATACAGGTACGCCGGCGCGCCGAGCAGCATCCCGTATCGCGGGCAGAAACGCTGGCATACCGTCCTCGGGCTGATTTTCGGCGCGGCGACCATCACATGGGCGTTCAGCGGGATGCTGTCCATGGATCCGTTCCCCCGGGAAACCGGTGGAGGCCTGCTCGAGCGGGGGATCGACCCGCAGACGATTCGTGACGCGCTGCGGGGCGAGACGAGCCTCGCGGCGTTTGCCTCGAAGGACCCGCGCGAAGCGATCAGGCAGCTCGGGAACGTGCCGGTCAAGGAGCTCGAGTTCACATCGTTCGCCGGCGAACCGATCTACATCGCGACGCTCGGCCCCGGCGAGACGCGAATCGTTCCGGTCAACGGCGAGCCGATGGCCGGTCTCGAGCACCAGCGGATCATTGACGTCGTCACCGCTGCCGGTGGCCGCGGGATGGTCGAGACGAGCGTGCTCACGCAATACGACCGCTACTACCTCGATCGCCGGCGGCAGCGGCCCTTGCCGGTGATCCTGGCGCGATTTCACGACGCGCAGCACACGCGGTTCTACATCGATCCGAAAACCGCGCGCGTGGTCGGGAGCTACGACGACAGCGCGTGGGTCAACCGCTGGCTGTATAACGGGCTGCACTCGCTGAATTTTCCGTGGCTGTACAACTACCGCCCGCTGTGGGACATCGTCGTCATCACCTTCATGCTGGGTGGGACGGCGTTGTGCGTGACGTCGCTCATCCTCGCGTGGCGGGTGGCTGGCCGTACGCTGCGCGGCGTCGTCCCCGGCACCTCACGCGACAGCGTCGCCGACGACCTCGCGCTCGCCGACTAGATCGACGGTGATGATCGTGGGGCGAGCCTTGTCAGGCTCGCCTCGCGGACTTAACAAGGTCCGCGCCACGGGACTCGGCCGTAGCCGGTGTCGTCAGACTCGGTTACTGAGAATCAGTTCCCGCAGGACGTGCCGGTGGCACTGCGTCGCGTCCTCGTCGCAGTGGCACATCAGCGTGACGTTGCCCTCTCGCGCCATGGCCTTGATCAGGCGCAGCGTCGATTTCTGCCCGTGGTTCTTGATCGTCCGGTTGCGGGCATCGATCGCTCCGTCGAGAAAGAGCTCCTTCTTGAAATCGCGCGTGAACACGGCCCACGTGATCGTGCCGGCCAGAACCGCCTTCAGCAATTGTTCGCTGGGTCCAAGGGACGGCATCCAGACGTCGTAGAGATTCGACGACATGCCACGACCACGAAACCGGGTGGCGAGGATTCGCAGCCCGTCGTTCTCGGCCGCCGGTGAGTAAACAGACTTGGTCTTGAGCATGCGTTCCAATTATTCATCGGACGGGTCCGCAGGTCCGCCTGAAGGCGGACACTACGGTCTACGGGGCGAGGCGATCGCGCCGCCACCCAGATCCATCGCGCTGATAGCGCACCCGATCGTGCAGGCGGCTCGGGCGGCCCTGCCAGAACTCGAACTGCTCGGGAACAACGCGATAGCCGCCCCACCACGACGGCCGTGGAATGGTCTCGCCATACATCTCGCGCGCCACGGTGTACCGCGACTCGAGCGCCGCCCGGCTTTCGATCACCTCGCTCTGGTTCGACGCGTAGACGCTCCAGCGGCTCTCGGTTGGCCGCGTGGCGAAATAAGCGTCGGACTCGGCCTCGTCGACTTTTGACGCCAGTCCGTTGATCCGCACCTGCCGGACGAGCGACGGCCAGTAGAACAGCAGCGCGGCACGGCCGGTGTCGTCGAGCTCCTGCGCCTTGCGGCTGTTGTAGTTGGTGTAGAAGACGAACCCGCGATCGTCCACGCCCTTGAGCAGGACGGTGCGGACGGACGGACGGCCGTCACGCGTGGACGTGGCCAACGCACAGGCCGTGGGATCGGCCTCGAGCTCCCGCACCTGCTCGAACCAGCGCGCGAACTGCCGGAACGGATCCGGATCGGATTCGATTTCGCTGAGCGGGTCGCCGCTGTAGTCGCGTCGGATGCTGGCGATGGACATTGAGAGAGGAGGCAATCCGGCTAAAGCCGGACTCTACGAACCACGAACCACTAACTACTAACCACCAACCTGACCTCGGCGCCGTCGACGACAATCCGCACGACGCCGCCCTCGGACAACGATCCGAACAGCAGCGCTTCCGACAGCGGCTTCTTGACGACGCGTTCGATGAGGCGGGCCATCGGCCGCGCGCCGAACGCGCGATCGAAGCCTTTCTCGGCCAGCCACGCACGCGCCTCCGGCGTCAGCTCGATGCTGACGCCCTTGGCCGTCACCATCGACCGCAGCTCGTCGATCTGCTTGTCCACCACGCGTTCGATCTCGGCCGTGCCGAGCGCGTGGAAGTTGACGGTCGCATCGAGCCGGTTGCGGAACTCCGGCGTAAAGGTCCGCTCGAGCGCGCCGCGCGACGAGGCGCCCACGGCACTGTCGCCGAACCCGACGCGCCGATCCGACAGATCGCGGGCGCCGGCGTTCGTCGTCATGATCAGGATGACGTGGCGGAAGTCGGCCTTGCGGCCGTGCGAATCGGTCAGCGTGGCGTGATCCATGACCTGCAGCAGGATGCTGAACATGTCCGGATGCGCCTTCTCGATCTCGTCGAGCAGCAGCACCGCATGCGGCGTCTTGCGGATGGCGTCGATCAGCAGGCCGCCTTCCTCGTAGCCGACATAGCCGGGCGGCGCGCCAATCAGCCGTGAGACGGCGTGCTTCTCCATGTACTCCGACATGTCGAAGCGGATGAACTCAATGCCCAGAATCCGTGCCAGCTGCCGCGCCAGCTCGGTCTTGCCCACGCCCGTTGGCCCGGCAAAGAGGAAATTCGCGATCGGCTTCTCGGCGGCACGCAGACCAGACCGGGACATCTTGATGGCCGAGGCGACCTCGTCGATCGCATCGTTCTGTCCGAAGATCACGCGCGTCAACTCGACGTCGAGCGCCTGCAGCGCCCGGCGGTCGTCGCTCGACACCGCCTGAACCGGCACGCGGGCCATCTTCGCCACGATCTGCTCGATCTGCTGCGGCCCGATTTCGCCGGACCGCTGCTCCGCCGGCATCAGCTTCTGTGCCGCCCCCGCCTCGTCGAGCACGTCGATCGCCTTGTCGGGCAGGTGGAGGTCCTGGAGGTGGCGGGCGGACAACGCCACGGACGCCTCGAGCGCCTCGTCGGTGTAGCGGACCCCGTGGTGCATCTCGTAATGCACCCGCAGACCCTTGAGGATTTCCAGCGCCTCTCCCTCCGACGGCTCCAGCACGTCGATCTTCTGGAAGCGGCGCGACAGCGCGCGATCGCGATCGAACGACTGCTTCACGTCGGTGAACGTGGTCGACCCGATGCAGCGCAGCGTGCCGTTCGCCAGCGCCGGCTTGAGCAGGTTGCCGGCGTCCATCGCGCCGCCCGAGGCGGCGCCGGCGCCGACCAGCGAGTGGATCTCGTCGATGAACAGAATGGCGTTCTCTTCCTTCGCGAGCCGGTCGAGCACCTGTTTGACGCGCTCCTCGAAGTCGCCGCGATACCTGGTGCCGGCAATGAGCGCGCCGAGATCGAGCGCGAAGACTTTGGAGCCTTGCAGGACGTCGGGTACCTCGCCCTGATGAATGCGCAGCGCCAGGCCTTCGGCCAGGGCAGTCTTGCCGACACCCGGCTCGCCGACGAGCAGCGGGTTGTTCTTGCGGCGCCGGCAGAGGACCTGGATCATCCGCTCCAGCTCGAGCCGCCGGCCGATCAGCGGATCGATCTTGCCTTCTGCCGCGCGGGCAATCAGGTCGGTGGCGTAGGCCTCGAGCGGATCCGCCGGCGCGGGCCCTTCGGCTTCTCCCTCACCCGGCTGCGCCGTCACGGGCTGACCCTTGGCGCCGTGCGCGATGACGCGAAGCAGAGTGAGGCGGTCCACCCC
>JBOGIQ010000400.1:0-4905 GCA_050742535.1 Vicinamibacterales bacterium | reverse complement strand
CGTTCATGATCGGCGACCGGGCGCTGGACGTCGCCTGCGGGGCGGCGGCGGGTACCCGGACGATCCGCGTACGCACGGGTCACGGCATGCACCCGAGCGACGAGGCGGCGGTTGGCGCGAAGGCGGATGTTATCCTCAACAATTTGATGGAGGCTGCCGGTTGGATTCTGCGTCGCTCACCGCGCTGATCGACGCGCTCGACGGGCGCCACGTCGCCGTCATCGGCGATGTCGTGGCAGATGAATTCGTGTACGGCCGCGTCGCGCGGGTCTCGCGCGAGGCTCCCGTCCTGATTCTCGAATACGACTCCACCGAGATCGTGCCGGGCGCCGGCGGAAACGCGGCCAACAACGTCGCCGCCCTTGGCGGCCGCGCCGCCCTGGTTTCGGTGATCGGGCGCGACGACCCAGGGCGACGGCTGGTGGCCGCGCTTCATCCGCGCGTCGTCAGTACGGGCGTGGCGCGTGCCGCCGGTGCCAGCACCGTGATCAAGACGCGGATTCTTGCCGGCGGCATCCATTCCGCCAAGCAACAGGTGGTGCGGATCGATCGCGGCGTGGGCCGGCCGATCGACGCCCGGACGCGGGAACGCTTCGAACGCGCCGCGCTCGCGAGCTTGCCCGCCGCTGATGCGGTGTTGATGTCCGACTATGGATCCGGGCTGGTGACGCCGGCCCTCGCTCGCCGCGTGATGACCGCGCTCCGCCGCGCCGGTCACCCGATTCCCGTGCTCATCGACTCGCGGTACCGGCTGCTCGAGTATCGGGGGCTCACCGCCTGCACCCCGAACGAGTCCGAGGTCGAGCAGGCGCTTGGCATCCGTATCAACGACGACGCGCGTGTGCTCGAGGGCGCCGGCAGGGAAATCCTGAAGCGCACGGCGGCGAAGGCGGTGCTCATCACCCGCGGTGGCCGCGGGATGGCGCTGTTCGTTCCAGGCGCCAAGACCGTTCACATCCCGATTCACGGCAGCGACGAGATCGCGGACGTGACCGGCGCCGGCGACACCGTGATGGCGACGATGACTTTGGCGCTGGCGGCCGGTGCCACCTTCGAGGCTGCCGCGCGTCTGGCCAACTACGCCGGCGGTATCGTGGTGATGAAACGCGGAACGGCGACGGCGTCGCGGAAAGAGCTGCGCGCGGCGGTGAGCCTTGGGTGAGGTTGTCTCGCGGCCGGTGCTGCTGACGCGGATCGCCGACGCGCGTCGAGCCGGTCGCACAATCGCCTTTGCCAACGGCTGCTTCGATCTGCTGCACGTCGGCCACGTCCGCTACCTTGCGGCTGCCGCCCTGGAGGCCGATCTGTTGATCGTCGCCATCAACGACGATCAGTCGGTGAAGGCACTGAAGGGAGAAGGGCGGCCGATCCTGCCGGCGGCGGACCGGGCGGAGCTGGTGGCTGCGCTGCGTTGTGTCGACCTTGTCGTCGTCTTTCCCGAGCCTACGGTGGGCCCGCTGCTCGAGGTCATTCGGCCCGACGTGCACTGCAAGGGGACCGACTACACGCTCGATTCGGTGCCCGAACGCGACGTCGTCCGCAGCTACGGCGGCCGCATCGCGATCGTCGGCGATCCCAAGGATCACTCGACGCGCGATCTGCTGGCGCGCATCGCCGAAGCGTCCCGGTGAGCCATCGATTTCTGCTCGTCCGTCTCGGGTCGATGGGCGACGTGATCCATGCGATCCCGACGGCGGCGGCGCTGCGCGCCCGCTTTCCCGAGGCGCGGATCGACTGGCTGGTCGATCCGCGGTACGTCGCGCTGCTGGAGATGGTTCGCGGCATCGACAGCCGCATCGCGGTGGATACCCGCCGCCCGGCGCGGACGTTCGCGACGATCCGGGATTTGCGCCGTGTCGGCTACACCGCGGTGATCGATCTGCAGGGGCTGTTGAAATCGGCCGTGCTGGCCCGTGCGGCACGGGCGGAGCGGACGATCGGCTTTGCCACGGATCATCTGCGCGAACGGACGGCGGCCCCTTTCTACACGCATCGAATCGATCCGCAGAGCGGGGCGCACGTCATCTTCAAGAACCTGGCCCTGCTCGAGCCGCTCGGCAGCCGCGACGCCCGAGTCGCGTTTCCGCTGGAGATCCCCCACAGCGCAGTGTCGGACTCGGTGAGCGCGGGCTTCGACAACGCGCCGTACGCCGTGATCAATCCCGGCGCAGCGTGGCCGAACAAGCGGTGGCCTCCCGATCGATTCGGCGCGCTGGCCTCGGATATCCGCGCTCGCTTCGGGATGCGGTCGCTCGTTGTATGGGGACCCGGGGAGCAGCCGCTGGCGGAAGCGGTCGCGCGTGGCTCGAACGGTGCGGCCGAGACGGCGCCGGCGACGTCGATCATCGATCTCTTTGCCATCGCCCGGCGTGCACGTCTGCTGATTTCAGGAGATACCGGACCGCTGCACATCGGCGGCGCCGTCGGCACTCCACTGGTGGCGCTGTTCGGTCCAACGCTGGCGAGTCGCAACGGCCCCTGGTCGTCCGCAGACGTCGTGATCTCGCGCACGGACTCCTGCTCGTGTTTGTACCGGCGCCGCTGCCGGCGCAACGCCGCCTGTATCGACGACATTCAGCTGCCGGAGGTGCTCGACGCGGTTGAGCGGCGCCTGGCGGCGCCGCGCGGCGCGTGATGACGGAGCGGGTGATTGCGTTTCTGGTCCGCGAGCGGGCCCGCCTCGCCGGAGCCCTTGTGCGAAGGCGGGTGACGCTTGGTTTTCTCGCCGCCGCCGTGGCGCTGGCAATGGCGCGGCCGACATGGACGACCTGGTCCGCTGGTCTCGTGGTCGCATCAGTGGGGGAGGCACTCAGGATCTGGGCTGCCGGTCATCTGGAGAAAGGCCGCGAGGTCACGCGCTCGGGACCATACCGCTGGACGCGTCATCCGCTCTACGCCGGTTCGGCGATCATCGCGCTCGGCGTCGTCATCGCCTCGCGCAGCGCCATCGTCGCGCTGATTGGCATCACCTACATCGGGGTGACGATTCCGATGGCCATTCGTTCCGAGGAGGCGTTCCTCCATCGCCGGTTCGGGGCGACCTACGACCTGTATCGCCGCGACGAGGCGCCGCCGATGGTGCGGCGGTTCAGCCTTGCGCACGCGCGCCGGAACCGTGAGTATCGCGCCGTCGCCGGGCTCATCGGCGGGTTCGCGATCCTTGCTGCCAGGCTTCTGCTATCGATATAATCAACTCTTTGCGCAGGGCACGCGCAGCGCTACCGGGAGAGTGACGCTCGATGGTGTAGTCGCGGGCTCGCCCGCCGTAGCCCCGCCCCCGCCGCAGCGAAGTGAGGCGGATACTGCGGGCGAAGGCGGGCGGTTAGCTCAGTTGGTAGAGCACCGGCTTTACACGCCGGGTGTCGCAGGTTCGAGCCCTGCACCGCCCAATCAATTTCCGCGAAGCGGAAATTGATTGTCGCGCCGAAGCGCGTCGCGCGAAGGCGGACGACGCAACAAGCTTGGGGTGGTAGTTCAGTTGGTTAGAACGCCGGCCTGTCACGCCGGAGGCCGCGGGTTCGAGTCCCGTCCACCCCGCCAACCTTCGCTCATGAATGCTGGCGAAGGTTGCTCCCAACAGAACGAGCTACGGTTGGCAGGCCAAGCGCTTCGCTCGGTCTTGTGCCGGGCTGGACGTTCTCGGTCACGCCGCTCAAGCCTTCGGCTTCAGCGAAACAGAGCGAGTCCCGTCCGCGGAACGGGCAGCGAACCCTCATTCATCACGCAAGGCAACTAGCGGATCGATACGCGACGCACGGCGAGCCGGGAGATAGCTGGCGAGGAGCGCCACGCCGATCAGCACGAACGACACCGCCGCATACACGGCGGGATCTGTCGGCCGGACGTTGAAGAGCAGGGTCGTCATCGACCTGCTGAGGACCACGGCGCCAATCAGACCCAGCCCGACGCCGATGCCCCCCTTCCACAACCCTTGCCTCAGGATCTGACCGGAAATCTGACCCCGCGACGCGCCAATCGCACTGCGTACCCCGATCTCACGCGTCCGCTGCGAGACGTCGTACGCCTGCACGCCATAGATGCCGAGAGCCGACAGGAACACGGCCAGGCCGGCAAGCGCGGCGAGCAGGAGCATCACGGCGCGACGGTTGTCGAAGGATGAATCCACCGCTTCCTGCAGGACGCCGACGTCGAACAGTGGACTCGCCGGATCGATGGCGCGCACCTTATTGCGCAGGGCCGTCACCGCGTCTGCGGTTGACCGGTTCGTTCGCAGGAACATCGTGTATCCGCCGGGTCGTCCTCCCTGCATGATTTGATAGATGAACGGATTGCCGCTCTTCTCCTCGACACCGTTATGCGGCACGTCCCTGACGACGCCGATGATGACCGGCCAGTCTTCAGCCTTTTCCGGCCGGCCGCCGAAGGAGAACCTTCCACCAACGGCGGAGCCCTTGGGGAAGAACTTCCGCGCGAAGCTCTGATCGACGACGAACAAGCGCCGGCCGGGAGCCGCGTCGGCGTCTTCGTAGAAACGGCCCTCTACCAGCTTCAGCCCCAGCGTTGCGGCGTACCCCGGCGTCACGAGCACGCGAAACGCGCCTGGCTGCGGAGCGCCGGGCGGCAGGGTGTCGTTCTCCAGGGTGAACGCGTTGATCGGCAGCCCCCCTTGGAAGGGCGTGGACTGGGACAGCGCCACCGACGTCACTCCCGGAATCTCTTTCATCGCTTGCACCAGGCGATCGCGAATCGAGTTGGCGGCCGCGTCGTTGGCGCGATGTTCGCGCGTCAGCGCGATGCGCGCCGTGACCACGTTTGCCGCCTCGAGTCCCGTATCCACTTTCAAGGCCTCGGCGAAGCTGTAGATGAGCAGGCCGGCGCCGGTGAGCAGAACCAACGCCACGGCGACCTGTGTAACCACGAGGACGCTGCTCAGCGCGCGCTCGC
>JBOGIQ010000399.1:0-4926 GCA_050742535.1 Vicinamibacterales bacterium | reverse complement strand
ACGTCGTACGCGACGCGGACGTCGCCCGTTCTTCGCGGGGTACTGGTGCTGGGCAACATGCTGGGTGCGCCACCGCCGTCTCCGCCTCCGAATGTGCCCGCGCTGGACGAGAGCGCGATGTCCGCCAATCTTTCGATGCGCCAGCGTTTGGCTGTTCATCGCGAGAACGCGGTGTGCGCGACCTGCCACCGCTCGATCGACCCGGTTGGCTTCGCCCTCGAAAACTTTGACGCCATCGGGCAATGGCGGGACTTTGAGGTCGATGGAAAAGCCATCGACGCATCGGGCTCCGTGCCGGGTGGCGGAGAATTCCGCGGCGTCGAGGGACTGGAACACGCACTCCTGGCGCGACCGGACCGGTTTGTCACGGCTTTGACGGAAAACCTGATGACATTTGCTCTCGGCCGAGGCGTGGAGTACTACGATGCGCCTGCGGTGCGGAAGATCGTGAAGGATGCCGGGAAAGATGGATACCGTTTCTCGTCGCTGATTCTCGGGATCGTGAAGAGCGCTCCGTTTCAGATGCGACGCGCTGAATTGAAGGATTGAGAAAGGTGAGCGCGATGTTTCTCACGAAGAAATCCATTCCCCGGCGGACGTTGCTGAAGGGTGGAGGGGCTGCGCTCGCGTTGCCGTTACTCGACGCCATGATTCCGGCGGCCACGGCCTGGGCACAAACTGCCGCGAAACCCGTCCGGCGGCTCGGCTTCGTGTTCATCCCCATGGGCTGCGATCAGGCTCGCTGGACTCCACCCGTTCAGGGAAAACTCGATGCGCTTTCTCCAATTCTGGCGCCGCTCGAGCCCGTCAAAGATCATGTGACGGTGCTCACCAATATGCGCCTCCAGAACGCCTATCCTGGCACGCACGATACGTCCAACGCGTCGTTCCTGAGTGCGGCGTCCGCCAAACACACTGAGAGTTCGGATTACTACCTCGGGATCACCGTCGACCAGATCGCAGCGAAGGAAATAGGCCGGGATACGCAACTGGGCTCATTGCAACTCGCGATGGATCTGAACCCGCTGGCCGGCGTCTGCAACAACGGTTACGCGTGCGTCTATCAGAATTGCCTCTCATGGTCATCGCCGACAACGCCGCTTCCGTCCGAGGCGCATCCTCGCGTGGTCTTCGAACGGCTCTTTGGCGAAGGCGGGAATGCGGCAGCCCGCCGGGCGGCATTGCACGATCGGGCCAGCCTTCTCGATTCATTTACCGGGACCATCGCCAGGCTCAAGCAGCGGGTGGGAGCTCCCGACCGCGCGCGGTTGGATCAGTACCTCGAGAGCGTTCGTCAGGTGGAATACGAGATCGAGGGAGGCGAGAAGGCCGCGGCAGACAATGTGATGCCCGATCTCGAGAGACCTGTCGGGGTCCCCGCCGCATTTGCCGACCACGCGAAGATCATGTACGACCTCCAGATTCTGGCGTTCCAGGCGGACATCACCCGCGTGGTCACGTTCCAGTTCACGCGCGAGCAGAACAACCGCACGTATCCCGAGATCGGGGTGCCAGACCCGCATCACCCGACGAGCCACCACGGCGGCGACCCGGAGAAGCTGCTGAAAATCGCAAAGATCAACACGTTCCATATGTCGTTGTTCACCGATTTTCTCCAGAAAATGAAGGCCACGCCGGATGGCGACGGCTCGCTCCTCGACCACTCCGTTTATCTGTACGGAAGCGGCATTGGGAATTCGAGCACTCACGATCACGAAAACCTCCCGATTCTGGTCGCGGGCGGCACGGTGGCGGGTGTGAAGGGCGGCCGGCACATTCGGTACGAGAAGGGAACGAACCTGGCCAACCTCCATCTCACGCTGCTCGATCGCGTAGGGGTGCATCTGGATTCATTCATGGACAGCACCGGGCAGGTTGAGGACCTCTTTGCTGTATAGCGAGGCGCGTATGAAGTGGCGAACCGTTACTGGGATTGTGATGCTGTGGGGCCTTGCGGCTTCCGCCATCGCGGCGCCGCCTTCCCCGCTTGCCGATGCCGCAGAGAAACGAGATCAGGCCAGTGTCCGCACGCTGCTGAGATCGGGCTCCGGAGTGAATGCCCCCCAGCCCGACGGCACGACCGCATTGCACTGGGCTGCATATCACGACGATGCGGAGACTGCGGCCTTGCTGCTCAAAGCGGGAGCCAACGTCAACGCCGTGAATCGTTACGGTATTTCACCGCTGGCGCAGGTGTGCAAGAACGGCAGCGCCGCGATGGTGAAGATGTTGGTGGACGCGGGTGCCGACATCAACCTGACGCTCACGGGTGGAGAGACAATGCTCATGCTGGCGTCGCGCTCCGGCAATGCGGAGGCGGTGCAGATGCTGCTCGGCCGCCGCGCGAATCCCAATGCGCGAGAACGACTCGGTCAGACGGCGTTGATGTGGGCCGCGGCAGAAGGGCACACGGCCATCGTCCGTGCGCTGATTGCGGCGGGCGCCGACAAGAACGCGAAGACCGACTCCGGGTTCACGCCCTTCTTCTTTGCAGTGCGCGAAGGCCGCCTGGATACCGTGCGCGCGTTTCTCGCCGCCGGCGCTGATGCCAACGCGATGATGCAGCGCCCCCAGGATGAGGCAGGACCTCGCCCGGCGACTGGCGGACGTACGAGCCCGCTGCTGCTCGCGGTCCAGAACGCGCACTTCGAGCTGGCGATTGCGTTGATCGACGCAGGCGCGGATCCGAACGATCGACGAACGGGATTCACTCCATTGCACCTGCTGCCCGGTGTGCGGAAACCGGATTCGAGCGATGGAAGCGATGGTGCGACTCCGGTCGGCGCTGGCCGCCTCTCGAGCCTTGAATTTGTACGGGAAATCGTAAAACGCGGCGCGAATGTAAATGACCGCCTGCCGCCAGGATCGCCCCGGATGCCCGCGACATCCTCACAACTCGCGACGTCGGGGGCCACGCCCATACTGTTCGCCGCCGACCGGTCGGATGTGCCTCTGATGCGACTGCTTCTGGAACTGGGCGCGGATCCGCTGCTGCCGAACGTCAACAACACCACACCGTTGATGGCGGCCGCCGGTGTTGGAACCAGAGAGGCACATGAGGAGGCCGGCGAGGAAAACGAAGCACTGGAAGCCGTGGAGATGCTGCTCGAGCGCGGCGCCGACGTCAACGGAGTGGACACCAATGGAGACACGGCGATGCACGGTGCGGCGGCCAACAACTATCCGCGCGTGGTGAATCTGCTGGCGAACCGTGGAGCGGATCCCGGAATCTGGAGCAAACCCAACAAGACCGGCCGGACGCCGCTGTATATCGCGGAGGGCTACGTCGGCGTCGAGCTGCGGCCTGACCCGCCGACGATTGCCGCGGTTACCAAACTGATGCTTGCTGCCGGACTCTCCCTCGAGGGTGCGCGGCCTGCGGTTGTCGATCAATATCGAGCGATACCCGCGCCGCCCAAACCGACCGAGCCGGCAAAGTAAGACGATAACGTGGTCAAGCGGCCGAGCGGTCGCCCTCGCTGCTGCTCAGCGAGCCGCGGGCAGCCCAACGACGATGAGAACCGTATAGTCCTGCTTGTGGCAGCCGTTCACGGCGGGCATTGCCGCCCCTGGATTCACCGGAAAACCCGTCGTCCGCACGCTGGCAGGGGAGCACGGCTTGTTCGCCGCCGCCGGCGTGTAGCGTGCGGAGCGGCATGCGAGATGGGTGACATCGTAGAGGGTCGCGCCGTCGGCAAGATCCCACCGCTGATTGCCGTTCTTGTCCCTGGGATGAATTGTCAGCACGGTCGTCACCGTGCGGTCGCCCGTGACGAGGTACTTCCCTGGAGGCAGCGGAAAGGTCGGCTTTTCCATGATCAAGCCGTGTTCCTCCAGCCACCAGTCCGCAGCGTCGAATTTCCACTGTGCCGGCGCCACGCCGGTCGCCTTCAATTGAGGGTAGTGGTCCAGCTTGCAGGCGCGCGGGCCCGGGTCCTTGTTCCAGAAGCCCCATGATTGTGCGCCGCTGCCAGAGGTGGCCTTGGGGTCTCCCAGCGCCGCGATGAACTGCGGCTCGATGCGCCTGAACTTCGTGAGGTCTACGCCTGACGTGTGAACCAGCTGCAGGCCGGCCGCCAACATGAGAGATCCCACAGCCAGGAGCCGGCGATTCACGGACGGCATCCTAACACCAACGCGGGCGCCCGGACTATGAGGGCATGACGGTGAGGAAGAGGGCAGCGACGAAGCCGATCATGAGGTGAAAGCCGACGGGGATCCAGAGCAGTCCGAGTTCGTGTTTCATCGTGTTTGAGTCTCCTTTGAGGTGGTTGTGAACGCGTTTGCTTGCCTGGTGCTGAGATTAGCGCTGCTTTTTCGAATGCCTTCGTCTCGCCAGCGAGTGAAGACCGTGTAGGTCACCCGCAGCCAGCGCCATCTTCTTCTGAGCGCTCCAGCGTTTGAGCTGATGTTCACGCCGACGCGCATTCACGAGGGAACCGAACTGCTCCGAGTAAACGAGCTCAATGGGAAGTCGCAGTGACGTGTGGTTGGCTGCGAGGCCTTTTCGATGCGATTCCAAGCGCGAGTCCAGGTCGGAGGTGTGTCCGACGTAAAGACTGTTGTCGCCGCATCGAAGGATGTACACCCACGGCATCGGACGACGATGGCATCGTGGCTGATTGCCGTGCAAGCAGTGAGAAAAGAAGGGCGATGGCCTCTCGGCTCGCCTGCCATGAGCGAGGCGATTCGCGCCGAGTCGAATGGCTCCGCTCGCTCGAGGTTCCACTCGATTCGGGCCTGATCGAGTGTGGAGTCGTGAGGGAAACGTTAATTGCCCTTCGACTCGCTTCGCTCGCTCAGGGCACCACTCGATTCGGCCTGCCACGAGGGAGGCCTGCGCGAGAGCGCAGGCCGAATCGAGTGGTGCGGAAGGGGGGACTCGAACCCCCACGGTATTGCTACCGCCAGCCCCTCAAGCTGGTG
>JBOGIQ010000398.1:0-4946 GCA_050742535.1 Vicinamibacterales bacterium | reverse complement strand
GGCGCTGACGCACCCATCACAAATGGCAGCGCTTCGGCCACACGCCGCGGCACCCACTCGATGGCGAAAATCTGATTGCCGCGGGGCCAGATCAGGCTTCCCAGCACACGGCCCGACTCCGCGTCGACGGCGTGCACTCCGCACACCGCGCGGTCGAGCCTCAGGCCGGGGGCATACTGCCGGAACCGTGGCAGCACGCGTGACGTTCCGACAAACGCCACGCGCTTGTGGAACGCGAGCCCGCGCGTCCATCCGGGAAGCGCCGCCACGTTGTGAAACGCCCCCGCGTCGATCCGTCCGTACTGTCCGTAGCCGCTGTTCAGCACCCAGACCTGTCCGTCGCGCAGGCGCGCCGAGTGCGGCCGCGTCAGCCCGAACGCGATCGGCTCGCGGGTGGCGCCCGAGAACACGACACCGCGGCGATCGACCGGGAAGTTCGCATGACCCGGCCGCCGGCGGGAAATGCGATCCGTCGACGCCGAGAAGTACGACGTCGCAAGCGAGGCACCGGCGGCAATCGAATTCAGCTGCAGGTGGTTCTGCTGGATGAGCACGCCCGATTTCGTCTCGGCACACCGCGGCCACCACGCGTATTCGAAACCGGCGGCATCCCTGAAGGGACGCCCTCCGCCGTCAGTGATGCGAACGACCGCGTTGTGGCCGGACGCGTTCGCGTGCAACCTGCCGCCGACCAAGGCGAGATCGTGTGTGTAGAGCGAACCGGGAAGCATCCTCGCCCGCGTCGGAACGAGCGTCGGCCGCTTCACCGCACCGGCGCGGATGTCGGCACGCGGCAGCAGATCGTTCACAGGAGCAAGGTCGTAGATCTGATTCGGATTGCGCGTGCTGGCGACGTGAACGATATTGTGCCGCCGATCGACGGCCAGACCCGATGGATGCGGGAGCGGGAGATACGAGACGAGCGGCTTTCCCCGGACAACGCTGATGGCGAGAAGCAGGTGCTCGTACTCCCTCGTGACGAGGAGCGTGATGCCGGCCGCCTCCACCGTTTCCCACCACGACCCGCTGGCCCGAAAGCGAAGCAGCGCCCGGTCGGGATCGTCCGCGCCGTTCCAGATCGCGGCCACCTGTGCGGGATGACGCCACGCGCGATCGTCGCGATCCGCCTGCACCCGCTTCATCGAGTGCCCCGCCACAGCCGCCAGGCGCCGGCGTACATGCGCACGGCGGACGTGTAGTTCGTCGTCGACGACCCGCCCTGCCGGCGGTTGGAGAAGACGGGCACCTCCACGACGGCGATTCCTTCGCGAACGCACGTATGCATGAACTCGGCGTCGAGCAGGTCGTCGTCCGACCTCAGCGTCAGCAGCGCGGCGTGCGAGCGCGAGAACACTTTCGGCGTGGCGTTGACGTCGCGTGTCGGCAACCCGAACAGCAGGCGGCATTCCGTGTTGTACAGAAAGGATCCGAGCCGGCGTTTCCAGTTGTCGCGCACGCGGCGAATCGCCTTGAAGACGGTGCCCGGCTGTTCGAGTGCCTGTCCGATCAACAGCTGCAAATCGGCGGCGCTGGTGCGGGCGCAATTCGTATAGCACAGCAGATCGCCGCGAGCCGCGCGCAGGCCCGCCTTCACCGCCAGCCCCCACCCGGCGCGCGGATCGTCGATCACCGTGATCTCCGGACGGGTCTCTGCCAGCGTGCGGCACACCGCGGGTGACTCGTCGCGGCATCCATTCAGGACCAGCACGATCTCGTAGGGCGGGCCGAGCTGTCCGAGCGCGTCACGATAGCTCTCGACGATCGCCGTGATATGAGCCGCCTGATTGTGGACGGGTAGCACCACCGAGATCGTAGGGCGCCCCTTCGGGGGTGCCTCTTCCATAGCGGACGTCACGACAATGCGCGCAGCGCGGATGCGATCAGGCCTTCGGTCGACAGCCCGTGCTGCGCCGCCGTCCAGGCGTCGCTTCCGGTACGGCCGACGGGCATATCCGCAACGCCGCATCGCGCCACGCGGCAGCCGAGCGCATGCTCCGCGACGATCTCCGACACAAGCGAGCCGAGCCCGCCGACACGATAGTGCGCCTCGACGGTCATCGCCACCGGCACGGACGTCAACGCGCGCCGGAGATGATCCACTGGCGGCGGATTCACCGTATCGACGATCATCAGCCCCACCGAGTGGCCGTGCGCGGTCAGGCGGCTCGCCGCCTCGCCGGCCTGCCGCGCGATGGGTCCCATGGCGATGAGGAGGATGTCTCTGCCTTCCGACAACACCTGCGCGCGGCCCGCCTCGAACCGTCCATTCAATCCGGGTACGGTGTTCACATCGTCCTTGCCAAGCCGGTAGTAGATCGCGCCCTCCTGCCGCCATGTGGCGCGCAGGGCAGTGACGGCCTGCTCGTGATCGGCCGGCGCGATGATCGTCAACCGTGGCTGCACGCGCATCACGCCAACATCGTCGACCGCGTAATGCGTGAATCCCGCGGACGGATATTCGAATCCTCCGCCGATGCCGATGATGCGCACCGGCAAGTCGTGCGCCAGCGGTCCGTTGCGAATGAACTCGTAGGCGCGCATGACGGCAAACGTCGCGATGGAGTAGACGAAGGGAATGTATCCGGACTCGGCGAGGCCGGTCGCGATGCCGACGAGGTTCTGCTCCGCCACGCCCACGTTGAAGAACCGGCGCGGGAAGCGTTCGGCAAACGTCTCGATCACGGTGTAGCCGAGATCGCCCGTCAGCAGCAGGATCCGCTCGTCGTCTGCGGCGAGATCGGTCAGCGTGCGAATGAACGCTTTCCGCACGTCAGTGGTTTACCTGGTCCAGCGCCTGCCGGTACTCGTCGTCGTTCATCGGCATGTAATGCCACTTGATCGCCCGCTCCATGAACGAGACGCCCCTGCCGAACACCGTGTGCGCGAGGACCACGCGCGGTGCGTCGGAGGACTCGTCGCCGCCCAGCGCGCCGCACAACTCGGGCAGATCGTGGCCGTCCACCAGATGCGCCTGCCAGCCGAACGCCGCCCATCGCGCCTCGAGCGGCGAGAGATCGAGCACGCGATGCGTCTGGTCCAGGGCCTGCTGGCCGTTCGCGTCGACGATCGCCACCAGATTCGACAGCCGGTGGTGCGCCGCGAACATCACCGACTCCCACACGCTGCCTTCGTTGCACTCGGCGTCGCTCACCAGCACGAACACCCGCCGGCTCGAGCCCTGGAGCCGCGCGGCGAGCGCCGCGCCAGTGCCGAACGACAACCCTTGTCCAAGCGATCCGGTTGAAAAGTCGATGCCGGGCAAGTGGTGATCGGGGTGCGTGCCCGCGAAGGTGGCGTCCGTGCAATAGCCGGACAACGTCTCCTCGTCTATCCAGCCGCGCGCGCGAAGAGCCGCGTAGACCGCCAGCGCCGCATGGCCCTTGGAGAGAATGAAGCGATCGCGGCCGGGATCGTCTGGACGTTCGATGCGCAGCACGCGTCCGTACAGCGCGGCGATGATGTCGGCGATGGACAGCGCCGAACCGATGTGACCGACATTCGCCCGCTTCGCGCCCGTCAGAACCGCAACTCGGATCTCGCGGGCAAGCGCTCGCAGCGAGTCATCATTCATTGAGTCGAGACGGCGATTATCGCATGCGGCGCGGTTATCCGGCTGAGCAGCGCGATGAACGGATTTCAATTCCGCATTCGAAGAATTCGAGCGCGTGCAAACAGGACGCAACGCGGCACGCGAATGGCCGTAAACTATTCCGCATGCTTCGACCCCTCATCGGATCTGCTCTGGCTGCGTTCTCCCTTGTCGCAGGTTTCCACACATCGGTTGCCGCCGCGCCGCCAGCGTTCATCGAGTGCCGTACGCCGGCTTTGACGATCCCGCTCATGATTGAAATCGCGAATCAGGGCGACGGGACGGTTCGCGCCGCGGTGCAGCACTGCGTGTTCTTCTGGGGAGGCCATCCGAAAGGCGCCTCGAGATAGACTTCTTGTCTCTCGCGCCGGACTCCGACGCACTTCGACCGCCGAGCAGACGGCGGAAACTCGCCCTCGCGCTCGCCATGATCGCCGTGATGTACGTCGTCACGGAACTGCTGCTGTTCGCGGCGATCTCCATCAAGTTCGGCCGGGTCTTCAACTTCACGGCGTTCGAGGCGCAGCGGCGCGAGGTCAATGCCGGCGACGACCCGTTCGGCTTGGCGGACGTGCCGGCCCGGCTCCGCATCCGCAAGGAGATCGTTCATCCATATCTCGGCTACGTCTACGACCCCACCGTCGAACGGTCGGCGTCGCCGTATGGCATCAGCGACGTGTCCCCCATCCAGCATCGCCGCGCCGACACCGTCATCGTCGGCATCTTCGGTGGATCGTTCGCGGACGACATCGCCTACGCCAGGACGGAGGAACTGGCCGAGCGGCTGAAGCCAAGCTTCCCGGGCCGGACGTTCGTGTTCGTGAAGGGGACCATCGGCGGCTACAAGCAGCCGCAGCAGCTGATGGCGTTCAACTACTTCACGGCACTCGGCGGGGAGTTCGACCTCGTCATCAACCTCGACGGCTTCAACGACGTGGCGCTTCCGGGTCTCGAGAACATTCCGAACACCAATCCGTTCTTCCCGCGGCAATGGCATCTGCGGATGCGGACCGTGCCGGATACCGAGTTCCTGACAACCGTCGGGAAGATCACATTCTGGGACTCGCTGTCGGAACAGTGGACGGGCGTGTTTCGCAACGGACCGCTCCGGTACAGCGTCACCGCCAACACCATCTGGCGAATCGGCGATCAGCTGCTCTACAACCAGGCGGTGGCGAACCGGGCGCTGCTGCCGCAGATGTCGGCGGTCAACGGCTACGCCGCCGCCGGCCCGCCGGCAAAGTATTCGAACGAAGCGGAGATGTACCAGGCCCTGGCCCGTCTCTGGGCCGAAAGCTCGTATCAGATGCACGCCCTCGCCAAGGCCCGCGGGATCCGCTCCTTCCACTTCCTGCAG
>JBOGIQ010000397.1:0-5000 GCA_050742535.1 Vicinamibacterales bacterium | reverse complement strand
TCTCGATCCGGTTGCCGGGATCGAATGGTCTCAGCTTCGCGACGTCGCGCGCATCGTTCACGCGACGCTGGATGATTTCGGACTCGTCGGATGGCCGAAGACGTCCGGCTCGCGCGGGATTCACATCAACGTCCGCATCGACCGCCGGTGGACGTTTCTGGAAGTGCGGCGCGCCGCGGTGGCGCTCGCGCGCGAAGTGGAACGGCGCGCGCCCGCGCTGGCGACCAGCAAGTGGTGGAAGGAAGAGCGGCACGGCGTTTTCATCGACTACAACCAGAACGCGAAGGATCGAACCGTCGCCGCGGCGTATTCAGTGCGGCCGCGGCCGGATGCGCGCGTGTCGGCGCCGCTGACCTGGGGCGAGATCGATGACTGTGATCCCGGAGACTTCACGCTGGCGACGATGCCGCGTCGCGTTGCGGACATCGGCGATCGCCACGCCTCCATCGACGAACATCCTGGTTCTTTGGAGGCGTTGCTCGAACTGGCCGCGCGGCACGAACGCGACGGACTTGGCGACGCGCCGTGGCCGCCGCAGTACAGAAAGCAGCCGGGCGAAGCGCCACGCGTGCAGCCGTCACGCGCTCGTCGGGCGCCCACACGGAGCGTCCGCCTTCAGGCGGACCCTCCGGCGTCACAGAGACGACGGGTTCCGAAACACCCGCTGATCGAGGTGGCACGGGCACGGCGCAAAGACGAGGCATTGCAGCAGCTCGATGCCTGGAAAGCCCGCTATCCGGAAGCCGCGGCCTTCTTGCAGCCGGCGGACGTCCTCGTCGATTCCATGCGCGGGCGGTCGGCGACGTGGACCCGGGTGCGGATCAACCTGCAGCACGTGCCGGTGGCGCAGCGGCCGGCGCAAGAGCATCTGGAACCGTCTCTCGAAGAGATCAGCGGTTGGAGCGGCCCGCCCCGAAAACCTTCTCGAGCTCGTACGCCGGCGTAACCTCGAGCTGGTCGTATCGGCATTCGTCTGTCGGCTTGTCGGGCCGCCATCGCAGAAACGTCGCGGCGTGCCGGAACCGGTCGCCCTGCAGATGGTCGTACTTCACCTCGCAGACGCGCTCGATCCGGAGCGGCTCCCACGACAAATCCTTGCCGGCGCTCCAGCGGCTCTGGCCGCCCGGCATACGTTGTCCGCTTCCTTCCGCCTCGGCCCATTCGCGCCATGGATGTGCCGTCAGCGCGTTCGTCCGCAGCGGTTCGAGCTCCGTGACGAGCGCTTTGCGGGCAGCCATCGTGAACGAAGAGGTGACACCGACGTGGTGCAGCCGGCCTTTGTCATCGTAGAGGCCGAGGAGCAGTGAACCGACCGCGTCCGCCCCGCTCTTGTGCCAGCGGAACCCGGCGACGACGCAGTCGGCGGTGCGCGCGTGCTTGATCTTGAACATCGCGCGCTTGCCAGGCACGTACGGCTGATCGTCCGGCTTCGCAATGACACCATCGAGCCCTGCGCCCTCGAACCGTTCCAGCCACTCGGCTGCCAGCTGCCGATCGCGAGTGACCGGTGTGAGATACACAGGCGGTGTGACGTTCCCAAGCAGGCGTTCGAGCGTGCTGCGGCGATCGGCTTGTGGACGGTCCAGCAAGGATTTGCCGTCGGCGGCGAGCACGTCGAATGCGACAAAAGACGAAGGCGATGCCTGCGCCAGTTTCGCGACGCGCGACGCCGCCGGGTGCAGGCGCAACTGCAGCGCATCGAAATCGAGTCCGTGCGGCGTGGCAATGACGATTTCCCCGTCGACGACACAGTGCGGCGGCAGCCGATCCAGCAGCGCGTCGTGCAGCTCGGGGAAGTAGCGATCGAGCGGCTTGAGATCACGGCTCTGGATGTAGACGTCGTCGCTGCCGCGGAACACGATGGCGCGGAAGCCGTCCCACTTCGGTTCGAACAGGAATCCGTCGCCTTCGGGAATGCTGTCGACCAGCTTGGCGAGCATCGGTTCGATCGGGGGAGCTGGAATCATGGAGTGTTCGAGTGAGGAGGCCAGCCCTTCGACTCGCTGCGCTCGCTCACCCCTCGACTCTGCTCGGGGTGACCCTGAGCAAGGTCGAAGGGTCAGGGCACCACTCGCTATGCCCGTCGTGCGGGCTTGCCACGAGCGAGCCCGCGCAGCGGGCGAGTCGAGTGGTGCCGGAGGTGGGAATCGAACCCACACGGGGGGTAAACCCCACCGGATTTTGAGTCCGGCGCGTCTGCCAGTTTCACCACTCCGGCCCTTCGACTCGCTGCGCTCGCTCGGGGCGAGCCCGACAATGTGCTTCAGTTTAACCCGCTGGCACATACTGATCGCGTGAACAACTTCTACATCCTGTTTGCCATTGCGGCGGGTGCCGGTGTCGCCGCGCAGGCCGTGATCAACGGACGGCTCCGGTTCATCCTGGGCGCGCCTGTGTGGGCGGCGACGGCACAATTCGTGGTTGGACTGATCATGCTGACGCTGTTTGCCGCGCTCAGCCGCCAATCCTTGCCCGCCGAGGCCGACATTGCGCGCGCCCCATGGTGGATGTGGACAGGCGGCCTGTTCGGCGCCTTTTTCATCCTGATGGCGGTGGTCACGACGCCGGTGCTTGGAGCCGCCTTGATGCTGGCCTCGAGCATCGTCGGTCAGCTCAGCGCGGCGCTGGTGATCGATCACTTCGGGTTGTTCGGCGCTACCGTCGTTCCGATCAGCACGACGCGCGTGATCGGCGTGCTGCTGCTCGCGGCCGGCGTTATCCTGATTCGGTGGACGTGATCGACCGATGACCGACGCTGATCGCCAGTTTCTCTTCGACCTGCGGAAATCGCTGCTGCATCTGCACAAGACGCTGCTCGACTGGGAGCGCGCCGCCTACGAGCGCGTCCACGGGCGAGTGTCACCAACCGATCTTCTGCAGGCGACGATGGAGCATCCGCAGTTTGCCTGGTTGCGGCCGATATCTGAGTTAATCGTCCGGATCGACGAATCCGTCGACACCGAAGCGCAGAATGGACCGGTTGACGTGGCGGCCATCGTTGCCCGTGCGCGTGCGGCGACAGCGGCAGACGAAGCGGGAACCGCGCACGCCCAGCGCTACCACACGGCCCTGCAGGAACACCCCGACGCGGTGTTCGCCCATCGGGACGTGGCCACTGTTTTGAAAACGCGCGCTTCCTGAAATCCGGCGGAAGCCGGACTCCATATGCAGGTTGGATCTACGCTGCGCGTCGCTGCTCGGCCGCCGCGTCGTGCCGACGGCCAAGCCACCAGCCGTTGAACGCCCAGAGGGCCGCGGTGACGATACCGAAGAGCGCAATGACCGTCGGTCCGACGCCCGAGCCGATTTGCACCTGGGCCACAAGCGCATCGGCTCCACGGTAGACCGGCACGTCGACGAAGTTCTTTGCCTTGTACTTGGTCTCTTTGTCGAGCGGGCTCCACAACATTTCTCGACCGGGACGTACGAAGGCGTACTCGCCTGCGCGGCGGGCCACCATCAGCACGAGCAGCACGGCGGCAGTGTTCCAGAGCGCAAGCACCGTAAAGCCGAACACCATCGCTGCCGGGATCATCGTGAGCAGGATGCCGAGGCCGAGACGCGTGGCGACGCGCCCGGTGATGAACAGTTGTGCCACGATGGTCAGGCTCTGAACGATCCAGTCAAGACGAGCGAACAGGCGCGTTCGTGCCTCGCGCATCCCCTCAACACCCGACGGGTACATGATGTCCACCAACCGAAGCTGCTCGAAGTAAAGGAGTGTTGTGACCGACGCGAGCAGGAACACGAAGGACGCGATGCCGAGCAGATAGGGCGACCTCGCCACCAGCATCACACCCGCAAGTGGATTCCCGCCAATCGCCCGATCACGCGTGTCTCCCGCGGCTGCCGCGGACGTGCCTTCGGACTTCCACAGGCCAAGGAGTACGCGCTGACAGAGGATGGCGCCGACGAACAGTGCAGCGCCCATGAAGAGCACGCCGCTGTTGCCGATGCGCCCGACCGCGAAGTCGGTGACCAGTGGGCCGGCAAGTGCGCCGGCAGTTCCGCCGGCGGCAATCAGACCGAACAGCCGGCGCGTCTGTTCGGTGCGGTATAGCTCAAGCAGGAAACTCCAGAAGACCGAGATGATGAACAGGTTGAGGACGCTGAGAAAAACCCAGAAGATCTGGCTGAGAAGCACACCTGGCTGTCCGTTCTGAAACGCCATGCCGACGATGACGAGCACGAGTGCGACTGCGCCATACGTCCAAGGCAGGAACACGCTACGGCGGAAGCGCGCGACGAGGAAACCGTAAATCGGAATCACCGCGATAGAAGCCACCCAGGTCCAAATCCAGAGGTCGGCGAGCCGTTCCCGGCCCATCAATGAACCGACCGTGTCGCGAACCGGTCGGACCGCGAAGTACCCCGACATGACGCAGAAAAACAGAAAGAACGATGCGACGACCGCTGGCGCTTCATTGCGCTCGACGGCCGCGATCGTGGCAAGAATTCGCCCGCGTGCAGACGGCCGTTCAGGTGGGTGGCTATGGTCGATCAATATGTACTCCGGCTACTAATTAGGGCGAGACTATAACAGCGATATGCATACGCCGGCAGACGTTCGACGCGTTTACGCTCTTCTCCTCGGGTTTGCGGTTGCGACGGGTTCCTCCGCTGCTGCCCAGACCACGATCCCGCCGTACCGCCAGACGGTCGTCGTCACCGCGGCGACGACGCCCGTTGAAATGGGAACGGTCACACGCACCCTGACCGTGATCACGCGCGAGCAGATCGAGGCGCTCCCTGCCCATTCGGTGGCCGACATCCTGCGTCTCGCGGCGTCGGTGGACGTCCGTGCCCGCGGTGTGCGCGGCATGCAGACCGACTTCGCCATCCGCGGCGCGAACTTCGGCCAGATGCTCGTCCTCGTCGACGGCGTCCGGCTGAACGATGCCCAGTCCGGTCACCACAACGGCGATATCCCGGTCTCCCTGGACGAAGTCGAGCGCATCGAGATCCTCCACGGTCCCGGATCGGCGCTGTTCGGCGCCGAC
>JBOGIQ010000396.1:0-5017 GCA_050742535.1 Vicinamibacterales bacterium | reverse complement strand
ACCGCAACTGGTCCGACAACGATGGCGACAGGGTCGTGGACTGCGATCTGCTGAACAACGCGGCGCAGGGGCCGACGGCGGCGGTGTTCGCTGTGGACACCTGCGCAATCGTCACCGGCAACGACGCCAACTTCGGCAAGCCGGGCGCGGCAACGATCGTCGACCCGGACCTGCTCAAGGGCTGGGGCGTGCGCACGCACGACTACCAGACCGAAGTCACGCTGCAGCAGGAAGTCCTGCCGCGCGTGTCGGCGGAGGTCAGCTACATCCACCGGACCTTCCACGGCTTCATGAGGACGGATCTCCTCAATCGGGAAGTGACCGATTATGTGAACTACACCATCACGGCGCCGTCGGACCCGCGGCTGCCGGGCGGCGGTGGCTATCCGATCACCGTCTACCTGAACAACAGCACGGTGGCGACGCAGAACAACCTGAGGCGCGAGAAGAACGTCAGCTCGGACGGCAAGGAGCGTGAGTCCTATTACGACGGCGTCAACTTCAACGTCAACGCGCGTATGCGGAACGGCCTCTTCGTCTCGCTCGGCACGCAGACTGGCCGCCGCGTCGACGATGCCTGCAACGTGGTGACCAACTTCGACAACGGCGCCACCGGTCCGAACCCGCGCGGTTGCCACGATGCCGACCCCTGGCAGACGACCATCCGAGGTCTCGGCAGCTACACGATTCCGAAGATCGACGTCCTCATCAGCGCGACTGTTCGCTCGCAGACGCCGCTGGAGCTGGACGCCGATTTGGTCATTCCGAACACACAGGTCCGTACGCTCCTGGGCGGCACGCTCCCGCCGGGACTGCTGTCCACGGGTAATTCGACCATCTCGTTGACCGATGCGGACCACCGGCTGTACGCCAGCAACCGCCGGACCCAGGTGGACATGCGCTTCGCGAAGGTTGTCCGCCTTGGCCGGACGCGGACGGACGTCGGCGTCGACCTGTGGAACCTGTTCAACACCAACTACGCGACGGCCTACGAAGGCGACTACGGCCCGGTGGGCAGCGAATGGCTGAACCCGACGTCGATCTACGCGCCGCGGTTCGTCCGTCTGAACTTCACGGTGAGCTTCTAAGCCACCGACGTCGTAGCTTCCGCCTTAAGGCGGAAGCTACGGCTTGACCGACCGATCACAGGGGCCCGGTGGCGCACACGCGCTGTCGGGCCCTTTTTAGTTGGTAGTTGGTGGTTGGTAGTTGGTAGGTCGAACCCCCGCCAGCGCGGCGGCGTCTGGATACTCATATGGCAATACGGGCTCGCCTCGCCGTCTGCGCCGTTGCGACAGTCCTGGTGGCAGCGGGTCTCACCGCTCAGATTACGTTCGACGTCGCGTCGGTGAGGGAAAACACGCAACCCGACGCACCGAGCGGACTGCGGCGATCGCCCGATGGCTCGGTGCGCGCAGAACGGATGCGCGCACGCTTCTTGGTCACCATCGCGTACGGCCTCCAGCCCTTCCAGCTCGTCGGCACGCCGGCATGGGCGGACGACACCTACTACGACGTCAACGCCAAGCCTGCTCCGGCCTCGTCCACGTCGCGCGAGCAGATGTCAGACATGCTGCAGGCACTGCTCGTCGAACGGTTCAAGTTGACCTTCCATCGTGAGACCCGTCTCGTCGACGGTTTTGCTCTGGTGCAGATTCCACGCGGCACGCTTGGACGCGATCTGAAGGCATCGGCGCTCGACTGCGAGAAGACACCCGCCATCCGTGCATGCGCGCAGGGAGGAATATCGGGCACCGCGTTCAGGGCGTCTGGTGTACCGATGTGGAGTCTGGTTCAGCAGCTGGTCGCGGCGGTCAACGGGCCCGTGGCGGACGAAACCGGTCTGTCAGGGACGTACGACATCGATCTGCGGTGGTCGAACGATGCCTCGCCCACGGACCAACTTCCGTCGCTGTTCACTGCGATACAGGAGCAGCTGGGCCTCCGGCTCGAACGACGGCGCGTGAGCGCGGAGATGTTTGTCGTGGATCGATTCGAGCGGCCGACGCCCGATTAAGTTGAGGTCAAGGAGATTAAGGAGGAAACGGTTTCACAGGAGCAACGGAGCAGCGAAGACGAACGGAGGGCGCCGACATCTTCGTGGCCTTGTGATCTTCGTGGTTAAAAACTCCGTTCGTCTCCGTTCCTTCGTTTCTCCCGTAAAACCGTTAACTCCGTAACCTCCGCTGCCTCACGCCGGTTCCATACCGTGCCGGCGCTTGATATCCGCCATCGCCGGTGACGCCATGAACGCCAGCACCTCGCGGACGCGCTCCGCCTGTGCCGACACCTGCGCGATGCCGCCGGAAAACGTCGTCGTCCCCTGAATGGCGGCAGGGAGAAGCCCGACAACCTCGACGCCGTCGACGTTCATCAGCTCGCTGAGCTGCTGGAACCCGAGCGCCGCCTCACCGCCGGCGACGAGCGTTGCGACCGGAATTCCAGGGCGTGCCTGAACGAGCCGATTCTTCACGTCGGCGGCGATACCCCAGCGATCGAACAGCGCCATGAGGTGATCGCCGCTCGGGCCGGTCGAATAGCCGATCGTCGAGGCGGACGCGACCGCCTGTCTGACCGCGTCCTCTGTGTCGATCGCCGGGCGCGACTCGCCCATCCTGACCGCCACCGCCATCGGCGACGTCACGATGTCCACGCGGCTCCCGGCCAGGACATGCCCTTGGGTGATTAGCCGATCGATCGCGCCGGACGCCAGCACGACGCCGTCGAACGGCTCCCCGGCCGCAACACGCTTCGCCGCCTCGACGCCGCCGATGGAGATGACCTCAATCGCGGGCTCGGCGGACCTGACAAGGTCCGCCCCACGATCAATCACGTCCGAAAACGCGGAAACGAGATCGGCCAGCAGATGGCGCGTGGCCATCGACGAGAGCAGCCGCAGCGGAGGCGTCCTTTGTCCGTGGTCCTTGGTGTGTGGTCCGTCCATGGTCCAGCGTCCGTCCTTAGTCCTTGGTCCCTGTGCCCTCTGAGGACCAAGGACATCGGACCACAGCACGGACCAAGAACCAAGAACGAAGGACCAGGGACGCTATTTCTTGATCGGGCCGGTGTACTGGTCGATCGGCGGCGTTCCGTGCGTGTGGAACGTCTCGATCGTCTTGAGGCCCCACGCCTGCCCCTTCTTGCGCTCGGTTTCGGTCCAGATCACCGGCTGCCAGTCGGGGGCGAGCATCAGCCGGGCTCCGGCGTTCGCGACTTCGACACGGTTGCCTCCCGGCTCGTAGACATAGAGGAAGAACGTCTGCTGCACGGCGTGCTTGTGCGGACCGGTCTCGATGTGGACGCCGTTCTCGAGGAAGATGTCGGCGGCGCGCAGCACCTCTTCGCGCGAATCGAGCGCGTAGGTGGCGTGGTGGAACCGGCCCATGGCGCCGTAATGGTCGTGCGTGAAGGCCACGTCGTAGGTCTTGTTCGTCGCCGTCACCCAGACACCAGCTTCTTCGCCGCTGTCGAGCACGATCTTCTCGGTGACGCGCATGCCGAGCACGTCCTCGAAGAACATGCGCAGCGCCGGCACGTCGGCCGCCAGCAGGTTGAGGTGATCGAGGCGGCGCACGTTGACACCGCGTGCCGGAAACCGCATCGCCTGGTTCTTGAGCGACGGCTTCAGCTCCGCCGGCGCCTTGTACCACTCGGTCTCGTAATAGAGCTCCATGTTGTGGCCGTCGGACGTCGTAAACGAATAGGCGGGACCGTGGCCGAGATCGCCGTCGGTCCAGCCGCGGCCGAGCCCTGATCGTTCGATGACGCCAACGCGGTGCTGCAGCGCCTCGGGACTCGTCGCGCGGAAGGCAAAGTGCCCCATGCCGGCCGCTTTCGACGCGGTCAGCTTCAACGTGTGATGCTCGTAGTCGTCCCAGCCGCGCAGGTAGACGGACTCGCCGCGGCGGCCGCTCTCGGTCATGCCCATCACGTTGACGAAGAACCTGAGGCTGTCGTCGGGCTTCGGTGTCAGCAGCTCGAGGTGCGCGAGGTGCGCGAGATCAAATGAGCGAAGTGTGGATTGCAAGACTGTACCTTGTGCAACCGCGAAGAGCGCGAAGATGGCGAATTCGCCTCCTTCGCGGTCAAAAAATGTCGTCAGTGACGCTAGTCGATCATAGCCTGCATCACCGCGTTCTCGAAGTCGCGCTGCAGCTGCGGCGTCGACGTCTGCATCATGATGATGGTCACCATCTTCTCGAGCGGATCGATGGTGATGTTGGTGCCATAGGCGCCGGCCCAGCCGAACGTCCCCTTCGACTGGCGCAGATCGGCCGCGACCGGATCCTCCACCACCTGCACGCCGAGGCCGAACCCCATGCCCCGCGCCGGGCGGCCGAACTGGCCGTTCACCAGATCGCCGGTGTGATTCGATGCCAGCAGCGCGATGGTCTTCGGGCCCAGATACCGCCTGCCGTTCAGCTCACCGCCGTTGACGAGCATCTGCGCGAACTGCAGATAGTCTTCGGCCGTCGAGACCATGCCGCCGGAGCAGGAGAAATACGTCGGGCTGCTCAGTCCACCCTGATCCGCCTGGCGCTCGAACCCGTTCTGCACCCGCCGATACATGATCGCCATCCGCGGCTGCCGCGCCGGCGTGATCGTGAAGCCGGTGTCCTTCATCCCCAGCGGATCGAACAGCCGCTGCTGCATGAAGCGGTCGATGGTCAGTCCGGACGCGACTTCGACGATCCGGCAGAGCACGTCGAAACCATGCAGGCCGCTGTAGCGCCACAGCGTGCCCGGCTGGAAATCGAGCGCGACGGCGCCGAGGCGAGGCACGTAAGTCGCCAGCGTGTCCTGCGGCGTCCGTTGTGCGCCCGCAGGCGCCGTCTGCTGCCCCGGCCCACCACTCATGAGGCCGGACGTGTGCGTCAGCAGATCGCGCACCGTGATCGCGCGCGTCGGCACGAGATCGACTTCGGGCGGCGGACCGCCACGGCCTGGGCCACCAGGCCGCCCGCCCTGAGCGGCAGCCGAAGGGCCTTTCGGCACGGCCAGGCTGGCCTGCTTGAAC
>JBOGIQ010000395.1:0-5024 GCA_050742535.1 Vicinamibacterales bacterium | reverse complement strand
CTCATCGCGCGCGAGCTCGGCGGCATCACGCCGTTTCCCTGACGGTCGCTTCCCGCCGCGCGACCCAGCCCCCTGCCACCTCTTCACCACAGAGGCACGGAGGCCACGGAGGATCACGGAGCCTCCCCCATCCCAACAAGAATCACCACAAAGGCACGAAGGACACGAAGACCACGAAGGACTCCGGCCGTTCGTCTTCGTGACTCCGTTCCTCCTGTGAGACCGTTACCTCCGCGGCCTCCGTCAACTCCTCGGACGGCCGACGACGATCGTGCGATCGGCAAGCCGGGCGGCGTGGCGCCCGCCGGCGAACTCCTCTCCGCCCGACGAACTCTCCCAGACCTGCGTGAGCCGCTTGCCGCCCTCGTCGGGCACGAACACGAGCGCCGGTGCGCTGCCAGCCGGGTTCGCCCCGTTCAACGGCGTGGTCTGCACGAAGAGCTGGGCGGCAGTCCCGTGCTGCCCGCGAATCAACACCACGGACGACGGCATCCACAGATCGCGCTCGATCCGATAGACGCCCGCGGGCATCTGCTGCGACCCGACCATGAACGCGAACGGCACGTTGACTTCGAGTGTCCCGGCGTTCGCTGCCGCCGCCGACGCGAACAACATCGCGGCGCCAACGAGCGCGCCCTTCATCAGTGATCTCATGTCACCCTCCCAACGGCATGAGCCGTTTCCAGCCTCTAAGGAGATGGACGACACGGAGGCGCGCCGCGATGTCAAAACGACGCAAAAACTTTGCTAAGTAGTCGCGGTGAAAGGCTGACCTGCCCGCCTTCGCGCGTCGCGGTGAAAGGCCGACCTGAAGGTCGGCCTCTACCGGAAGACTACCGGAAGACGCGAAGCAGCCTGGTCAGCGGGTCGTAATAGCGATCGACCACGCGTTCCTTCAGCGGGATGATGGCGTTGTCGGTGATGTGAATGTGCTCCGGGCAGACACGCGTGCAGCACTTCGTGATATTGCAGTAGCCAATGCCGTGCTGATCCTTGAGATCAGGCACGCGATCGCCGGCGTCGATGGGATTCATCTCCAGGTTCGCCGCATAGACGAAGAACCGCGGGCCGATGAACTCCTCGTGCTTGTTGTGATCGCGCAGCACGTGGCACACGTCCTGGCACAGGAAACACTCGATGCACTTGCGGAACTCCTGCACGCGATCGATGTCGCGCTGCTGCATCCGCCACATGCCGTCCGCCGCATCGGGCTGGCGCGGCGTGAACTTCCGGATCTGCTTCTTGACGCGGAAATTCCACGAGACGTCCGTCACCAGATCCTTGACCGGCGGAAACGCCCGCATCGGCTCGACGGTCACCGGTTCGTGCAGGTTCAGCTGGCTCAGACGGGTCATGCACATCAGCCGCGGCTTGCCGTTGATCTCCGCCGAGCACGAGCCGCACTTCCCCGCCTTGCAGTTCCATCGAACCGCCAGGTCAGGTGCCTGTTCCGCCTGGATGCGATGCACGGCATCGAGCACCACCATGCCGTCCGAGACCTCGGTCGTAAACGTCTGATATGTCCCGTCGCCTTCCGGGTGGGTCCGCCAGATCTTGAAGGTTGCGCTGCTCACGACTTCTGCTCCTCGATGACGTCCTTCAAGTAATCCGGCAGCGCCGGGATCGGCACGCGCGACACCTGCATCGCACGGTCGCCGGCGCGCTTCACCATGATGTTGAAGGTCGCGAACGCGTCGGCCTTCTGTGGATAGTCCTCGCGGAAGTGGCCGCCGCGGCTTTCCTTGCGCTCGATCGCCGAACGCGTGATCGCTTCCGCCACCGCCAGCAGATTGCGCACGTCGATCGCCGTGTGCCAGCCCGCGTGATACTCGCGGTGGCCGGAGACGCCGAGGCGCGACGCGCGCGCGTTGAAGTGCTGGATCCGCGACAGCGCCTCCTGCATCTCCGCCTCCTGGCGGACGATGCCGACGAGGTTCTGCATGGTGTCCTGCAGGTCGGCCTGGAGCCGATAGGGGTTCTCGCCCTGATCGCCGGCGTCGAACGGACGGAGCGCGTCGCTCGTCGCCCGGTCGACCGCCGACTCGTCGATGCGGGCCGCGCCATGTTCGCGGGCAAACTGCGCGGCGTACTCGCCGGCGCGCTTCCCGAAGACGATCAGATCCGATAGCGAGTTGCCGCCCAGCCGGTTCGCGCCGTTGATACCGGAGGCGCACTCGCCGGCGGCAAACAGGCCGGGGATGGTCGACATCTGCGTGTCGGCATCCACGCGGATGCCGCCCATGATGTAGTGCGTGGTCGGCCCGACCTCCATCGGCTCTTTGGTGATGTCGAGATCGGCCAGCTCCTTGAACTGGTGATACATGCTCGGCAGCTTGCGCTTGATGTGCGCCTCCGAGTCCTTCAGCTTCTCCTTGATCCAGGCGATGTCGAGAAACACACCGCCGTGCGGAGATCCGCGGCCGGCCTTGACCTCGCGGTTGATGCAGCGGGCGACGTGATCGCGCGTGAGCAGTTCAGGCGGCCGGCGGGCACCCTTGTCGCCCTGCGTGTAACGCCACCCTTCTTCGGGATCAGAGGCCGTCTGCGGCTTGTAGTTGTCCGGAATGTCGTCGAACATGAAGCGGCGTCCTTCGCTGTTCTTCAGCACGCCGCCTTCGCCGCGCACGCCTTCCGTAACCAGGATGCCGCGCACGCTTGGCGGCCACACCATCCCGGTCGGGTGGAACTGGATGAACTCCATGTCGATCAGCTCGGCGCCCGCCCGGTAGGCCAGCGCGTGGCCGTCGCCCGTCCCTTCCCAGCTGTTGCTGGTGATCTTGAAGGCGCGGCCGACGCCGCCGGTGGCCAGCACGACGGCCTTGGCCGCGAAAACGTGGAAGCGGCCCCGTTCGCGATCGTAGGCGAGCACGCCGGCCGCACGCCCGCCGTCGAGGAGCAGATCGATGACGGTGTGCTCCATGTGGACGGTCATGCCAAGGTAGACGGCGTGATCCTGGAGCGTCCGGATCAACTCGAGGCCCGTGCGGTCGCCGACATGCGCGAGCCGCGGATAGCGGTGTCCGCCGAAGTTCCGCTGGTTGATTCGCCCGTCAGGCGTGCGATCGAACACCGCGCCCCACCCTTCGAGCTCGCGCACGCGGTCCGGCGCCTCCTTGGCGTGCAGCTCCGCCATGCGCCAGTTGTTCACGTACTGGCCGCCGCGCATCGTGTCGGCGAAGTGCACACGCCAGTTGTCGCGATCGTCGTTGTGTCCCATCGCCGCGGCCATGCCGCCTTCGGCCATGACCGTGTGCGCTTTGCCCAGGAGCGACTTGCAGATCAGACCGACTGACGCGCCGGCGTTGGACGCTTCGATCGCCGCCCGCAGGCCGGCGCCGCCGGCCCCGATGATGAGGACGTCGTAGGTATACGTGGCGTGCGCTGACATCAGAGGATCCTGTAATCCGTGAGTACGCCCATCGAGCAGAGGCGGATGTAGACGTCCGTCAAGCCGACGGAGAACAGGCTGAGCCAGGCGAACATCATGTGCCGGCCGTTCAGGGAACTCGCACAGCGGTAGCACGCTTCGCTGAGCGGCGCGCGGGAGATTTCATCGCGGCGGCCGCCGAAGAGATGACGCAGCGAGTGGCATCCGAAGGTGTAGCTGGCGATGAGCAGCACGTTGACGAGCATCACCAGCGTGCCGACGCCGATGCCGAACTCCGTCGCGCCGGTCGCCTCCTCCGTCCACCACATCCCCAGCCACACGTCGTAGGACAGGATGACGATGAAGACGACGGCCGCATACGCGAAATAGCGGTGGACGTTCTGCAGCACCAGCGGGAACCATCGCTCGCCCCAGTAGCTCGTGCCGCGCGGTTCGCCGACGGCGCACGACACCGGATCCTGCCAGAACGCCTTGTAGTAGGCGCCGCGATAGTAGTAACAGGTGAATCGAAAGAGCCCTGGAAAAGGAAGAATCACTAACGCCGGGTAGAACAACGCGACCGGGAACCAGCCGGGCCTCGCACCGAACCACGCATGGTGCGACTCGCCCCACAGCAGCGGTGAATAGAACGGCGAGAGATACGGACCGAACTCGAAGTGCTCGTTCTGCATCGCCGCCCACGTGCCGTAGCCCAGGAACGACGAGAACACGATGACGACGAGGATCGCCTCGACCCACCACGCGTCGCGGCGTTCGGTGTCGCCCCAGCCGCGTGGCAGGATCTTTACGGGTACCGCCTCCATTCCGTTTTTCCTCCGAACGATTCGAACGACCCGAACGACTCGAACGATCCGAACGTTTTATTGCGCCGGCACGATCTCGACCGCCGCCCGCGCGCACTCCCCGACAACCGTCAGATACCGGCGCACCCCGTCGGTACCGATGACATACGGGTGTTTCTCTCCGGCCTTGCGCGCCTTCATCGCCGGCAGCTTCGTCTTGCTGCCGTCGTAGACCGTGTGATTCGACAGCATCACGTCGGCGCCGGCCTTGGTCACGATCTCCTTGAACCGCTCCGCCTGCTGCGCATACGACTCGAGCCGCGGGCGATTGCGCCCGAAGTTGAACAGCGTGCCGCCCCACGTCGCCACGACATGCTTCGTGTTGCCGTCGCGCACCGGGAAGACCGTCGAGATCGTCCCTTCCGTATGCCCCGGCGTGAGATACAGGGTCATCGTGACGTCCCCAAGGGTCAGCTTCATGCCGTCGGTCGCGACCATGTCGCGCTTCGGCTTCCACGACGGATTCTGCTGATCGAGCAGGTCGTAATCGGCGGCCGACATGATCAGCCGCGCCCCGAACTTCTCCTGCAGGTGCTTGGCGCCGCCGGCGTGATCGAGGTGGCCGTGGCTGACGATGACGTACTTGATGTCCGCCGGATTCAGGCCAAGCTTCCGCAGGCCTTCATCGACCTCGGCCTCGACCGAATAGTCGTAGATCGCGTCGAGCAGCACGATGCCCTGCGAGGTCGTAATCGCCCAGGCGGAATATTCCGTCTGCCCGACGAAGTAGAGGTTGTCGAAGACCTTCTGTGGTTCCGCGTACCAGGTTTCCCTCGCCGGTGCTGCCGGCGGAC
>JBOGIQ010000394.1:0-5068 GCA_050742535.1 Vicinamibacterales bacterium | reverse complement strand
TAAGTGGAAGAAGTACAAAAGTGGAAAAGTGGAAAAGGGGAACAAGTAAGGGCGAAGTGCACCGCGCTAGCTCGCGGCACTTCTCAGTTACTTTTCCACTTCTTCCAGTTTTTCAGTTTTCAACTTTATGAGAGTCGGCTTTATCGGTCTTGGCCGGATGGGCAGCGGGATGGCCCGTCGCATCCTCAGCGGCGGGCATGACCTCGCGGTCTATGACGTCGCGCCTGCCGCCGCTGCTGCACTCGTTGCGGATGGCGCGCGCAGCACGGCATCGCTGCGCGAGTTGTGCGACGGCCGCGAGGTCGTGGTGACGATGCTCGTCGAGGACGCGGCTGTGGTGAGCATTGCCACACAGCCCGGCGGACTCTGCGAGTCGCTGCCTGAAGGCGCCATCCACCTCGCGATGGGCACCTATGGTGTCGGCGCCATCCGGACGCTCGAAGCGGCGCATGCGCAGGCAGGACAGACGCTCGTTGCCGCGCCGGTGCTCGGACGGCCGGACCTCGCGGCGGCCGGCCAGCTTGGCGTCGTGCCCGGTGGGCCTGAGGATGCCGTGGCGCGATGCGCGCCGCTGCTCGAACTCATTGGCCGCCGGATCTTTCCGGCCGGGCCGAAACCGGAGTGCGCGACGGCCATCAAGCTCGCGAACAACGCGGTGCTCGGTTGCGCGATGGTCGCCATGGCGGAGGGCTTTGCGCTGGTCCGCAAGTACGGCGTGCAGCCGCAGGTGTTTCAGGACGTGATGGTCGAGGGACTGTTCGCGTCAACCGCATATAAGGTCTACGGCCAGAAGATGGTTGACGAAAGCTATGACCAGGTCGGCTCTCCGATCACCGTCGGCCTCAAGGACGCCTTGCTGATTGCCGCGGCGGCGGATCTGGCGCGCGTGCCGATGCCGAGCCATGACGTCTACCACCAGCGATTGCTCGGCGCGGTGGCGCATGGCGATGCCGACCGCGATCAGGCCGTCCTCGCGCGTGAACAGGCCCGCGCTTCGGGAATCGACTCGTAGTGTCCGCCTTCAGGCGGACCAGACACTATGCGAAAAAACAAACCGACACTCTCACGGCGGAAGTTACTGAGCGGTGTCGCCGCCGGCGGCGCGGCGCTCCTTGGCGGTGTGGCGCCAGCTTCCGCGCAGGCGCCGGCCGTCGTCACCCGCCGGCGCTTCAAGGCCTGGATTTCCCGTGGCAACGGCACCGGTCGCACAACCCTTCACGACGTCGTCCTGCGGCCGATCGCCGGTCGCCAGGTTGTCGTCCGTACCGAGGCGACGAACCTCTGTTACTCGAACGTGCCCGCTGTGCTCGGGTTCCAGCCGGCACCGCCGCCCGGCGCGACGCCGAGCCCTCTAGCGATCGGATCCGGCGTGCGGCAGATGAACCAGATGGCGGTCATCCAGGGCCACGGCGGTATCGGGATCGTCGAGGCTGTCGGTCCCGAAGTGCGCCGCGTGCGGGCCGGCGATCGCGTGCTGGTGTCCGGCACGCCGCAGTGCGGCTCGTGCTATCACTGCCTGCGCGGACGCGCCGACATGTGCCAGTTCCTCAGCGCGATTGGCGCCGACGATCTCGTCCCAGTCGCCGACATGACCGATGGCACGCCGGTGTTCGGGAACTCGCATATCGGCGGCCTCGCCGAGCTGATGGTCACGTTCGAAGAGTGGGTGGTGCCGGTGTTCACCAGAGCCTCAGCCGTCGAACTCGGAATGGTGCTCAGCTGCGTGAGCGTGGCGGGACTCGGCGCCACGTTGTCGCCATCGCTGGCGCCGGTCGAGGCCGGATCGACGGTCGCAGTCGTTGGCTGCGGGCCGCTCGGCCTCAGCGCGGTACAGGGTGCTCGCATCGCGGGTGCCTCGACGATCATCGCCATCGATCCCGTTCAGGTTCGCCGCGACATGGCGCGCACAGTGGGCGCGACACACGCGCTGGATCCGCATGCGGAAGGGAACGCCCTCGTCGAGCGGGTGCGCGCGCTTGCTACCTGGCCGACCGATCGCCTCTGGTCCGGCGGACGGAATCCTGCCGGACGGCGTCCCGGATCAGGCGCGGACTTCGTGATCGAGGCGGCTGGCGCCGACAACGCACCACCGAAGCTGGAACGATCGCCCGATCCGACCGGCGTCCTGGCCGTGCAGCAGGCGTATCAGATCTGCGCGCTCGGCGGGCACCTGACGACCACCAGCCTTGTGCGCGGAAACATCTCGATACCCGGTACTCAGTTCACGATCGGCGGCGTGACGCATCATCCCGGGCAGGCCGGCGGCGCCAGTCCGTTGCGCGATGTGCCGAAGTTCGTGCGGTTGCTCGAGCAGGGACAATACGACGCGAAGTCGCTCGCAACACGGGTCGCGCCACTCGAGCGGATGCTCGAGGCGTACGAGGAAGTCGCGTATCGCACCACGATCACCGCCATCATGACGGGGTAACGCATGCGTCTCGTACTTGTGATTCTCGGAACGCTAATCGCTTCGAGCCAGTTGGCCGCGCAGTGGGTGAACTATCCGACGGCGGGAGTGCCACGGCGCGCCGATGGCAAAGTGAATATGAGTGCACCTCCGCCGCGTCTGGCGAACGGCAAGCCGGATCTGTCCGGGCTCTGGATGACCGCAGAGCCCAATCGCGGTAACGGCCGCGGAACACCGCCTCCGGCGAAGGTTCCCGATGAGGCGGGCGATCAGCGGAACATCACCGCGTCGCGGCAGATGCGCGACATCGGCGTCGATCTCCCGGGCGGGTTGCCATACCAGCCGTGGCTGATCCCGATCGTCAAGAAGCGCACGGCCAACGAGGCGATCGATGATCCCCACATCAGATGCCTGCCCGACAATTTCCTGCGCGCGTACGGCCTGCCGCATCTGCTGAAGTTCGTGCACTCGCCGCAGCTGCTGGTCGTGCTCAACGAAATGAACGCCGGCTACCGCCAGGTGTTCACCGACGGCAGACCGCTGCCCAAGGATCCAAACCCGTCGTGGCAGGGATATTCGTCGGCGACGTGGTCCGGCGACACGCTGGTGATCGACACCATCGGCCTGCGCAACGACACGTGGATCGACTGGAACGGCAGCGTCCTGACCGAGGCGGCCAAAGTGCGCGAGGAAATCCGGCGTCCGGATTTCGGCCACCTGGAAATCAAAGTGACCGTCGACGATCCGAAGGCCTACACGAAACCCTGGACCGTCACGCTGAAGCAGCGCATCGTCGTCGATACGGACTTGATCGACGAGATCTGTCTGGAGAACGAGAAGTTCGAGGAGTTCGTCGATCGGATCAAGAGGTAGTAGGACTCAGGATTCAGGCCCAAGGCCCAAGGGCTGGTCACGACATCAGGCTGAAGGTGACAGTTGTTAACGCTTCGCGCGTTTCCGACGTTTCGGATAGTGAGTCCTGACGTCTTCTCCCTTTTCCCTGGACCAGCCCTTGGGCCTTGGGCCTGCGGCCTGGGGCCTTCTGACTGGAGGTCACGGCACTGCCGGTGGAACGTACGCCAGCGTGTAGTTCAACATCCAGACGAGAAAGAGTACCAGCGGCACGTGCACGGCGAACTGCAGCATCGAGTAGCCGACGATGTCGCGCGCCTTCAGGCCGAGGATTCCTACCAGCGGCAGCATCCAGAACGGATGAATCAGGTTGGCCAGCGCCTCGGTTGCGTTGTAGGTCTGCACGACCCAGCCGAGATGCACCTCGAGCGTCTTTGCCGCTTCCAGCATGTACGGCGCTTCGATCAGCCATTTGCCGCCGGCGGACGGAATGAACAGTCCGAGGAACGCGGAGTAGATACCGATCATCACGGGGAACGTGTGCTCGTTGGAGACTCGGACAAAGAAGTGCGCCAGCTGCGTCGCCAGCCCTGACTCGGTCATCATCTTCACGATGCCCGCGTAGAGCGGGTACTGAATCAGCACCCCGCCGACCGGCGCGACCGCGCCGGCGATCGCATTCACGAACGAACGCGGCCGCCAGTGCAGCAGCATGCCGACCATCAGAAACGTGAAGACGTAATGATTGAGCTCGAGGAGGACGCCCCAGCCGTCAGCGGCGACACGACTCGCCAGGTAACCGAACCCCAGCGTGCAGATCACGATCGTCATCAGCGGGCTGTATTCGAGCCATTCGCCAGGCTTCTCGCGCCGGCTTGCTGCCTGCGTTGCGGGCGCGTAGGTCACGCCCATCTCTTCCATGGTCTTGGCATGCGCGGGGGCTGGCGCGGAGTAATACGACACGAGCATCGACGCGACGATGATCAGCGCGGCGATCAGGAGGCTTTGCCACAGCAGCAGCGTCTGGCTGAGCGGAATGACACCGCTGATCTTCTCGATGGCGTCGGGCAGCGAGGCCGGGGCGGCCATGATCAGCGCCGCCGACGAGGACAGGCCGAGGGCCCACACGCTGCCGACGCCGAGGTAGGCGGCTGCGCCGATGGCGCGATAGTCCGATCCGCGCACGCGGTGCGCCACTTCGCGCGCGAGCAGGCCGCTGAAGATCAGGCTGAAGCTCCACGACACCAGCGACGCCAGCATCGAGAACAAACCGACGTACGCGGCGGCGCCGCGCCCCGTCTTCGGCACGCTCGCCATCCGCCGGATCACGGCGTAGACCGGCGCCGACGTCGCCACGGCGTAGCCGGTCAGGATGATCATCGACATCTGCATCGTGAAGGCGACGAGATCCCAGAAGCCCGAGCCGAACCACTGTGCGCTTTGCGCCGGCGAGGCACCGGCGGCGAGCGTGGCGACGAAGACGATCGCGACAGCCGTCAGCGCGAGGGCAAACGCGTCGGGAAACCAGCGCTCGAACCAGTCCGAAAGGCGGAGGCCGACGCGCGCGAGACCAGATTCAGCGGGGAGCGAATCGACCTTGGCCATCGGGCTCTAGTGGAGCGTATCCACTGGAAGAGTACGAGTCACGGGTACTCTTCGACGCTGATTTTCCGGCCGCGACAACGGAGCGGCCGGTAGTAGAGCTGGAAGGACATAGCACTAGTGTCCTGTCGGCATGCTGCGCCAGCCGCCACGGCCGGGTCCGTACCAGCGCGTGTCCCAGCCGGTGGGCTCCGCGTCGGGCCGGTT